>CAZJXA010000127.1:0-9603 GCA_964549785.1 uncultured Phycisphaeraceae bacterium | reverse complement strand
CCCCTCCGCAAAGCGGAGGGGGATTTTTCCGACCCGTTCATTCAAACCACTTCGCGTCCGCCCATGTATCCGCGCAGCACCGAGGGCACACTGATTCGCCCGTCCGCACGCTGGTGGATCTCCAGCAGTGGGATCAGGATTCGCGGGGACGCGAGCACCGTGTTGTTGAGGGAATGGCAGATCACCGTCTCGCTCTTGCCATCCGCTCCGGTCGTTCGGTAGCGCATGTTGAGCCGGCGGCACTGATAGTCATAGAGGCGGCTCGCCGAATGGGTCTCGCCGTACGCCCCCATCGGTCGCCCGCCCTGATCGACTTCGCCGCGGCCCGGCATCCAACTTTCGATGTCCACCATGTCGGCGTTCTTGACGCCAAGATCACCCGTGCAGCATTGGAGCAGGCGGTACGGGATCTCGAGGCTCTGGAGGAGTTCTTCCACAAATCCGATCATGCGGGTGTGCCATGCGCGGCTCTCGGCCTCGTTGGCCTTGCAGATCACGACCTGCTCGACCTTGTCGAACTGGTGGATGCGGTAGAGCCCGGCGGTGTCCTTGCCGGCCGCCCCCGCTTCGCGTCGGAAGCACGTCGAGACCGTGACGTACTTCAGAGGGAGCACGGCCTCGTCCAGAATCTCGTTCTGGTGGATTCCCATCAGTCCGACTTCGCCGGTCCCGGTCAGGAAGAGGTCGTATCCGCCGCCGCGCTTGCTTTCCTCGATTTGGTACGCCTGCTCACGCCCCGCGGGAAAGAAGCCCGTCCCCACCATCGCTTCTTCGCGGACCAACACCGGCACGCTCATTGGCGAAAAGCCGTGGCGCTCGGTCATGAAGTCCACCGCGTACCGCAGCACGGCCTGGTGCAACCGCATGCCGTCGCCGGTCAGGATGTAACTGCGCGAGCCGCCCAACTTGACGCCCCGCTCAAAGTCCGCGAGTTTGAGGTCGCGCACGAGTTCCAAGTGGGTCTTGGGAGCGAAGCCGCGGTTCTCCCGGAAGGGGGTCGCGGCGTCGAAGCCCGGGGGGTTCCATCGCCGCTTCTCGATATTCCCGTCGCTCCCGGTCCCGAGCGGGACGTCGGCGTCCGGGGGGAGCGGAATCTGGAGCAGGAGTTCCGAGATGCGCGGCTCCAACGCCTGCAACGTACTCTCGAACTCGGCGACCTGGGCCTTGAGGGTTGCGGGACGGGATTTGAGTTCGTCCAGTTCCCGCTGCATCGCGGCGGCCTCATCGCCCACCGCCTTCTTGATCGCCCCAGCCAGCCGCCCGATCTGCGGACCCGAATCTTTCTCGATCCGCTTTTGCTCGGCCCGCAACCCTTCCATCTGTACCAGGGCAGCGCGACGCTCGGTATCGAGAGCGACCAAACCACCGATGTCCACCGCTACGCCTTTCTTCCGGGCTCCGTCGATGTAATGCTGCGGGTTTTCTCGGAGGTGCTTCAGGTCGATCATGGGGCGGAGTTTAGAGGGGATCGCGCGGGAGCGCGGAACCCAAGCCAATATCCGGCGGACGACCACACCCCGCGCGCCAGGGGGTTTTCAGCCCTCTGCGACCGGCGGACGACGCCTTCCGAAACTCGCTGCGCTTGAAACGGATAAAGGAAACGTGCCGATGACATTCACCGTTCACATTCCCGACGATCAAGCTCGGTCGCTCCGCGAAGTGTGGGGTTCTGACCTCGGACGAGCGGCGCTGGAGGCCCTCGCGATCGAGGGCTAACGCTCGAGAAAGCTTGGCGCTGCGGAGGTTGGCCGCATACTTTGTCTGGGCGACCGCTGGAGTGTTAATTAGTGGCTGGACGATCGCCGCGTCACCCTCAATTATTCACTCGAGGATCTGGACGCTGACCGGCGATCGCACGAACGTGTCTTCGGGAAGACGGCCTGATGATGGTCGTTTCGGACGGTTCACCGCTGGATTTCCTGATCCGACTCGGCTGTATCGACGTACTCCCAAATCTTTACGGGTCGGTTCTCATTCCCCCGATTGTGTTGGAAGAATGCAGTCACCTCGCCACTCCAGCCAACGTCCAACAATTCATGTCACGGTTGCCAGACTGGATTCGGGTCCGAGCACCCAAGTCCTGCGAGGTAATTCCTAAACTGGATGCGGGCGAGATGGCGGCTATCCACCTCGCCCTGGAAGTCGGGGCAGACTTTGTCTTCCTGGACGACTGGGCCGCTCGCCTTGCGGCGGGTCGTCGGGGCCTGGCGGTCACCGGTTTGCTCGGTATTCTCGAACGAGCCGATGAAAACAGTTTCCTGGAACTTTCGGCAGTCGTCCACGGTTTTCCTGCGGATTACCGGATCGATCGTGCGTTGATTGACGCCGCCCTTGCCAGAAGTCACTACCGAAGGCGATGAGCTCCGACGTTCCCGGCGCCGTCGCTTGGCGTCCAGGTACGAACGCGGATCGCATGTTCAGGGCAAAACGGCTCGGGCTAGTATCCCGCCGCACACAGGGGGTCCACACGAGCGGTTCGTTTGATTCGTCAGCCTTTTTCGCGGGAGCATGCAATGAGCAAGTCCAAGCCGAACGCCTCCGTCCCTGCCCGCACCTCGGACGCGGAAGCCCGCGGCACCGATTCCGCCCCGCCCGGCGGCGAAACCCATCAGGTTTCCGGCGGCGCCGTGGCGGCCCTCACCACGCAGCAGGGCATCCCGATTTCGGACAATCAGAATCAACTCAAGGCCGGGGCTCGCGGACCTGTGCTTCTCGAAGACTTCGTCCTCCGCGAAAAGATTTTCCACTTCGACCACGAACGCATCCCCGAACGTGTCGTCCACGCCCGGGGCAGCGGGGCGCACGGCTATTTCGAGGTGACCGAATCCCTCGCGGGGATCACCCGCGCCGATCTCTTCCAACGCAAGGGCGAGCGCACCCCCGTGTTTGCCCGCCTCTCGACCGTTGCGGGCGGAGCGGGATCGGTGGACACGCCCCGGGATGTTCGCGGCTTCTCCGTGAAGTTCTATACCAAAGAAGGCAATTGGGACCTCGTCGGCAACAACATTCCCGTTTTCTTCATCCAAGACGCCATGAAGTTTCCCGACCTCATCCACGCCGTCAAGATGGAAGCCGACCGTGGCTTCCCGCAGGCTTCCTCGGCCCATGACACGTTCTGGGATTTCATCTCGCTGATGCCCGAGTCCACCCACACCATTATGTGGGCGATGTCCGACCGGACCATCCCGCGTTCGCTCCGCATGATGGAAGGGTTCGGCGTCCACACGTTCCGGCTTGTGAACGCGGAGGGCAAGTCGACCTTCGTCAAGTTCCATTGGAAACCCAAACTCGGCCTGCAATCAACGGTGTGGGACGAGACTGTCAAGATCGCCGGGGCCGACCCCGATTACCACCGGCGCGATCTCTTTGAGGCCATCGAGCGGGGCGATTTTCCGGAATGGGAACTCGGGCTGCAACTCTTCGACCAGGCCTTCGCCGACAGCCTTCCGTTCGACGTCCTCGATGCCACCAAAATTATTCCGGAGGAAGTCCTGCCTGTTCGCATCGTGGGGCGGATGGTCCTTGACCGATACCCGGACAATTTCTTCGCCGAGACCGAGCAGGTGGCCTTCTGCCCGGCCAATGTCCCGCCCGGCATCGACTTCAGCAACGACCCGCTGTTGCAAGGCCGCCTGTTCAGTTACCTCGACACCCAGCTCAAGCGGCTGGGCGGCCCGAACTTCACGCAAATCCCGATCAACCAACCCAAGGGCTGCCCGTTCGCGAACTTTCAGCGCGACGGCCATATGCAGACGAACACCTTCACCGGCCGCGCCAACTACGAGCCGAACAGCCTGCCGGCGGCGGGCGAAGACGGCGGCCCGCGCGAAACGCCCGGACGCGGCTTTACGTCGTTCGCGGAGCCGATGGAGGGGGTCAAACAACGCATCCGGCCCGAGAGTTTCGCCGACCATTACTCCCAGCCGCGTCTCTTCTTCCGCTCGCTGCACGAGGCCGAGCAGAATCACGTGGTTTCAACGTTCATCTTTGAGTTGTCGAAGGTGTCGCTTGTCCACATCCGAACCCGAATGCTCGCCAATATCCGAAACATCGATGAATCCCTCGCGGCCCGTGTGGCCGACGGGCTGGGCATGGAGCTTCCCAAAGCCAGTCCCACCGCCGCGCCGGTTCTGGACCTGCCGCTTTCGCCCGCGGTCCGCATCATCGGGAACATGAAGGAGACGCTGAAGGGTCGCTCGGTCGGCATCCTCATCGATGACGGCTCCGATGCCAAGGTGCTTGGCGCGGTGGTTGCAGCTGTCAACGCCGGGGGCGGCCGCCCGGTGGTCATCGCCCCCAAGGTCGGTGGAGCAACCCTCAGCGACGGGAAAAAACAGGCCGCCGATGCCCAACTGGCCGGCTGTCCTTCCGTGACGGTCGACGCCGTGGCCCTCATCCTCACGCCCGCAGCGGCGAAGAAACTCTCTTCCGAAGCGGCGGCGGTGCAGTTCGTCATGGACGCCTTCGGCCACCTTAAGGCGATCGGCCACACCGAGGGGGCGCGGGCTCTCTTGGACAAAGCGGGGGTCGAGCCCGACGAGGGCGTCGTCGATCTGGCGGGAGAGGCATTTGTGCGGGCCGCCGCGAAGCGATTCTTTGACCGCGAGCCGAAAGTGCGGACGATTCCGTAACCAAGACGGTTATCGCTCCCTTTTCGAATACGGTGATGATCCAGCGGAACTCCGATTGGACACCCTTGGTCACGACTCGGTTTTGGCGGTTCGTCGCCACTTCCCCGGCTTCTCCCCTGTACCATTACCCGACACATGCAACGCCTCAAACTTACCCCTATTCGCGGCCAGAGCAAACCCTTGCCTCTTGGAGACGTGGCCGTGTCAATCGGTCGCGGCCCCGAGAACTCCATTCCGCTTATCGACGAGAAGGCGAGCCGCCAGCACTGCCTCATCGAGCGGGCGAACGACGTGTGGGTTGTCAAAGACCTGGCCAGCCGCAACGGCACCAAGGTGAATGAGCAGAAGATCAACGAGCACACGCTCCGTGCTGGGGATGTGCTGCGTGTCGGCTCTCACGAGTTTCTGATCGAGACCGATCGCCCTTTGCACGACGCCGTTCGCGACGGCCTTAGCGTTGACAGCGCTCTCCAAGGCGAAACCGCCTCAGTCGTCAAAGCCTCCTTGAACAACAGCAGCGAAGTGGGCTGGATGTTCAACCTGAGCGACCTGATCGAAAGCCTGCCACCCAAAGGTCCGGGGGAGGCCGTGCGGGTGGTCGACGCGAACGGGGCCGCCTCGGAGGTTCTTGAAGGGCTGAGTGACGGCCCCAACGCCCTTCGGCTGTTCGTTCAACTCGCGTCAAAGTCGCGGGCCACGGACATTCACTTTGAGCCCAAGGCGGAAATGTGCCACGTCCGGATGCGCATCGATGGCGACATGGTCCCCATCATCGAATTGAACAAGCGGGTCGGCGAACTGGTGCTGGGAGTCATCAAAGCCGCGTGCCACATGCACGTCGCGGGGCGCGATGCGGTGCAGGACGGGCACTTTTCGGCGGTTTTCGCCAACCGCAAGGTCGAGTACCGCATCAGTTTCACCCCGAGCATGTTCGGGCAGAAACTGGTGGTCCGCGTGCTCGATCAGAAAACCGCCCCGGGCACCATGACCGACCTGGGGATGCCGCACTACATGCTGGAGCGCATCCGGCAGGTGTGCTCGCAGGACAGCGGCCTGCTGCTCTCGGTCGGGCCGACGGGTTCCGGCAAGACCACCACGCTCTACAACGCGCTCCGCGAGATCGACCGGCAGACCTCCAACGTGGTCACCATTGAAGACCCGGTCGAGTATCAACTGGACAACACCACGCAGATTCCGATCGATGAAGCCAAGGGGAACACGTTCGGCACGCTCCTGCGCAGCGTGCTTCGCCAAGACCCGGACGTCATTCTCGTCGGCGAAATCCGTGACGAAGAGACCGCCCGCGTCGCGATGCAGGCCGCGCTTACCGGCCACTTGGTCTTCTCCAGCGTCCATGCCAAGGAGTCGATCGCCGCGATCTTCCGCCTGCTCGATCTCAAGGTCGAGCCGTACCTGGTTGCCAACGCTCTGAACCTCGTGCTGGCACAGCGGCTGGTGCGGGTTCTGTGCGAGCACTGCAAGCGCGACATTCCCGCGACCCCCGGCCAGGCCACTCGGCTGGGGCGTTACCTCGGCAACAAGACCCGCATCTACACCCCCACGGGCTGTGGCCGCTGCCTCCGCACGGGCTATCGCGGCCGCCGGGCTCTCTTTGAACTTCTGGACGTCAACGATGAACTGCGCGACATCATCCTCAACTCACCCTCCATCACCGCGATGAAGAAGATCATCGAGCAGGGGCTCTTCACGACTCTTCAGCAGAGCGGGTGGAAACTGGTCGCGGAAGGCGTTACCGCCCTCGAAGAAGTGGATCGCGTCGCCGGCGTCAATTGACCGCAGGAAGTGCCGCCCTCGCGGGCATGCGTCGACCCCGGAATGTTACGGAACTGCGGCCGCCGGGCGTCCCGGTGTTACCGACCCGGGCGCGTTGCCGGTCTCAAAGCGAGCTTTGAGAACATAGAGCGTACCGGCCAGCAATGCGAGCATGATGCCGCGAATCAGCACGCGTTGGCCTTGGGGACGTCTGCTCATGGTTCACTCGACCGCTTTGGGGACTTCGCTCAGCGCCTCACGTAACCTCGCGAATTCATCGGCCGAAAAACGTGCCGGATCCGCGGCAGATCGGCAGGATGAGTGAACCCAGAGAATGCCTTGCGTGTTGCGTATGGCGGCGGCATTCTCCGCGCGCAAACCACCCCCCGGCAGAATCTCGATGCGGCCTGCGGCGACGTCCACCAGACGCTCAAGAGCGGCGACCCGCTCGGAGACTGTGCCCGACCCACCCGACGTCAGCACCCGTCGGAAGCCGAGGGCGATGATTTCCTCGAGCGCTGCGACCGGATCAGGCAGGGTGTCGAAGGCCCGATGAAAGACGCACGGAATCGGCGGGGCGGCCGCGAGAAGCGCTGCGCACGCGGGACGGTCGATCCGCCCTTCGCGAGTAAATCCGAAGATAATTCCGGCGGCTGATTCGCTCATCCAATCGCGGATCTCCGCCGCGAGCAAACGCACAACTTCCGATGAAATGGCCTCGTCGTCGCCGGGCGTTCGGGCCATAAGGACCAACGGAACCTCAGGGAAATGCAGTCGTGCGGCTTCGACCAGTCTTCGGGGTGGCGTCAAACCACCAAGATCGAGGCGCTCACAGAGTTCCAGTCGGTCTGCACCGGCCGCGGACGCGTTTCGGCAGTCTGCGAACGAATCGATCGCGACCTCAATCGGGGAATACTTCGGCACGTTAAGAATCGTACCCGGCGCGGTCCTCTTTTGATGCGCGAGTTTTTCACCCCGTTCCAGACCATTCCCGCTCCCACTTTCGGGCTACCGGTGCGGCAACCGTGCTGGCACCGTCATTTGCGCGAGGCTCTGCGGGGCTGATCGGGGATCGATTCGGTGCTCCTCAGGAGCCTCAAACACGCGTGGACATTGACCAAAGGACGGCGGAAATGATCGGCTCGCGAATCACCGCTTTGGAAGAAAGTTTTCCGAATCCCTGAAACTGATGAACGGGGGTGAGGCGTATAGAAGGCGTATCGCCTTCGCGCTCGAAGATTTTACGGGGTTTTTACTGGGAAGTTTTTGCAATTTCCGCCCCCCCTCCCCCCTCCCCTCAATATTGTGCTGGACAGTCGTCCAGATTTTCATATACTGGGAGACAGTTGATAGTCATCGGGTGAACGAAAGAAAGTGGAGGTGTCTCCACTTTTGCAAGGGTTTCGAGGTTGCCTCTGGCCACCGGCGTTCGCCGATGGCGACGGTCTTTTTTTACGGGGTTCATTCTCATGGATAGAAGAGTTTTCCGCCGATCGCTCGCGTGGACGCTGTCGCCCGCCGCCCTTCTGGTGGCGGCGGCGGCGTTCGGTCAGTGTGCCAACCCCGTTGCCGGACCCGACGTCATCGTCGGCGATATCCCGGACGTTGAGCATTACACGACCGCCGGGCCCGTGAACGGCAAGCGCGCGTACGCCTTCGGAACCACGTCCTGCAATCTGGGCAGCACCCGGCTTATCTGGGACGACACCACCAACGTGTACCCCGTCATTTCGCAGAACATGTACCTGGTCGCGAATGGTCGGATCGAGCAGGTCGGCCAGGCATGGCTCAAGCACGGCTTCTGTGCGCTGCAGGGCAACGTCTGCTGTTCCTGTCAGCCCGGCGGCAACTGCGATGCCCTGTTCCCGGGTTGCTCCGATCCGTACTCGGCGGGCCTCAACGGCAGCCAGGGCGGCCTCGGGCCCAAGCACGAGATCGATGCGGCGGCGGGGTACATCCCGCTCAATTGGAACGGCAACGGCACCGTTGAGCCGGGCGATACGGCCCAACGGCTGTACAAGCGTCTCCAAGTTCTTCAGACGGATTTGGCTCCGCAAGGCGGCGTCCACCTTTTCGCCAGTTCGTACGTTCAACCGGAAGATTCCGAGTTCGGTAACGATCTGAACAGCCAGTCCTATCGGCGCGTGACGGTCAATCAGTCCACGTTCAACATCTCCCTGTCTGGCACCACCCAGCGCGGTCGTGCAGCGATCTACGCCTGGCAGGATCACGGCCTGGGCCTGAACACTCCCGACCCGAACGTTCAGATCACCGTGGTCAACGATCCCTCGGCACCCCGCCACAACAACACGGGAATCCCCGGCATCGCTGACGGCGGTCACTACTTTGCCGGGGTCAAGGTCACCGACATGGGCGGCGGCATCTGGCACTATGAGTACGCCATCCAGAACATGACCAGCGATCGCTCGGGCGGCAAGTTCCGCATCCCGCTGCCGCCCGATGCGGTCATCACCAATGCGTCGTTCCATGACGTCCCGTACCACAGCGGTGAACCCTACAGCAATACCGATTGGAACGTCGTCTGGGCTCCTGGCGCCAGCGAAATCTCGTTCCAGTCGACCCAGACCTTCGCGCAGAACCCCAACTCCAATGCCCTGCGTTGGGACACGCTTTACAACTTCCGCTTTGATTGCAACGTCGCCCCGGTCGCCGGCAACGCGACGATCGATCTCTTCCGCCCGGCGGTGGTGCCTGCGACCGACCCGAGCAGCCTGGCGGTCAACACCCGCATCCCGAACCCGGTCGGTGGCGGCACCTTCAACCCCCCGAACGATCTGTGCGTGAACGCCACGACGGTCGCCAACGGCGCCACGTTCTTCGCCACGATGAACGCCACGACCGACGGCCCGGATGAGCCCGGGGCCTGCACCAACACCGGCTACAGCAACATCGGCAGCGACGTCTGGTACCGTTGGACCAACGGCTCGAACGCCGGGCCCGCCACCGTCTCGACCTGCGGTTCGGGTTTTGACACCAAGATCGCGGTCTACAACAACGCCTGCCCGGTGGCGAGCAACACGACGCTGGCCTGCAACGACGACTCCGCTTCCTGCGGCGCGAACAGCCTCCAGTCGTCCCTTTTCTTCAGCGCGGCGGCCAACACCACCTACCTGATCCGCATCGGCGGTTACCAGCAAGGCGCGAATCCGCCCGCGACCGGCACCGGAACGCTCACGAT
>CAZJXA010000126.1:0-9610 GCA_964549785.1 uncultured Phycisphaeraceae bacterium | reverse complement strand
CGTCTGGATGGGTGAGGGAGTGGGGGCGCGAGTGGGTGCGGGCACTTCGGGTGTCGGCGCGGGGCGATGACGCGTCGGGGGCATTGGAGCGGTATTGATGGCGGGCGACGTGGGATCCTCGGCTTCGGCCTTCGCTGCGGCTTCGGCGGAGGTTGTGTAGGGTCCGGGCGTTAACTCGCTGTTGAGCACGGAGGCCACCGCGATGGGGTACGCCTCCGGACTGGCCCGCTGAAAGCCGTCCAACCGGCGGGCCGTCGAGGGCGGGCAGGGCATTTCGTTGTCAAGGGTTCGACGCCCGGAATTGATGGGCATGAGCGCCCAGCGCATGGTGTCGATGCCACGGGCCGGCGCATCGGTTCCCTTGTTCACAAAGCGGACGACGAGTTGCTGACCGACCGGGATCTCGCACGTCCAGAGCGTCTGCCCCTTCGTCGTATCGATCAGGCTGACGGTCTGCGGGTTGTGGGGGGTGCTCCGGTAGGTCGACCGATCCAGCGATTGGCGCGGACCGCCGGCTTTATAGGAGCAGCCCGAAGCGGCCAGAAGCAATATCGCACCGAGCGCAACGAGACTCGGGGGTGCGAAGCGATCGAGGGTGGACTGACTCATCGGCGAGGCTCCGAAATGGGCAACCGGGACGTCCGCTTCCGATTATCAGAGCGCGGCACGACTCCCGGCGGAAATGTATCGTCCACTTGGAGCAAAAGTTCGCGGGGGATCGCGGGAATTGCTGACGGACAATTCGGGCCGCCGGGTGGGTAGGATGCCGTTATGAGCGACGCCGACCACTCGTTGCGGATCGGGCACGGCTATGACCTTCACCGGCTGGAGTATCTCAAGAAGCCGGGACTGAGGTTGATCGGTGGAAACGGCCGCCCGCTCGTCGTAGGCGGGGTGCGGCTGGAATCCGAACTGGGCCCGGTGGCGCACTCGGACGGGGACGCGTTGCTGCACGCGGTGACGGACGCGATCTTGTCGGCCGCGGGATTGGAGGACATCGGTCAGTTGTTCCCGGACAACGACCCGGCGAACGAAGGGCGCGATTCGATGGACTTTGTGCGGGCGGCGATGGTGTTGGTGAGGGGGGCAGGATTTGAGATTGTTAACGTGGACGCGACGGTGGTCTTGGACCAGCCGAAACTGAGCCCCCATAAGGCGGTCATTCGGGCGACCATCGCCGGGGGGTTGGGCCTGACTATCGACCGGGTGAATGTGAAAGGAAAGACGCACGAGGCGCGGAACGCGGGGAAACCGGTGGTTGAGGTTCATGCCGTGGCGCTGCTGCGGCGCCCGGGCCGGGCGAACGAGCCATGACGCGGTGGGGTGACGGCGTCTCACCGGAGAGACATCGCCAAGAATTTTGGAGATGCAGCCCGCATCATGGACGTCGGACGCGTGCGGTGAGCGATCGGTAAATCATGAACGAGAGCGACCGAAAACTTTTGGCCACTATTGAGCAACATGACTGCTCGGTGGTGTGCATCGAAGAGGATGGGGACGGGCCGCCGTTCGCGTTCTCGGTCGGGCTGTTCCAGAGGTTCGGGCACCCCGAGGTGTTGGTGTGCGGGCTTGGGGCGGATCAGGCGCAAGAGTTGATCAACACCTGCCGGGACCGCGTACGTGCGGGGCATGTTTTCCAACCGGGGTTCAGTTACGGCGGGGTGTTCGGCGATCGGCGCATCGCGATGCGGGCGCTTCACCGGGATCATTATGTCGGGTATCTGGGAACGGCCCGTTGGCTCTATTCCGGAGATGAGTTTCCGTGCCTCGAGGCATTCTGGTCCGACGAAAAGGGTTTGTTTCCATGGGACGACGGGTGCGACAGCACGGTCGCAGCGCGGCAGCCGCGGCTTGATCACGCGTGGCGGTTCAGCGGTGAACCGGTCGGCCGTCGGGTGTGGATCGATCGGCGGGCCCTGGGACGCGAACCGGACCCGGTGCTTCGGATCGATCGGATGGAAGAGTCGGACTGGCGGTTCTCATGCGACCCCGAGGCCAACGCGACGTACGACCGCGAGCCGCTGTGGAGAGCGGTGCAGTTGGACGTGACGCTGGTGGTTGCAGCACGACTCGCGGTCGGGGGAACGGCGCGGCGGAGGGGCGCGGGTGATGAGTGGCGGATCGGTTGAAGGGTTGAGTTGGCGGCCGCCGGGTATGGCCAGTGCGGCTTCCCGTGGGGGGTGCGGAGAGCGGCTCACCGACGGACTAGGAATTGGCCGCCGATCACTGGTATCCCTTCAGCGGTGCATAGCGCACGCCGTTCAACGCCGCCAACCGGCTCGCTACTGCTCCGAGCACTTGCGTCTCCAACTCCACGTCTCCAAAGGGATCGGCTCTTGCCATCAGCGAGATCGCGACCGCGTTCATCGCCGTCGCGCGGGTCGCGACGAGCCGCAATGCGGTATCTCCGGCGGTCGCGAAAATAAAGATGGCCTCGAAGTCCGAAACCCGCTCGGTCGAGACCAACGCCGCCGAGGTGGTGAACCCCACACTCCGCACGGCGGATTCCAGGTCGTCCCACTCGGCGTTCACCACGCGCATCACGGGCGAACCGTCGGACTGGGGGGGCCCACCCACCGGGCGGGCATTGCACCCAGCCAGCAACACGCCTGCCAAGCACACCCCCGCCAGCGACATCATCGCCAAGGCCCGGCCCCATCCCCTAAACTCCCGGTCCGGCGGTCCAAGATCGGTCGCAGGCAGGAGGTTCATTACATTGGAAGTCACGGTCAAAGTCCCCGGGGGTTCCGGCCGAGTTACGGTTCTTGGCCCGGCCGAGCGGAATCTCAAACTCATCCGGGAAGCCTTGGGCGTAAGCGTAACCGCCCGTCAGGCGCAGGTCACCCTCCGCGGCGACCGCGGCCCGGTCGCAGCCGCCCGCCAAGTTCTCGAATCCCTGATCGAAGCCGCTGACGCGAATGAAGATCTTTCCCGCACCGCCGTTCTCGACCTGATTTCTAACACAATCTCGGCCCGGGAGCGCGGGCAGGCCGACGCCTCAGAACCGCCAGCGGAATTGGCCGCCTGGGACGGACGACTCAACGTCTACGCGGCGGGCAAGCCCGTCCGGCCGAAAACCCCGAATCAACAGGCGTACTTGGAAGCCATCCGCGATCACGACCTTGTGTTCGCGATCGGCCCTGCCGGGACCGGGAAGACGTACCTGGCGGTGGCGAGCGCCGTCCATTTGATGAAGGAAGGTCGGGTCCGAAAGGTAATTCTCGCGCGGCCCGCGGTCGAAGCCGGAGAAAAACTGGGGTTCCTGCCCGGCGGACTGGAGGACAAGGTCAATCCATATCTTCGCCCGCTGTTTGACGCTCTGCACGACATGATGGACTTTTCAACCATCCGCCGCTTTATGGAGAACGATCTTGTCGAGGTCGTTCCGTTGGCCTTCATGCGGGGCCGAACGCTCAACAACGCCGTCATTATCCTCGACGAAGCCCAGAACGCCACCAAGGGCCAGATGAAAATGTTTCTCACCCGCCTCGGCCACGGCGGCAAAATGATCGTCACCGGAGACGTCACCCAGACGGACCTTCCCAACGCCGCCGACACCGGACTCGTCGACGCCGCCGCGAAGCTCTCCAAGACACCGGGGGTCGCGTTCGTGCACCTCGACCGAAGCGACGTGGTCCGTCACAATCTCGTCCAACGCATCATCGACGCCTACGGCGAGGAAGACGCCAAACCCGTTTCGAGGCCAAAGAAATTTCGCTCGGAGTCCTGAGTAAAGCCGGAGTTCGTGCCTCGCCGGCCTCAACCCTACCTTTCCGTGTAAAAGGACCGATAACTCCTCATCCAGCCCGCCGTTTGAGCCGATCGAACGATCACGGCATTCGTCGCCTCTCGGGTTCCCGCTCACCGGTTCTAACGACCTCTCAACCGACCCGTTCACCCGTCCATGGCCAAAGAACCCGGAAAATCAACAACCCGCGTCGGTGCCCTTTCGCGGAGCGTTCGGGCCCGTCAACGGACTCTTTCCGCCACGCTCGTGGGCGAGCACGGTCTCTTTGAGCGCACGCTCGATGCCCTTGCAACCCCCCGACTGACGATCGGTTTGCTGATCGCGGCGGTGTTCGTGGTGTTCGCCACGGGCCTGATCACGCTGGGCCGCGAATCGTCGCTCGTTCAGGTCGGTCGGGTGATGAATGAAACCCGCATTGCCCGGGTCGAACTCGCCATTGAGGACAAGGCCCAGACCCAGCAGGCCAAAGAACAGGCCCGCCAAGCGACGCCACGCGTCTTCCTCGCCGATCTCGGACGCATCGATGCGCTGGTCGCCTCGATCGAAACCTTGCCTCGCCAACTCGCCGCGGCCGACGATATCAGCAAAGTGCCGCCCGAGTTGATCAGCCAGTTCGGCCTGACCGAAGAGATGTTCGTCGCCTTGAAAGACGACGCGCCGGGCGGCGAACTTTCCGCACCCTGGGTCTCGAAGGGAGCAACCCTCCGCACGGTTCTCCAGCGGATTCCCATCGTTGATAGGGCGACATGGCAGTTGCCCGCCCAGGAAGGGAGCAGCCCCGAGGTTCGGTTGCTTCTCGACGGAGCCGAAGCCCGCGTCTTCAAGCGCGAGGTCGTCAACGCCGAGGACGCGGTGCTGCTCGCCGACGCCGCGGCTGATGCCGCCCGCCTCGCCGGGTTCACGGGAGCGGGTCGCCTTGCGGTGGTCAGCCGCTTGGTGAGAGAGCCCAAGCCCACCTTCACGTACGACCCGGCCCTTACCGCCCAGGATCAGAACGTCGCGTCCGAAGCCGTCGGGCCGGTCGTCACCACCAACCCGGTCGGCCAGGTTATTTTCCAGCGAGGCGAGGTGCTCACGCAGCCCCAGGCGGACCTCTACGAAGCGGAGATGCTGGTTCACGACCTCTCGGTCGCGCCTTGGGAGCGAGGGTTGCGGTTTGCCGGCCTGCTCGCCGTCGCGATCGGCGTGACGGTTGCGCTCGCGGGGTACACCGTCCTTTTCTGCCCGCGAGCGAGTTCCGGTGCCTCCCGGATGGGCGGGGTGGCGCTGGTTCTTTTGGTCGCGCTCGCCGCGGCTTGCGGAACCACCATCAGCAATCCGGGCTTTATCGCGGTGACGAGCGTGACGCCGACCATCTTTGTGGCGATGCTGATGGCGGTTGCGTATGACCGCCGCTCGGCGCTGGCGTACGGGATTCTCCACGGCCTTTTGGTGTGCGTGGCGCTGCGGCTGGGCGTGGGTTCGCTCATGGTGATGGTTTCGGGGATCGCGTGCGTTGTCTGGACACTCAAGGAAATCCGTGACCGCAACAGCCTTCTTCGAACCAGCCTGATCACGGCGTTCGTGACCGGGTTGACGACGGCCATGGCGACTGCCACCGATCGACCTCTGGTGGAGGGCGTTCGGCACGAGATGTTGGTTGATGCGGGTCTGGCGGCGGCCGGGGCTTTGCTCGCCGGCGGGGTCACGGTCTTTGTCCTCCCGCTCATCGAGCGGGCTTTCAACGTGACGACCGGAATGACGCTGATCGAGCTGCGCGACCCGAAGCAGCCCTTGCTGCGGGAATTGCAGGTGCGGGCCCCCGGCACCTACAACCATTCCCTGAACGTCGCGAGTATCTGTGAAGCCGCGGCGGAGGCGGTCGGCGGGGACGGCCTGCTCGCGTATGTCGGCTCGCTTTATCACGACGTCGGCAAGATGAACAAGCCGGAGTACTTCGTCGAGAACCAGGCGGGCGGACCCAACCGGCACGACAAACTGAGCCCCGCGATGAGCCTGTTGCTGGTGGTGGGCCATGTGAAGGACGGGATGGAGTTGGCCCGCGAGTTCGGCCTGCCGCGGAGCGTCATTCATTTTATCGAGAGCCATCACGGCACGACTCTGGTGGAGTTTTTCTACCACCGAGCCCGCGTCCGCGCGAGTGAGGGGCCGTCGCACTTGGGCGCGGAGGACGACGGGCCTGAGACGGTGGTGCCGGATGAGTTCGAGTATCGCTATCCCGGGCCCAAGCCCCGCACCCGCGAGGCCGCGATCTTGATGATCGCCGACGCGGTCGAATCGGCCGCCCGGGCCCTCACGGAGCCGACGCCGAGCCGCGTCGAGGCCCTGGTCCGCGGCATTGCCAACAAACGCCTGATGGACGGCCAGTTCGATGATTGCGAACTGACGCTGCGGGATCTTCACGCCATCGTCGAGAGCGTTGCGAGGACGGTCAGCAGCATGTACCACGGACGCATCCACTACCCCGTTGGGGAGATGGAAGAGCGGAGGGCCTGAGATTTGCCCTTTGGGTGGACTTTGCCCTTGGATTTCTGATTTGTTCAGGTGGAGCGTGGTGAACGGATTACCTTCCACGCCGATTTCCGGTATGCTCCTCACGATGATCCGCATCACATTGTTCGTGGTGGTATTCGCGCTCGCCGCGCTCGCGCGAGCCCAAGACCCCGACGCCGCTTCGGCTAAAATCGTGATAACCGAGGCCGAAGTCAACGTCGCCACCATGCGGGGCGTCGCGATCCTGCTCGAGATGCAGTCCGGCGACGGCCGCTCCGAGTGGCCGTACGAGGGTGTGTATCGCGTCCGGCGGGAGATTCCGATGGGATACCGGATCGGGGGCACCGCGATCGCGATCATGGCTCTCCTTGAGGCCCCCGGCCTCAAGGACGACGAGGAACGGATCGAAGCGATCAGTCGGGGCCTCGCGTTTATTGTCGACGGCGTCGATGACGCCGACATGAGCGAGGAGAAGTACGACGGCGGATACGACGTTCGAGGCTGGGGGTACATCTACGGTCTTGACGCCCTACTCGCGGCCAAGACCGCGGGCGTGGTGCCCGCGAGGTTGACGGCCTCGTGCGAGAGCGCCGCCGCGTCGTATTTGGCGGCGCTCGAAGCCATCGAACTGCCCGAAACCGGCGGCTGGAACTACGCCCGTCCCGATGGCCGCGACACCAAGGGCTCACCGTCCACGTTCATGACTGGGCCGGCCGTTCAGGTGTTGCTCGCCGCCCGCTCGGCGGGGATCGAGGTTGATGATGCCATCCTGCAGCGTGCGATCACGTTTCTTGAGAAAGCCCGCAACGCGTCGGGCAGCATCCAATATGCGGGCTTCGCTCCCTCCGACCCCAAACGCATGGAGGCCACGCCCGGCGCGGTCGGCCGGATGGTGGTCACCAACGCGACGCTCCTGATGGCGGGCAGAGGCAACCTCGCCGACCTGCGGGGCAGCATCGACGGCTTCATTGTCCATTGGGAATGGCTCAACATTCGTCGCGCCAAGACGGGGACCCATGTGGCGCCGTACTCGATAGCACCGTACTACTTCATGTACGCGCACCGGTATGCCGCGCAGGCCGTCGAGTGTTTGCCGCCGAACGAGCGGGCGGAGTACCGGCGCCGCATCAACGGACTTCTGTTCTCGGTGCGTCAGGAAGGTGGTGAATGGAACGACCGAGTCTTTGACCGTTCTGCGGCCTACGGCACCGCTATGGCGATGCTCGCCATGAACGAGCCGAACCGGTCAAGGGCCGCGGACGCGAAGCCGTCAGTCCCGGCGCAAAAATAAAACGCGGGCAACGGCGGTTGGCCAGTACAGGCGGTGCTGCAGGGCTTCGGGCTTCGGATTCGCTTAGACTTCCCTCCAATGACTTTGCGCACCCTGCTGGTACTCGGCGTTTTCCTTGGCGCTTTCGCCGCGCTCGCTCAGCCTTCCTCGACCGGGCCGCTGGCCCCGCCGGCCAACGGGCCGAAGCGGGCGGACCCGGCGTGGTTTGCGATTCACGACTGCACGTTGCATGCAGCGCCAGGGCAAACAATGACGCACGCGACGGTGGTCTGCCGCGACGGGCTGATCGTGGCGGTGCTGCCGGGTGAAGCCGGGCCCGATGGCGCGGTGGGGACCGAGGATGATGTCGCTGGTCGCACGCCGCTGGGGCCGCGGGTCGTGCACGCGAAAGACCTCCACGTCTATGCGGCGTTCATTGATCCGTACGTCGAGATTGATGTGCCCGCGCCCGCGGCGGACACGAACGGCCGGCATTGGAACGCCGGGGTGACGCCGCAGCGGACGGCGATGGACGGCGGGGGCATTGATGAGGCGACCGCGGCGGGGTTGCGGAAGTTGGGGTTTGCGGCGGCGTGCATCACTCCCAAGGGCGGCGTGTTTCGGGGACAGTCGGCTCTGGTGAGCCTGGCGAAGCCTTCGGATGACAAGAGTGCTGCGCGGCCAGCGGTGTACCGCACCCGGGTCTATCAGACGGTGTCCTTCGAGACGGGCGGGGGTTATCCGAGCAGCCAGATGGGCGCGATCGCGCTGGTGCGGCAGTGTCTGAGCGATGCCGAGTGGCAGTGGGGCGAACGGGTGGCCGGACGGCGCACCGGCGGTGCGGATGCAATTGATTCATTGATCGCGGTTAGTGCGCCCGGCAAGCCTCGCGCGGACGGACCGGGCCGCGTTGGGACACCCGGAGACGGTGAAGGCGACATTCCGGCGCGGGCGGGGCCGATTGTTTTTGATTGCCGCGACGAGTTGACAGAGTTACGGGGAATTCGGGTGGCGAAGGAGTTTGGGCGGTCGTTTGTGCTGCTGGGGAGCGGCGTTGAGTATCAGCGGTTGGAGGGGCTGGCGAAGGAAGAACACCTGTCGATTCTGCTACCGCTGAACTTTCCGAAGGCACCGGACGTGGGAACGGTGGCGAAGCAGGAGGCGACGGAACTAGCGGAGTTAATGGCGTGGGAGCAGGCACCGACGAATCCGAGCCGGGTGAAGGCGGCGGGAATCGACTTCGCGTTCACGACAGCGCGGCTGCGCGAGCGGGATGAGTTTCGCGGCAACGTGCGGATGGCGATCCAAGGTGGCTTGAGCGAAGCGGATGCGCTGGCGGCGCTGACGACCAAGCCCGCGGGGCTCCTGGCGATGGCGGAACGGATGGGGACGGTGGAAGTCGGAAAGGTGGCGAACCTGCTGGTGACGGACGGGCCCGTGTTTGACAAGAAGTCCAAGTATCGCTCGGTGTTCGTGGATGGCGTGGAGCACGTTCTGTTTGCGCCTCCCGCCGAAGCGGAGGGCGAGTGGACGGTTGCGCTTCCCGGGGGGGCGGAGGGCAAGCGTCGGCTGGAGATCACCAAAGAGAACGGCGTCACTGTTTACAAGGACGCCAGGAACGTCAAGGGTGAAAAGGTCTCGCTGGACAACGGGGTACTGAGTTTCACGTTCGACCACGAGGGGCTGGACGAGACAAAAGGCATATACGCGATGTCGGCGGCGCTGGTGACGGACCACAACGGGAACGCGATGCGGCTGATCGGGCAGGGTGTTCGGCCGGATGGGACGCGGTTTGATTGGTCGGCGGTGCGGGAGCCGGGAGGGTCGCTGACGTCGATGACGGGCGTGTGGGATTACCGGCTCGTGGGCGCCGAAGCGGGAACGAACCCGAGGCCCGGCACGATCGAGGTGCTGAAAGAGGAGAACGAGAAGGGCGAACGGATGCTGGTTCGCACGCTGGGCGATGACCAGAAAGTGACGACGATTGGGGCGAAGAACGTGAAGGGCGAAGCGGACGTTCTGACGTACGAGGTAGCGGGAGGCGCCGGCGAACCCGTCGCCACCGTTCGGATGGTTGTTGATCGCAACGCGAAGCCGGC
>CAZJXA010000125.1:0-9834 GCA_964549785.1 uncultured Phycisphaeraceae bacterium | reverse complement strand
GACCTCCCGGGACCTATTTATCTGCACTGCCATCATGGCAAGCATCGAGGACCCGCGGCGGCCGCCACCGCCACCATCTTGCTCGGCGAGATGACCCCCGAGGAAGGTTGCGAGTTTCTGAAGACGGCCGGGACCGCCCCCGCGTATCTGGGATTGTACCGGTGCGTCGCGATGGCCTCGGCGGTCGACGCGGAAACCGTTGATTCGGCGAGCGACGCGTTTCCGGCGGTGGCCCCGGCGCCCGGCTTTGTGCAGGCGATGGTCGAAATGCAGCACGCCGTCGACCATCTGGCCGAAATTAAAGCCGCGGGCTGGAGCGTTCCGGCGGAGCACCCCGACTTGGTCCCGCTCGATGAAGCCGGTCGTCTCACCGATCTTTTGCGCGCCTCGCACGCGGACGCCTACACCACCGCCCGATCGGAGGCCTTCGCTCGGCATCTGCTGCGCTCAATTGAAGCATCGCAAGCCGTCGAGGATCACCTTCTGTCAAGCCCCGCCGATGCGGCCGGGCTGACTGAGAAATTCAGAGTTTTGAGTGCTTCCTGCACGGATTGCCATGCGGCCCACCGCGACACGCAGCCGCTGGCCCCTAACGTGGCGACCTCTCCCCGCTGATCGTACCTTTTTCACCCGTCCGCCATGGAGACCTTCATGCTCGTGAAGTCTGGTTCGCCCATCGCCGTTTGTGGCCTCTCGATGACATTCACCCTTGCCGCGCACGCCCAAGGGTTACCGGTCGACGCACCGCGGGCTTACGCGGCGGAATTGATCAGCGATACCTCGCTGAGATCCTCGTTTCCTGCGGATAACAGCGGCCAAGCGGGTTTCGAGAACGGCAAGTTTGTGATACGCGATGCCGAAAAAAACAACGCGTTAAATATCGGCGGCGTGCTGCAGTTCCGCTATTCGATGGACTTCCGGGACGATGACGTCAACGACCCCGACGGGGACGGCGAACCCAACGAAGATTTGAACGAAGATTTCACGTCCGGTTTCTCGGCACGCCGTACCCGCCTGCGGTTTACGGGCTCGATCTGGGAAAAGTCGTTGACATACGCCGTCCAAATTGACGCCAGCCGCTCGACCGGCGAGGTCACCATCCTGGATGCGATCGGTCAATACAAATGGTCAAACGGCGTTTCCGTTCGATGGGGGCAATACAAACTCCCGTTCCTACGCGAGCAACTGGTCGCCTTCAGCCATGAACTGACGACCGACTTCTCGCCAAGCCATGACGTGTTCAGCCTCAACCGCTCCCAAGGCGTTGGAATGGCGTACACAGCCAAGACGTTCCGCATCCTCGGGGATTTCTCCGATGGGAGCCGGGCATCGAACACCGATTTCAGCAGCAACACCGAATCCGATTTTGCCCTGACCGCCCGCATGGAGTGGATTTGGGCGGGCGATGCATTCAGTCGCTTCGAGGATTTCACTTCGTTTCGAGGCCAGCCGTTCGCCGCGATGCTCGGAGCGGCGGCCCATTATCAGACCGGCGGCGAAACCGGCGGCATCGATGCTTCAGGGGCGATCGACGGAACCAACGACCGCGACACCTTCGCGGCCACGATGGATGCGAGCTTCGAGGGCTCCGGCTGGAATGCGTTTCTCGCGGGAACCTACCGGAACGACGAGAACGATGAATCCGCCAATAGTCAGGACTACGACGACTTTGGTCTGCTCGCCCAAGGTGGCTTCTTCTTCTCCGACCAGATCGAGGGATTCGCCAGATATGACGTGGTCCTGATGGACGGCGACCGCTCCGCGCTGCCGGACGGCGACGATTCCTTCCACAGCGCTGCCGCGGGCGTTAACTACTACCTCTCTCCCGGGAGCCACGCCGCGAAATTCAGCGGTCAAATCAACTACTTCTTCAACCCAACGACCGACGTGGAGATCGTCAGCGCCGGCACGAATATTCCCCTTCTCGTTGATTCCGAGGACGGCCAAGTTTCCGTCGTTCTTCAGATGCAGATCATGTTCTGAGCCTCGCACCGTCACTTCATCGGCGATACGGCGGGGATGTCGGCATCGCCATTTGTAACCCGGTGAGGCTTGCCAGCGTACAAACATCCAGTCCCCCGACCATTCGGTTAGGGGCCCGTGCCGTCCGAGTTTCCTCCGGGGGTTTTCTAATGTGGTGCTCCCCTTCTGCCATGTTTCGCGGTCTACTTGCGGTGTGTGCCGCCGCGGTCGCCGTCGGCCCATCGGTTTCGCTCGCCGGCCCGCTCGACCCTGCGATTGTCGATCCCGCGGCGAAGTGGGTGGTCCACGCGGACCTAGAGGCAGTGCGGGCTTCCGTAGTTGGTGGTTACTTCGAGCGGATTGCCCGCGCCGAGGCGTCGCCCTTTATCGATCAGATTCAGAGTCAGTTTGGGCTAGATCCATCAACGGATATTCTGGGCGTCACGGTTTTTGGTAGTGACCCCGGGACCCACGACGGCGTCGCCGCAGTGGAGATGACGGCCGCGGCCGATTCTTTATTGCGGTCCATCCCTGCCGCGGGCTTCACCGACTTTGCGCTGCTCAAATTCGAGAACGGGATCGAGGGATGGCGATGGACGATGGACGGTCGCGGCTGGTACGTCGCCCGAATGATCTTAAAGCCGTCGCGTCGGGTGGTGCTCCTTGCGCCGTCGGAAGCACGTCTGATTTCCGCCGTTCGGGTGGCCAACGCCCGCATCGGGTCAACCGCTGCGGCGTCGACGTCGCCCCCCGGCGAAGGGTCGATGCTGTTTGCGGCGGCGATGGGGCTGGGGCAGTGCCCGGCCTTCAAGCCCGACGCAACCGTGCTGAAACAGGCGCAGAGTTTCACCTTCGACCTGCGTGAAACCAGGTCGTCGCATGCCGATCCGCGGGGGAGTGACACTCCCGCAATGATGCGGGCCGAATGCACGGTCGAGACGCGGTCTCCCGAAGATGCGTTGAAAATGGAGCAGATGCTCCGCGGCGTCCTCGCCTTTTCCAGCCTCGCTGCGAGTGATAGCCCGGAACTGTCGAAGTTGGTGAACGGGTGGTCTTCCTCGCTCACGATGCTGTCCGAAGGCGACACGTTCTCGCTGTCTATGTCGTACGAGAGCGGTGCGCTGATTAGAATGCTCGAAGCGCTGCAGGCGCGGTCCGAGGCTGGTCGGTCTGTTCCACGGCCGCCAACCCGCTCAGACTCCGACACCCCGTCACCCGGCTAGGACGCCGGAACGAATGAAATGATGCCGATTCGTTTCTCTGAACACCGCCCGACACCCGCAGCCGCGGAACTTTCCTCGCAAAGCCCCGAGGATCTGGCTATCGCCGCGCAGCGTGGATCCCGACCCGCCTTTACCGAACTCGTCAACCGCTTTCACGGACGCCTCTTTAGTTTTCTCGTTTCCCGCGGTTCCCCCGCGGAAGACGCCGCCGAACTCACACAAGATGCTTTTCTGAGAGCCTGGGAGCGCATCGAGAGTTACGACCCCGCGTGGCGTTTCTCGACCTGGCTCTTCACCATCGGCAGCCGGATGGCGGTGAGCCGGCACCGGCGGGGAAAGAAGATGCTCGGTGGTGACGCGTTGGAAGATGCACCCGGCAGATCGTCGACGGACACGACGCACGAGAAAGCCGCGGGCGCCAGATTATGGAGCCTTGCCGCCAGCGTTCTCAACGAGGAGCAGCACCGCGTCTTATGGCTGAGATACGTCGAAGATCTGTCGATGGCCGAGCTCGCCCGTGTCCTGGGCAAGAGCGAAGTCGGCTCGCGGGTTTCGCTCTTCAGGGCGCGGCAGGCTCTACTCGCGCACGCCCGCAAGTCGGGGTTCATCACCGACACCGAGTCTGTCACCGATCCCAATCCCAAGGGCGATTCGATCCGCGCATCAGACGCGACTCTCGCCCGTTCCGCTCTCGGAGGCACACCATGACCGCTCTCAGAACCACGCTCTTTCTTTCCGCTGTGGTGGACGACCGACGACCAAACGCCCCCGGAGCCTCGGCTCAGCACGAGGCTCTCATCTCGGGACATCGCCAGCTCGATCGTGTTCTGCGGTCGTCCCAAGCCGTGCTCGCACGCCCGCCCGCGGACCTCGCACATCGGATCACCGAGCGCATCGCCGCCGTGCCGCATCGCCGTGAAACCGTGGTTGCCGTGTTGCTCCGCTCGCCGGGCCGCATGGCCGCGCTCGCGGCGGCGTGCCTGGCGCTCGCCGCGTGCATTTGGGTGCTTCTGCCCCATGTGGGTCCGGCCGAGAGTCGTCTTTCGGCCTCGCGCGGCGTCGGTCTCGGGCTCGACCCCTCGGTGTTATTCCGACTGCCGGAGCATTCGGAGCCCGCCCTCCGGGCTCAGATCGACGACCCCTACCTGCAAGAGGCCGCGTTCCTCCGTTCCGACACCGTGCGGGCCGCCGACATGGTGCTGGCGCACTTGCCGCTGGGTCGGAGGTAGCCGCGCCTTCCGTTCGGACCAGTGCGGAGGTCTAGGCCTGCTTGCTGTGATGCTCCGCATCATTCGGAACGTCCGCCTTCACCCGCTTCCTCAGAGCGGGCTGGAGACTTGCGTTCGCTCCTACTTATGCTTTTCCGGCTGACCTCCCGCTATCCTCGCCCATGCCCGTCCTCATTGCTTCATGGAACGGTCAGCCTGCTCTCGACCATGCCGTCCTGCTCGCCGCCTCCGGAGTTCCGCTGCTCGACGCCATCGTCGCCGGCGTTGCGCTTGTGGAAGACGACCCGGAGGAAATGACGGTTGGCTACGGCGGGCTTCCGAACGAGGAGGGCGAGGTTGAACTTGATGCCGCCGTCATGGACGGGCCTCTGCACAAAGCGGGCGCGGTCGGCGCACTGCGGGCCGTTCGCCACGCCGCGGCGGTGGCTCTCCAGGTGCTGCGACGAACTGATCACGCGTTCTTGGTCGGTGAGGGCGCGGGCCGGTTCGCCCGTCAGGTCGGATTTCCGACCGAGGACCTGCTTACCCCGAAGGCCCGCGAGGCGTGGCTGCAATGGAAGGCGTCGCTCAGCACCCGCGACGCCTGGCTGGGGCCGAACGAAGCGAGCAGCGACTTTGGTCGGGCCAAGGACGCGGGTGTGGGCTTCCCTACCGTCGGGATGCAGCACGCCGGCGTGTCCGGGGCAAGCGTTCCCCGCACCTGGGGAACCATCCATGTTTCAGGTCTCGACGACACCGGAAATCTGTTCGGATGCACGAGCACCAGCGGCTTGTCCTACAAAATCCCCGGACGGGTGGGTGATACCCCCATCGTCGGGGCCGGATTGTTCGTGGATAACGCGTTCGGCTCGGCCGGAGCCACCGGGCGGGGCGAATCATCGATGCACAACTGTGTCGGGTACGAAACCGTGAGGGGGATGGAGGCGGGGATGACGGCGACCGAGGCTGCCTTGGCCGCGCTCAAACGTCTGGCGGCGCGCACGAAGGAGAGACGCATGCTCGACGCCGACGGTCGCCCCGACTTCAACGTGACCGCGTACGCCCTCCGCAAAGACGGCCAAGTCGGGGCCGCGAGCGTGCGGGCGGGGTATGTGGCGGTTGTACACGAGTACGCCACGACGCGGACGATTGCCTGCCGCCCGGTTTTCGAATGACCCCGCCGGGCCACGTTTCGCTCCTAGAATGCGGAAATGCCGATCGATCCCGGGCCCACCGAGTTCATGGACGATGTCGCGGCCTCCAGTCTTTGCGGAATTGCGCCGATGCAGAAATTCGCGTCATACTTGAGGTTGGTCGGGGCCCGACAATCTAGCGCGATGCACGTTCGTCAACAAAACCCGGACTTGACGGACGTGAAGATCGCCGGCACGGTTCGGGCACGGACCAGCCGTGAGAACCCGAGATGGGAGTGAGGTTTCCGTCTATTGTGAGACGCTGTTCAACGTTCCGACCGATATAAATCACTCCCGAATCCCGTACTCAACCGGCTCGCGCTAAGCGACCGCCGAAAGCCCGCAAGAGGAAACCCAAGTGGCCATTCTCAACCCCTTCAACAGCCGCAAGACACTCACCACGAAATTCGGTTCCTACACCTATTACGACCTGCACGCCCTCAGCGCGGCCAAGGTGGGGCACGTTGAGAAGTTGCCTTTTTCCATCCGCATCCTGTTGGAAGCCATGCTCCGGCATGTGGACGGCTTCATCGTGACCGACGATGACGTCGTTGGCCTCGCCAACTGGAACGCGCGAAGCCCGGTGAAGCACGAGATCCCCTTCATGCCCGGTCGGGTCATCCTGCAAGACTTCACCGGCGTTCCATGCGTGGTTGACCTCGCGGCCATGCGCGAGGCCATGAAAGATTTGGGCGGCGATCCCAACGCGATCAACCCGCTCGTCAAGTGCGACCTCGTCATCGACCACAGCGTTCAGGTCGATGCATTCGGCACGAGCACGGCCCTCACCATCAACAACGAACGCGAGTTCGAGCGTAACAACGAGCGCTACCGGTTCCTCAAGTGGGGGCAGCAGAGCCTTTCGAATTTTTCGGTGGTGCCGCCCTCGACCGGGATCGTCCACCAGGTCAATCTCGAGTATCTCGCGCATGGAGTGCTGACCAAGTTCGGTGCGGGCGACGCCGTGGTCTATCCCGACTCGTGTGTGGGCACCGACAGCCACACCACGATGATCAACGGCATGGGAGTCGTGGGTTGGGGCGTGGGCGGCATCGAAGCCGAGGCCGTCATGCTCGGTCAACCGATCTACATGCTCACGCCCGAGGTCATCGGCTTTCGGCTCAGCGGCCGCCTTCCCGAAGGCTCGACCGCCACCGATCTGGTGCTCACCGTTACGCAGATGCTGCGAAAAAAGGGTGTGGTTGACAAGTTCGTCGAGTTCTTCGGTGAAGGCCTTGAGTTCATGTCAGTCCCGGACCGCGCCACGATCGCCAACATGGCCCCCGAATACGGCGCGACGATGGGCTTCTTCCCCGTCGACGCCGCGACGCTCGGCTACATGAGACTCACGGGCCGCGATGAAAAGACGATCGCGCTGGTGGAAGCCTACTACAAAGCCCAAGGACTCTTCTGGCAGCCCGGCACCCCCGACCCCGAGTTCACCGACACCCTCGAACTCGATCTCTCCACCGTCCAGCCCTCGCTCGCGGGCCCCAAGCGGCCGCAAGACCGGATCGAACTGAAAAACATGAAGGGCGAGTTTTTCAGATCGCTTGCCGCGCCGCTGGGCAACACCAGTTTCGGCCTCTCCGCCGACCGCATCTTCGGATCCTTCGGCACCGTCAAGCACGGCGAAGCCAGCGGATTCGCAGGGCAAATCAGCCGCATCACCCACGGCGCAGTCGTTATCGCCGCCATCACCAGTTGCACGAACACGAGCAACCCGGACGTCATGCTCGCGGCGGGCCTCGTCGCCCGAAAAGCCCGCGCGTTGGGCCTCACCCGCAAGCCCTGGGTCAAAACCAGTCTGGCGCCGGGCAGCATGGTGGTGACAGACTACTTTGACCGTGCCGGCCTCACCGAAGACCTCGACGCCATCGGTTTTTATACCGTGGGCTACGGGTGTACCACATGCATCGGCAACAGCGGACCACTCCCCGACGAAGTTGAATCCGCCATCAAGGAAGGCGACCTTACCGTCTCGAGCGTCCTGTCAGGCAACCGCAACTTCGAGGGCCGCGTGCATCCTTCGGTGAAGGCCAACTTCCTCGCCAGCCCCCCCTTGTGCGTGGCCTACGCGATCGCGGGCTCCACCGCAATCGACCTGGTTTCCGAGCCCCTGGGAATCTCCAAAGACGGCAAGCCCGTGTTCCTCCGCGACATCTGGCCGATGCACGCCGAGGTTCAGGAGATCAAGGCGACATGCATCGGCGCCGACCAATACCGCAAACGCTACGCCGACGTCTTTACGGGCAACCCGACTTGGAACAGGGTCCCGGTCTCCAAGAGCGAACTCTACCCATGGGATGTCGAATCCACCTACATTCAGCACCCGCCGTACTTCCTCGGAATGACCGAGAAGCCCGGCCTGCCCAAGAAGATCCGCAACGCCCACGTCCTGGCCATGCTGGGTGACTCCGTCACCACCGACCACATCTCGCCCGCAGGTGACATCGCCGAAAAGAGCCCGGCGGGGGATTACCTCAAAACCCTCGGCGTCCGCAAGGCCGACTTCAACTCGTACGGAAGCCGCCGCGGCAATGACCGCATCATGACCCGCGGCACCTTCGCCAACCCCCGCGTCAAAAACGTCCTCGCGACCGACCCCGTCACCTTGAAAATCAAGGAAGGGGGCTGGACCCGGGATATGTCGCGGGCCGGCGGCGGCGCCGTGGACTGGATTTTTAACGCCTCCCTCAAATACATCGCCGAAGAAACCCAACTGATTATTCTGGCGGGTAAGGACTACGGCATGGGTTCATCGCGCGACTGGGCCGCCAAGGGCACCCTCCTCTTGGGTTGCCGCGCCGTCATCGCCGAATCGTTCGAGCGAATCCACCGCAGCAACCTCGTCGGCATGGGCGTCTTGCCCCTGTGTTATGAGGACGGGCAAAGCGCCAAGACCTTGGGCCTGACCGGCGAAGAAGCCTTCGACATCCACCTCGCCATGCCCGTCGAGGGGCCCAGCACCGGCCTTGTCGAACCCCGCGGCAAAGTCGGCATCGTGGCCACCCGCCTCGACGGCACCAAAATCGAGTTCCGCACCCTCTGCCGGATCGATACGCCCGTCGAGGCGGAGTATTACCGCAACGGCGGTGTCCTCCAGACCGTCCTCCGCAGGCTGCTCGCCGAAAGCCGCAAGCATGAACCAGTCGCCGTGTAGCCTCATCCGGCTTCTCTCTGTCGCGCACGTTCCCCGCCATCCGCTTTCCGGCCCCCCGCCTATCCTTGGGTCCTCCCGGTTGGTGGCCGGGGCCGCTGAGTTGCTCGTCCGATTCCGGTGAGCGGCGGCTGAGTCATAACCCGTTTACCCCTCAGGGGTGGGCAACTGGGAATGCGGGCGGTTCTGTGCCTGCGTTCTCATCGCTCGAAATCTCCGCCCGCGGCTTTCCGCCCCCACCATGGCGAGTCTGAGCCGATCGTTCCAGGGCAGTTGGCAACGATCCGGTCAATCCGGATGCGTCGCCGACGGAAAGACACCCGTTTATGGTCGATGAGTCATTGATCGCTTCGCTGAATCTCTCCGAGGCCGACACCGACGCCATGTTCGCCGCCGCCTACGGCAAGGACTACGGCAAGGGTGCCGGAGAAGACAATTACATGGACTCGCTCCTCACCGAGCAGGCCTCCGATATGACCCCCGGACAACTGATCCGCGGCAAGGTCATCGGAATGGCCGGTGACGACGTCGTCATCGAGGTCGGTCTCAAAAGCGAGGGCTTGATCCCCAAGGAAGAGTTCGACGGCAACGAGCCCCGCATCGGTGACGAGATCGACGTGCTCCTCGAGAATCTCGTTGACGAGGAGGGAATCGTTCAGCTCTCCAAGCGAAAGGCCGACCGCATGCTCTCGTGGCAGCGGATCGTCGAATCGCAGAAGGAAGGCGACGTCGTCGAAGGCCTCGTCACCAAGAAGATCAAGGGCGGCCTGCTCGTCGACATCGGCGGCGTCAACGTCTTCCTCCCCGCCAGCCAGGTGGACGTCCGCCGGCCCGGCGAGGTGGGTGATTTCATCGGCCGCAAGGTGCGGGCCGAGATCCTGAAGATCGATCTCGAACGCCGCAACATCGTCATCTCCCGCCGCAAGCTCATCGAGACCGAGCGCGACAGCGCCAAGAAGCGTCTGCTCGAGAACCTCAAGGAAGGCGACATCGTCACCGGCGAGGTCAAGAACATCGCCGACTTCGGCGCGTTCGTCGATCTTGGGGGCATCGACGGCCTGCTCCACATCACCGACATGTCCTGGATC
>CAZJXA010000124.1:0-9838 GCA_964549785.1 uncultured Phycisphaeraceae bacterium | reverse complement strand
ATCTAGAACGCGTTCGTTGTTCTTATCTGCCATCTGCTTGTCTGCCATTGGCTATCTGTATGACCACTCTCCCCACCCCCCACAACCTCCCGCCGGACCTCATGGTCGAGAAGAAAAAGCCTCTCTGGAGCCGTTACGTCCACGGTCACCACTGGCGCTCCCAGACCGAGGAGTTTGACGGCCTCAAACTCGGCTTCTGGCTCTTCCTCACCACCGAAGTCCTGCTCTTCGCTGGCATCTTCTGCGCCTATTGCCTCTTCCGGGCGATGTACCCCGGTGCCTGGGCGGAAGGCTCCGGCAGCCTCAACTGGCAGTGGGGCGCCCTCAACACCATCGTCCTGCTGCTTTCGAGCTACACCATGGCCGCGGCGATCTACTGCTTCCAGACCGATCAACAGAGGCGCGGCCGGATGAACCTGCTCATCACCATGATCAGCGGCGCCGCCTTCGTGGCCATCAAGCTCGTGTTCGAGTACTACCCCAAATGGACGATGGGCAAGCGGCCCGGCTCGCTGTTTGATTACCCCTTCGCCACCGATCCGCACGTCCCGCTCTGGTGGAGCGTCTACTACTGCGGCACCGCTCTGCACGCACTTCACGTCGTCATCGGGATGATCCTCATCGCCCGGGTCTACGTCAAGAGCCTGAAAGGGCAGTACGGTCCCACCTACTACACCGGCGTCGAAATCGCGGGCCTCTACTGGCACCTTGTAGACCTTATCTGGATCTTCCTCTTCCCGCTGCTCTACCTCATTCACTGATTGTCCATGTCATCCGCTTTTTGTTCAAAGGCACACCGATCCGCCCATCCCTCTTCTGTCATCTGCTACTCCTATGAGCCACCAAGCTGCAACCTCGTTCAACGAACTCGACCCCCACGGCGCCGAACTGCCCGGCCACGGCCAGCACCACAGCCACCCCATCGTCGGGCCGTTCACCCTGCGCAGCATCCTCGCGCTCCTGCTCGTCTTCACCGTCCTCACCGTCGGTCAGGCCCAGGCCGAACTCTGGCTCACCGGCGCGTTCGATATCGCGTTCCCCCTCTGGGTCAACATCGTCGTCGTCATGGGCATCGCCACCGTCAAGGCCCTGCTGGTAATGGCCTTTTTCATGCAACTCCGCTACGATAACCCACTGAACACCATCATCATGGCATTCTGCTTTTTCGCGATGAGCCTCTTCTTGGGCTTCACCGCGATGGATCTGCTCACCCGCGGCCGCGTGACCGAATTCAAGAACGGCCCCGTCGTCGCCGGTGGCACCGGGGCGGGTGTTCCATCCGCTAACGGTCAGCCCCTCATCATCGCCGCCCGTCTCCGGTACATGGAGAAGTTCCTATCCGAGCCGGCCTTGGTTGAGGCCCGCCTCACCGCCCGCCTGCTGGACACCGCGACCCAGGGCCTCTCCGCCGCGGCTCCCGCGGGCCACGTCGCACACGCCAGCAGTCACGATGTTCATGCCGACGACCTTACCGACAGCCGACCGGGCGAGCGGGCCGCCCCGGAGGTTCTTGCCGCCGAGGCGGTGAACGCCGTCGCCACCGAGATCCGTCACAAGCTCGCCTACCGCCAGTCCCTCCCGTCGCCCCGACTCTTCGCTTCTGCATCCCTCAACGACAAGGCGGCGAACCTCATTGCGAATGCCCATCCCGCCGCCGCGGCACTGGTCACCGCCGTCGCCCAAGCCGTCGCCAACGGCCCTCTCCCCGCCGATACCAAAGAACTCGCGGCCCACGACTTTGACCTTCTCGCCCTCGAAGCCCACGCCCATTCCTCCCACGGCCACCACGACGATCACGCCCACGCCACCAGCGACAAGAACGCAACCCGCGGCAAGACCGGCCTCTCCGGCGCGCTCCACACGACCGGCGACGCCCACAGCGGCAGCGATGCCCACGAAGTCCACCCGCCGGAAGCTCCCACGAATCACTAACCCCGCCGAGCGATCGGTCCGTGACCGTTCCTTCTTTGTGACTCGCTATCTGCGATTTGTTCCTTGAAACTCTCCCGATCCCACTGCTGGCTCGTCTTCATTCTCGGCATCGCCGTCATGGCCGCTTCGGGCATTGCCTTCGCGTACCGGGCGGCCGACTTCAACAAAACGTCCGGCCGTCGCTTCTTCGCCTTTTCCGTCGTCGATCAGCGGGCCTTCGGCTTCGCCGGCAAAGAAATTCACCTCACCGACGCCACCCGCAACGCCGTCAAGTTCGTCGACGTCACCTACGGCGACGAACCACTCGAACTCCGCGCCACCATCCCCTCCCCGCACACGCTCCCCGGTCTTCAATCCCATTCTGATTGGCTCCGCGTGCTGCGCTTCGCCGACTCCACCGGCATGACGTTCGAGCACCTCCAAGCCAAAATCGAGTCCGGCGAAATCAAGGACCGGCTGGCGATTGTCACCAAAAGCCAACCCTCAGGTGCCGATTCCGGATGGGCCCAGACGTGGCGCAAAGACTGGTACTTCGATTTCTACGAGCTTCTGCCCGAGGGCGGGTTCAGGCACGAACGCATGGGGTATCCCTCCGGGCGGGTCGGCCAACCCGCCAAGAGAGGTGAGCTCCAGGAGAACACGTGGCAGTTCGAGGCCTCGCTCCATCTGATGCCGCGCCACGGCCCGACGCACAAGTTTACCGGCAGCGCCCTCTCCTCCCCCGGCTGGTCGCTCCCCATGTTCGCTATCGGCGGCGTCCTGTGTGCCTTCGGCCTGGCGTTCGCCATCGCCCCGCCGCGCCGAATCGCTTAGCCGGCGGCTTTCCCACGCCGTCAAGCAGACCGCAGCGCTAAACCTCGGTGAACTCCCGGAAAACATTTGGAGGTCTCGGCGGATCGCCGTCACATTGAGCGATGTCGGTGACTCACCCTACACGTTGTACTCATTCAACGCAATCGCCGCGGTCGACAATCCCGAACTTGCTTTCACGTTTCAGGATGATCCGTCGTATTTTCTGCTTGACGACGTCACAATGATCCCTGCGCCCGCCTCGGCCGCCGTGTTTTCGGCACTGTTGTTTGGCCGGCGTCGTCGCCGGCTTCGATCCGTGCGCCGCCCGGTCACTTGAAAATCGACTGGACCCCGAAGATCCACAGATCGATGTCGTTCAGTATCTTCACCAGCACGATGCACGACAGAATGATCGCCAGGAAACTGGTCACAAAACTCTCGGTCGTCGCCCTGCCGACGCCCTCCGCGCCCGGCTGGCACGTGAAGCCCTTGTAGCACGAGATCACCCCGATCAACGCCCCGAACGCCAGGCTCTTCGCCATCCCGCTGATGATGTCCCACCACGTCACGAACTGCTGCGAATAGAGCGTGTACAACTGCGGGTCCGCATCGAAAATTTGCGTCGTGATCAGCCACCCCCCCACTACACCGCAGAGGTTGGAGACGATTGTGAGCGGCGGGATCATGACGACGCACGCCACGAATCGCGGCACCACAAGCACCCGGATCGGGTCGCTCGCCATCGCCCGCATCGCGTCCAATTGCTCCGTCACCCGCATCGATCCAAGTTCGGCCGTCAACGAGCACCCGACCCGACCCGCCAGCATCACCGCCGCCAGCACCGGCCCGATCTGCTTCACCATCGAGAGGTTGATGATCCCGCCGAGCCGAGCTTCCTGCCCGATGGCTTCGAATTGCCGGTACGCCTCCAGCGCGAGAATCATGCCGATAAACCCGCCCGTGATCGCCACCACGGGCACCGACGCCGTCCCCACAAAGTACAACTGCCGCCCCAGCCGATCCCGCCGCGCCCACGTCTTCACGGCCTTTAACCCGGCCACTGCGGCCCCCGCGAACCGCATAAACCGGCCGAACCCCGCGATCCGCCGAAGCACCGAGCTCCCCAAGCCCGCGACCGCTCGAAAAAGCGAATGATGTGGACCGACCGGTGAACGCACGCTTTCCATGAGGCACCAACCGTAGCGGACCAAACTTCCCCCGCGGGCATCGGCTGCGCGCATCTCGCCTTCTCCTACCGCCGTTCCCCCGCTAAACTCCGCCCCATGGCTTCATCCAAGGCAGGACGCCCCCTTACCTACGCCGATTCCGGCGTCGATATCGATAAAAAAGACCTCTTCACCGAATCCCTCTCCGGGATCCTCCGCAAAACCTTCACCGACCGCGTCATCGATAACCCCGGCGGCTTCGCCGGGCTCTTCCGGCTGGATTACAAACGAGGCCTCTTCGCCCGTAACTACAAAGACCCGGTCCTCGTCGCTTGCGCCGATGGAGTGGGGACGAAAGTCAAACTCGCCACCGAACTGGATACGTACAACACCGTCGGCATCGACCTCGTCGCCATGAACGTCAATGACCTCATCGTCCAAGGCGCCGAACCACTCTTCTTTCTCGATTACATCGCCGTCCCGACCGTTGACACGCGCATCCTCAACGACCTTGTCCGCGGCATCGCCGACGGCTGCAAACGATCCGGCTGCGCTCTTTTGGGCGGCGAAACCGCCAACATGCCCGACGTCTACTCCAAAGGAGACTTTGATCTCGCCGGCTTTTGTGTCGGAGTCGTCGAACTCGCACGAATCCAGAAACCGACCCGCGTCCAGGTCGGCGATGTCGTCCTAGGGCTTCAGAGTGACGGCGTCCACAGCAACGGATACTCGCTCGTTCGCCGTGTCGTGAAGGAGGCGGGCCTCGCGCTCGCCGACCGCTTCCCCGAACTGGCCGAGTCGCCGGGATTCAACGGAAAGCGTCGGAAGAAAAACGCCCCCGCGCCCGAGCCACCCACGCTGGGCCAAGTGCTTCTCACCCCCACCCGCCTCTATGCCGATCCCATCGTCAAACTGCAACGCAACTACCGAGTCAAGAAAGTCATCTCGGGCATGGCCCACATTACGGGTTCCGGGATCCCCGGCAATCTCTGCCGCGCACTCCCGCCCAACCTCGACGCGGTCGTTGACTATTCATCGTGGGAGCGGCCACCGGTCTTCGGTTTCCTGCAACGACATGGGAACATAAGCGAAGACGAGATGCGTCGAGTTTTCAATCTTGGCATCGGGTATTGCGTGATCGTCCGCCCGGCGTTTGCGGAGTCGATCACCGAAAAACTCGCGAAGCTCGGCGAGAAGGTCTTCACGATCGGTCGAATTGAGAAAGGTGCCGGCGGCGTCCGCGAGGTGTGACTCACATCCCCTGATCGTCCAAATGTACCGACGAGACGGAGGAATCTGAATCCGGGCAGAGTTTCATCTCGGCTTTGCGATTTTCTGAAGGTACTTTGTCGCGCAGGACGCCCGTTGACGGGGTGGTTGTTTAGCGAGACCCAAATGCTTCGTCAGCGCAGCTTGCGAGGGTTATCGGTCGGCTTTCCGTCGGCGTACCCCCAGACGGTCACCCGAATCGGACGGTTGCCCCAATTGAGAGCCTGTTCGTGCGTCGGGTACAGCAGATCAAGCCGACGGCCCTTGATCATTGCGCCGCAATCCAGCACCGGAACCACCCGGCCCAAGTCGTAGCCCGGCACGGAAACCAGCGAGCCATAGGGAAGGAGCTTCGGATCCGCGGCGACGAGTTTGTGGGCGTTGGTCGTCACCGAGTGAAGCGTGGCGGTAATCCCGTCGGCGGAGTCTCCGCAACTGCGCGCATCGGGCGAATACCCCGTGACGGTCATCGTCATCGTGCGAATCGGTCGGATCGGTCGGCCGTTAAACCACCGGAGGGTGCGATCGGCAATGAGGTTCGCCGCGACCGTGGGCGGGGAGATCGGCTGGATTTGGTGCGTTTGCACATCCGACACATTCTGTGCGGTGTCCGCCGACCCATCCGCGGCAGAGAGTTGGACCGGGACGGTCTCAAATTCGACGTCATTTCCCAAGAGGGCGGCCGCGCCCCCGCCTTCGGCCTCGGCCCCGGGTTGCGAGATAAAACGTATCTGGGCCAGAGCCGCCGGAGCAGCAGTGGAGCGTTTTGCGAGCGTTGCTGTCCACGCCGTAAACCCAATGACCGAAACCATTGCCGCTGCCTGAAGCGCTTGCCGGGCGAAAAGTTGCGGCACTGCCGCCGCGTGACGTGGCGGGGATTCGGCTTGGGCTTGACGGATCATACCGGAACTCCAACATCCATCTCGCGGGGCACGGCTTCAGGAAATTGTTTCAACTTCCGGTGAGCGGCACTGAGCCACTCATAGGCCGTGCCGGCGGGATGGGTTACCTGATCCGATTGTAGAGCGCTGGAGAGTTTACCACGGCTGTCTTCCGAACATTATCCGAACAAAAGTCGGGTTCGTAGCCTCATTGTGCCGCCGATTTGACAGTTTTTGTGCGGAGAGCGCACAATCTGCGTTCGTTCACTTTGAGCGGTGCCCGCCTGAAGCCCCACCAGCGATGCAAACGACTATGGATCCAGCAGTTGGACCGGCAGCCGGCCTCGGTGTGAACTCCGCCGTTGGCACGCCGTATGCATCCATGTAAAAGCTCGACTTGGTCGATACGATCCGAGTCGGGCGAGCGTGTTTCTGATGTCCGCGCGGCGTCGTCGACGCCTCGATGTTTACAGATGGAGGTCACGGATGGTTCGGGCGATGAACAATTTCAAAACGGCCCTGCTGATGGGCTCGATGATGGGCCTGTTCTTACTGGTCGGAAGCCGGTTCGGTCAACAGGGCATGATCATGGCCTTGGTGGTCGGCGGGCTCATGAACGTGGTGATGTGGTTCTTTTCGGACAAGATCGCACTCGCCTCGATGGGCGGCAAACAGGTGACGGCCGCATCCGGCGGTTCGGCCGGCGAACTGGTGCGCCTGGTCGATGAACTGCGCCAGACCGCCGGGTTACCCATGCCCAAGGTCTACGTCTGCCCGCACGATGCCCCCAACGCCTTCGCGACCGGGCGTTCGCCCAAGAAAGCGGCCGTTGCAGTCACCGAGGGTGCACTGCAACTCCTGACCCTCGATGAACTCCGTGGCGTCATGGCGCACGAACTCGCACACGTCAAAAACCGTGACACCCTGACCTCCTGCATCGCCGCGACCATCTCGGGCGTGCTGGCCTACGTCGCCCAGTGGGGCATGTTCCTGGGCGGCGGCAACCGCGAGGGCGGGAACCCGCTGGTGGGGATCGTCACCTTCATGCTCGCGGCGGTCGGCGCGGTCGTGATCAAAGCCGCTATCAGCCGCAGCCGCGAATACGTGGCCGATGCGGACGGCGCCCGGATCGCGGGTGGCCCCGACGGCCTCATTTCGGCGCTGCAGAAACTTGAGGTCTACTCCAAGCGGATTCCGCTGCACAACCCAAACCCGGCCCAGAACAACATGTTCATCATCGAACCGCTGACCGGCGGCCGCTCGATCATGAACCTCTTCGCGAGCCACCCGCCCACCGAAAATCGGATCATCTCGCTCCGGAAGGTGGGCCAGGATCTGCGCACCAAGGCGGTCTTCCCGCGCCCGGCCTGAGCCGGATCCGACCGTTGCTGGAATAAAGAAAGACCCGTCCCGCCGCGACGACCGCGGCGGACGGGTCTTTTCGTTCGATCACCCAGTCGGCTTACAGGTCTTCCCCGTCCTCGGCGTCGTCGCTGGGCGGCGTGGCGGCCGGCGGCAGCGGCGCGGTGGCCATGGCGGGGCGTTCGGCCCGCATTTTGGCCTCGATCTCAAGTTCCTTCTGGGCATCGAAGTTCTTCATCTCGTCGATCGTGAGGTGGTCGCACCGAAGGATGAGCGTGCGGAGGATCTTCTCCGAGAGGTTGCAGTCGCGCTCGATGTGGGCGATGTCCGGCCCGGGGGCGGAGAGGTAGACAAGGATATAGAGCCCGCGCTTCTGCCCGCGGATCTCATACGCCAAGCGGCGCTCATCCCACTTCTTCATGGCGATGATCTCACCATGCCCGCGGGCGATGATCTCCTTGATGTGGGCGATCGCGCCCGAGAAGTCGGCCGCGACGGCCTGACCGAGGAGGAACATGGCCTCGTATTGGTAGGTTTTCTTCACTTGAACGAACGGTGCTTGTGCCATAAAAACGAGTCCTTTCTAACGTGGGTGACCTGAGTTCTTGTTGCTGATGTTCTGCCTGTTACGCCGCCGCCGGTGGAACGGAACGCCGGGTTTCGTTCGGCCGCTGCGAGGGGGGTTCTGACACATTCTCAATCTTCTCCGGTGCCTTGCGCTCGGACGCCTTTGCGTCCGACCCGTTGAAGGCGTTCATCGCCGCATCCAGCCCCTTGCGAGCAAAGGCTTCGGCGGCCAGCGCCGCCCGAAGCACCGCGCCTTCAAGGAGCGTTCGTTCTTCGTCCGTGAACTGACTCAGAACAAAGTCGGCCTGATCCATCAGCGGGGGCTTGCCCCCGGTGGGTTGGAGTCCAACGCCCACGCGCAGACGCGGGTATTCGTCGGTCCCCAGAATCCGATGGATGTCGGTCAGGCCGTTGTGCCCCGCCGTTCCCCCCTTGGGGTTGATCTTCATCGCTCCGGTCGGCAGGTACAACTCGTCGACGACGACGAGAAGATCGGCCTTGGGATCGACCTTGAAAAACCGGACGGCCTCACCCACACACTGTCCCGACTTGTTCATGTACGTCGTCGGTTTGAGGAGCATGCACTTTTCACCGCCAAAGTCGACCTCGGCGGTGGCCGCCTGAAACCGCGATTTCAGAACCACACCCTTGGCGTGAGAACCCAGAAGGCGATCAACCACCATGAAGCCCGCGTTGTGGCGGGTCCTGGCGTAACGGCCTTCCGGATTTCCCAAACCGACGATGAGTTTCATGGGGGTGAAGTAAGCGAGATACGGAGAGACGAAGGGAAAGTGGGTTATTTCTTCGGGGCGGCCGGCTTCGCGCCTGCGGCAGGCTTCGCACCCGCCGCTGGCTTGGCACCCGCCGCTGGCTTGGCACCCGCGGCCGGTTTCGCACCCGCAGCCGGAGCAGCGCCCTTGGCACCGGGTGCTGCCGCCTTGGCATCGCCTTCCCCGGGCTTCTTGGCCGTCGTGACTTCCGGTTCGCCGGCGCCGCTCGACGCGGCGGTGGCCTCGGCGGTGACAATCTCGGCTTGGATCACGATCTGCGCGATGATGGAGTGCGAATCGGTGATCAACTTCATGCTCTCGTTCGGCAGCGTCAGTTCGGCAGCGGTGATGGATTGACCGACGTCAAGAGCGGAGACCGAGAACTCGATAAAATCGGGGATCTCGAGCACGAGGCATTCAACCTCGACTTCCGCCGTCGGGTGCATCAGGATCGCGCCGGCCTGCTTCAGACCGATGGCCTCGCCGACGAGATGGATCGGCACGCGGGTTCGCACTCGCTCGTTCAGATCGACGCGGGCAAAGTCCGCGTGAACGATCGTGCTGCCGAGGTAATCGAACTGGAGTTCCTTCAGGAGGACGATCTGACCCTCGTCCGCGTCCTGGGTTCCCGGGAAATCAAGGCGGAACACCTTCTCGCCCGACTCCATGTGCGGGATCGCGATACGGGATTCGACAGTGATGGAGACGGGGTCCTGGCCGTGGCCGTACACCACCGCCGGCAGCCCGCCTGCCGCCCGGATGCGCTTGGAGTGACGCGAGCCCAGGTGGGTGCGGGGGGTGACTTTCAACATCGGTGACTTCTCGTGCATGGCGGATTCCCTTTCGGCTCTCTGGGTGAACATTCGCATGTGAATAACGGCTGCCGATCACCTCTTGGTGCCGGCGGTTTTCTTGAACAGTTCGCTGACGCTTTCATTGCTGTGGATGCGTTTGATGGCCTCGCCCAGAAGCGCCCCGACCGACAGCTGGACGAGTTTGTGACGGATGGCATCGCACCCCGCGTGCAACGCGATGGTGTCGGTCACAACGATCTTGCTGATGGGGCTGTTCGCAAGGCGTTCGATGGCGGGCCCGACAA
>CAZJXA010000123.1:0-9882 GCA_964549785.1 uncultured Phycisphaeraceae bacterium | reverse complement strand
ACCCCCCCCCCGGCCCTTCCCCAGTTGGGGGCGCCAGTTCAAAGGGCCCGGAAGCGGGCGAGGTAGGGGAGTGAGAACTGGCGGTTGCGCTCGGTGGGAGCGGCTTGCTCGAAGATGATGAAGGACATGTTGGCGAAGGAACGGGCGTGGAGATCGATAAGGGTGCCCACTTGGAGCGGATCGGTGAGCTGGGCGGCGATTGCGGATTCGAGAGTCCGGAGCGCGGCCTCGGACGGAGCGACCAAGCGTCCGGTAACGAGAACATCGAGTTCGATGAGGCCCTGCGGCGTCGAGCCGGAACCCGACCCGCTAAGAAAGAGGTCGGGGACGAGAAGTTGGCCTCGACGACCCACGGTGAAGCGGTGGGGACCGGAGCCGAAGAGGTTGAGAGACCTGAAAGAAGAGGGCATGGGGGCTCCAGATAGCAGATGTAAAATGGCAAGTGGCGAAGCACCAATTCAGAGAAGGCGGGCCCAGAGAGCAGATTCAGATGGCAAAGGACAGATTCAAGGACGGTGCCTCCATCTGTGTTGCGATCTGCCATCCGCAATCTGATTCACGCGTCGGTGATCGAGATGGGGTCGCTGTTTCCGTCGGAGGTCGCCAGGAACTCGAGCGTGCGGGTGCAGCCTTTCGCGTCGGTGAAGTCGTACTTGACGTCGACGAGAGTGCTGGCCGCGGCAAGCCTGCGGCGGGGTCGGTCAGAGCCGGTGGCGGCGGTGGTGATCGCGAGCGTGGCGGCTTGGCCCGGAGCGAGGAGGTTGACGTCGTCCTTCAGAACGCGGCCTACGAGGCGGATGAGGGTCTGAAACTCCGGGACGTCTGCGAAGGCAACGTGAGGGCCGGTGTCGGAGTGATCGGCGATGATGCGCTTTGGCGTGCGCGAGATGGTGGCGGCGGTGAGGTCGGCGAGGATGATCGAGCCGAAGGTTGCGGTGGGAGTGAGGAGGAGCATGGGGGGTTCCAGATAGGCAGATGGCAGACGGGCAAATAAGCAGATAGACAAATAAGCAGATCGAGCAATGAAGCAGAGCCATACAGGGGTCGTTGAGCGTGGCGTTATTGCTCATCCGCCCATTTGCCCATCTGCTTATTTGCCTATCTGCCGATCTGCTACCTCCGCAGCAGCAACGAATTGAGGCGACGGGTGACGTCGGGCTTGCCGTCTTCGTTGAGGTCGATCTCGATGCGGATGCGGGCCCGTTCTTCGTTGAACGCCGCGCGGTACATCGCGGCCCGACGAGCGAGGGCGGAATCCGGTACCGATGAGAAGCTCGCCGCGGTGAAGATGATGTGGAGGGCCCCCACGACGTTGAGGTGCCGGAGCGAGACGGGGTTGGTGATCTGCTCCGGAGTCGGCTGGCGCGGACCGATGACGGGGTCGGGGGCGTTGTCGGGATCGAGGCCGGCCATGAGGTAGATCTGGCGTTCGACGAGCGCGAGTTGCGGTCGGAAGGTCATGACGTAGGCCTCGGCCGCGGTGATCGGGCTGGGGGCACCGCCCGGCTCGTCGTTGTTCGCGCGGAGGCGGGTGATGGTGAGTTGATTGGAATCGTTGACAGAGGCGACTTCATAGGAAGTGCCCGCGACAGTGACGACGTGCCCCTTCTTCACGCCCGCGAGATCGAAGTCAACGTCGAGTGTGGTGGCGTCGACGACCGATTCGTTGACGTTCACCGTGCCCCGGCACAGTCGCTGGTTGAGCCAGATGGTGTCGCGGAAGAGGAAGGGTTCGAGGGCGAGGATGTCTCGGTCGGTGGCGAGCATGGGAGGTCTCCAGAGGGCGGAAGAGCATTTCAGAACCAGCAATCCGCCCGCCCGGTGGCGGCCGAGCGAGCGAAGCGGGGAGGAGGAGGAGGGGCAGGAGGAGGAGCAGGGCGGGCGAATCGCAGCGCCCACATTCCTGAAGAGGTGCGTGACCTGCGATCTGCAATCTCGGTGTCACACGATCGACAGCCCGCGCACCAATCCGTGGGCCGCCTCGTTGCGGAACTCCATGGTGTATTCGCCGATGAGTTGGCCGGTGTGTGAGTCGCCCGTCGCCGCGAGAGGCTTGAAGTGGAAGCTGCGGCCCGAGAGCGGCATGACCTCGATGCGGGAACTGTCGAGGAAAAGGACGGTGTCGGCGGGCATCCAGCGCGAGAGAAGGACGCGGCAGGTGCCGAAGTCCGACTCATACACGCTGATGATCTCGCTGAGGCGCTGGTCGTCGGGCGTGAGGTGGCGCTGCGCGGGGGTGATGAACTGGTTGATGCGGCGCTTCTGCAGGCCGTTGACGACGATGGTGTCCACCCGGCCGGAGGATTGCTCCCAGATGAGCCGGAGGGCCGAATTCAGCACGCTCTCGCTGAGGTCGGTGCCGCCGCCGCCGCCGGCGGGGAAGCCCGACTGGCCGGGGATAAACTGGTTCGTCGCGATCGACTTGATGACCCCGTTCATGGAGCGCCGCACCGACGTCGAGCCTTGCGGGCTGGCGGCGGGCGCGGCTCCGTTGATGACGCAATTCTCAAGGTCGCGCAGCAGTTCCCGCAGACGGTTCTGCTTCTGGTACTCAAGCTCGTCGGAAACGCCCCGGGCTCGAGTGGCCTGCATGGTGCCGGTGACGTCGCAGGTGGAGGTGAAGATTTGCGTGTAATTTTGCTTGCGGACGCGGCTGGTGAATCGGGTGGTCGGGGCATCGGCTCCCTCCAGCGCGGCGTTGCCCAGGATCGTGAGTTTCAGCCCGTTCGACACGTTTGAGGCGGGCGTGCTGCCGTAGCGGCGGACCACGGTGATGACGTTGGCGGCGACAGCGGTGACGAGCATGACCTCGGCGGCGTTGCCGGGACGGACGAGGTCGCCAACCTGGAATCGGGGGCCATTGAAGACGGTGATGCCGGTGACGTCCTGCGCGTTGGGCGTGAAGGTCACCTGATTGATGCTGTCGGCGTTGAGGAGCAGGGTGTCCTCGAGCCATTCGTGGATCGTGGACTGAGCTGCACGGGTCGGGTCGCCCAGGTGGTCAAGGAGGGCGGTCTCGAAAGGCGAGACGATCGAAACGAGATCGGCGACGTCTTCGGCGAGTTCAGGAAGATCCGTGCCGGCGGTATAGGTGGCTTTGCCAGAGAAGGACATGGGGTGCTCCAAGGAGGGAAGAGGGACGAAGGGAAGGGGAGACGAAGCGGGGATGAACACAGACACGCAGCGGCGCAACGAAGAGCCGAGCGAAGCAAGAGGTGGGGAAGACAGACCAGAGCCGCGTGCGTCAGCGCGACTTGCGGGCCCGCAGGTACGCCAGGAGGGCGCGGCGGTCGCCGGTGGTTCGGGCCTCGTCGGCCAGGGCCTGGGTCGTGTCTCGGGCCGATGCGGGCTCGGACGCCGGAGTCATGACGCTGGGCGACGAGCGGGGCGAGGGCGCGTTGCCGGCGGGGGTAAAGAGGAACGGCTTCGCCGCTTTCAGGGCTTGGATCGCCCGGCCGACGTCGTCGCCTTCCTTGATCTGAGATCGCGCCACCGCGCGGGCGCTTTCGAGATCGACCGGCGACGCGGCGATGAGCGCGCGGTCGATCTCGTGTGTGTGGTTCAGCGTGATGAGTTGGGTCTCGAGTTCAGCGATGCGGGTGATCAGTTCGGGTTCGGTCATGGGGGGCTCCTTGTGGTGGGACATGGCGGAGAGATGCAGAGAAGAAGTGGGAATAACGACGAAGCGGGACGGGCGGCCAGAGACGGCGTGTCTGCGTGTCTCCCGCGTCTTCGTCGCTCCGTCTCTTGCGAACCTCAGGTGATGCCGGGGTCGGTGGGGGCGTACCCCAGCTCGGCGAGGACGCGGTCCTTGGGCACGCCCAATCGCAGTTTGGCTTCCGCGGCGTCGAGCAATTCCCGCTGGTCCTCGGGCAACGGGTCGGGCCAGGTGAGCCGCACGCCGCGATCCTCCGGGGCCGTCGCCACAAACCCGAGATGGTCCAGGGCCTCAAGCACGAGCCGGCAGACCTCGGCGAGGCCGCGGCCGTAGGTCACGCGCTTTCGAGCGGTCTTGCTGAGCGCCCCCATCAGCGTGATGCGGAGGGCGTTGGCGGAAGAGAGATTGCCGATTTTGGCTTGGACCACGCCGCTGGCGAGCGGGGGCACGCCCGACGCCTTGTCGAGCGCATCGCGGAGTTCGTCGATGTGGCGATCTTCCCCGGGCGTCGGCAGATCGCCGCCGAAACTCTGGATGCTCGCGTCCTTGTTGTCGGTGACCCACAGTTGGCCGGGGGCGACCGGCTGATTCTCGAACCCGTCGATGCCTTTGGCGAGATACATCCGGAACGACTGCAGGGTGATGCGATTGGCCCGGTCCGAGAGGCGGGTGTTGAGTTCGTCCTGAAGCGGGATGAGCGGCTCCACCTCCGAAAGCCCCTCAAAGTGGAAGGGCTGTGCAATATTCTGGATGTGCACGATCGGCAGACGGCCGTGGGTCCACTCGTGCGTCCCGTGGGAGAGTTCTCGGCCGTGCTCTTCCACCGACCAGCCGGTACGGGTGATCGTCTGAACCCGCATGGGGCGTTGCGAACCGGATCGCCGCGCCGACGGCGGACGCGGCTGCGTGAGTTCGCCGGCCACGGGTGTCGCCACGATGTACGACTCGATCGCGCGGTAGTCGGTGGGGTTCAGGATCGCGATGCCGCGGCGAGGATCGATGGGCTCGATGCGGACCGACGAGGGGCCGTCGAACGCGTCGTCGATGCGGATGGTGAGGTCGACGTGGCCGAAGATGTGCCCCAGCAGCGCGGCGTCCTGGAGAAGGCCGATCCCGCCCGACGCCTCGAGCACGGTGTCAAGGGTGCGCTCGATGAGCGTGCGCCGGACGGGATCGGCACAGGTCGAATGGATGCGGATGGGCTTGCCGAACATGAGGTCGACCAGCGCGTGAATCCGCCAGGTGATGTCGTTCTCGATGACGACCTCGCGTCGCGCGGGGTTGCGGTCATCGGTGAGGGGCGAGCCGGGCTCGGTGCGGCCCGTGAGACGAGCGGGAAGGGCGTCCTCTTGGGCGAGCCGGTACCAACGTCCGGACGACTCGGACGAGCCGCCCCCACCATGACCCCCACCATGACCCACCGGCCGGAGCGGGTTGCGGTAGTAGTTCCAGAGTCTCTCGAAACGCGGGAGCGTGCTGCCGAAATGGCGATCAAGGAGCGACTGGATGCGGGTGCGTGCTGAAGCGTGATGTGTCTCGGGCCGGTGGGTCATTGGGTCGTCCTTGGGTGGCGGGGTGCGTTCCACACGCGGCCCTCAACCAAGGGGGCGGAGCGACCGCCGAGTGAGCGCGCCCGCGGGCGATTCAGGGGTTCGCCGGGGATGCTTCCGATCTGTCTCGCTGCGCGCAAGTCAAGACGCGGGCGGGTCCTGCGTTCCGCACGAAAAAACATTTGCAAAGTTGAAGTTTGGAATCCGGGCGTGCCTGAGGGTGGAGCGCGCCGACGGTCGATGGCGAGTGTTTCCGGACGCGCAAGCGGCCGCGCGCTTTCGGGACGGATCGTCGCCGTTGAGATCAAAGACTGCCGCGAGCGTCAATGTCGGCCGACCCAACCGCGATCTGTGAACGAGCGGACGAACGCCGCCAGCACTTGGTGCGGGGCGTGGCGCTTTACAAGCCCGGGCGGGGGTTGGGGCTCCCCCCGCGGTCGCCCGTCTTCATCCTCTTGTGCAACGCCCACATCTGCTGGGCCGACCACGCGTACGCGATCGCCGCGATCACCAGCGGCAGCGTGAAACTCCCGGTCAGCGTGTAGAGCAGCACGCCCAACCCTTGGAACAACTTGCCACGGATGCCGACGAAGGTCGCGTGGATCGCCACATACTGCGGCACCTTTTCCGGCGTCGGCGCCAACGCCACCGGCCCGAGCATCCAGCCCACGCTCGCGCCCGCGTGGGCCACCCCGTAGAGCACGCTTACCCAAGTGAGTTCGCGCACGTTCGAGGCCCAGATCAGCCCCAGCGGATACAGCGTCAGCATCGCGAACGAGAGGCCGGTCGAGCGCACCGCCCCCAACCGGTCCATCAGCAGCCCCGCCGGGAAGATCATCGCTACCAGCGCGATCAGGTAGGCGAACTGGGTGGAAGTGGCGATCTCGTCGTAATCAAGGTGCAACCCGTCGGTGACGAGGATCGGCAGCAACGCGTACGCGATCATCCAGCCGATCCCGTAGACCATGTACGCCGCCTCGTAGCGCGCGAAGATCGGGTCGGCCTTCAAAACCTCTTTCGTGTGGGCGATGGGCTCAAAGACCCGCGCCAGCCCGCCCCCCGAGGGCGGACCCAGCACGCGCCGACCGGCGACGCCTGTCCGGTGCGCCAGCCACGTCAGCACACCCACGCCCGCGAGTTGCAACCCCGCCGCGATCGGCAGAAACACCCGGAAGGCCTCGCTGTCGCCGGTCATCCACTTCCCCACCACCAGCCCGGCCACCGCGCCGAACGTCATCGACGACCCCCACACCACGCTGTAAATCCGGCCCCGCAGCCGGTCCGGGTAGAGCCCTTTCAACAATTCACCCGCCGCCGGGTGATACCCCGCCCCACCGATGCACGTCACCAAGTGGGCGAGGAGCAGCATCCAATACGATGTGGCCAGCCCCATCGCCGCCAGTGGCAAACAGCCCAACGCCCAGTAGATGACCAGATACCGCCCGAACCGAGTGCGGCCGAAGAGATCATTCCAGAAAATGCTCAGCGAGAAGAAAATTGTCGGGGTCGCCGTGATGAGCAGCGTCTGCCAGTCGTTGGCCCCGAACTCTTTGCGGGCCAGCACCGGCACCACGGCCATGAGCGCCATCCACGTCGATTGGATCAGCGCGACCGCCGCCACGTGCGTCAGCAGAATGCCGATTCGGACCGTCGGCGGCGTGAGAGGGACTGGCGAGATGGGCGGGATGGGCGTCACTGGAGGGTTAAGGGCGGGTCACAGCAAAGCCGCGGGAAGTCGGGCACACTGACGGGACCCGCCGGACCACGCGGCCCGCGACACGCGCACCCCGCCGCAGAAACCCGTCCGCCACTCGGCATTTCGCGCGATGCTCGATGGGTTCTCCTCTTTCACCATCTTTACCACAGCCGGATGGAAACCACGCCCGCGCCGATCAGCAGCACCCCGACGACGCGTCCCGGAGTAATCTGATGGACGGGAGCGCCCAGAAAGCCGAAGTGGTCGACGACAATCGACGCCAGCAATTGGCCCGCGATCATCGCGGAGAGGTAATTGGCGGCCCCCATCCGCGGCACGAGATAAATCGCCATCGTTACGAAAAAGGCGCCGCATAGACCCCCCGTCCAACTCCACCACGGAGCGCCCGCCAACCTCGCTCCCTCCGGCAGCGGGGCCCGCATGAGCAGCGCAACGACCACCATCGCCACCAGCCCGACCAAAAAGTTCAGTACCGAGCCGTGCACCCGCGTCCCGGTGGACATCGCGAACCGACCGTTAATCAGCGGTTGCAGCGCAGTCACAATACCCGCGGTGACCGCCAACCCGATCGGGATCAGAAGCGCGGCGGCGGGGTGCGGGGTATTCTGAAGTTCGGGCATCGGGATTCGAGGATATCCGAGCAGGTTCCCCGGAACGCACGGAATTGACTTGGGGTCGATCCGTCCTCGATGATTCCAGTGAAGGAGTTGCACCATGAGCCCCGGGTCCCTGAGTGTTCTTTCCGTCTCGTGCATGGTCGCGCTCACCTTTTCGACGCCGGCCTCCGGTCAAACCTCCGGCCACATACCGAACCCTGCCGATGCTCGGACCCTCAACGTCACCGACCCGCCCAAGGCCCTCCGTGCGCTCGAATTTGAACTCGCGTTCCGCCCGTTCGATCAGATCGAGGGCGACGCTTCCGCCCAGTGGTATCAAGCCTGCATCCTCCACGGCAACAACGCCGCCCGGGGGAGCCTGGTCACCGACTGGCTCGCCAAAGAGCCTTCGGAATTCGATCAGGATGCCGCGTGGGCCGCGGTCTCCGGTTTCATCCATGACGTGTACCCCGTCTTGCTGGTTGCGGCCAAACGCGATCAGTGCGACTGGGGAACGCCCATCCGCACCAACTCCATCGGAACGCTCCTCCCGGAACTCGCCACCCTTCGAGACATCGGGCGGTCGCTGGCCCTTAAGGCCCGCATCGAACTGCTCAACAACGACTTCGCCGCCGCAGCGGAAACGCTCACCATCGGGCTCGAACTCGCTTGTGACCTGGGCCGCTCCCCCACGCTCATCCAGGGCCTCGTCGGCCTCGCCGTTGGGTCCATCATCTGCGAACAACTTGAACGCTGGGTGCAAACGCCCGCCGCCCCCAGCCTCTATTGGCCGCTCTCCCGCTTGGAGAACCCGCTCGTTTCCCTGCGCCGGGCCTACACCTACGAATCCTCGATGCTCGACTTCACCTTCCCCGACCTGAAGAGACTGCAGTCGGGCGGGCTTTCTCCGGAGGCCGCCGCCGCCCTCTCGGCCGATCTCTTCTCCAATCTGCAGTCCATCGACGCCGGTGATGTCCCGAACTCGCCGACCGATCCTCTCGGGGCTGCCGCCTCCGCCGCCGCGAACTTTCCCGCCGCCCGCGCGTACCTCATTTCTCAAGGCGTGACGCCCGCCGAGATCGACGCCCTACCGGTTCCGTTCGTCACCCTGCGCTGGCAACTCGAGAGTTTCCAGAAGCACTCCGATGAAGTCTTCAAATGGTCGGCGCTGCCGTACGCCGAGATCGAACCGGCCCTGCTCAATACCGCCGCCGCCACCGCCGCCGAGTTGCGGGCCGCGCAGGACTCCCAGCCCATGCTCGTGATCCTGCCCGCCATCAACAACTCGTTCGTCTCCTCCGTGCTCCTCGAACGCCGTATCGCCCTGCTGCGCGCGGTCGAGGCCCTCCGCCTTCACGCAACCACCCACAACAGCTTTCCTCAATCGCTCGCGGAGGTCACCGACATCCCCGTCCCCAACGACCCGGTCACGGGTCTGCCATTCGAGTACCGGCTCGATACCGCCGCCGCAGTGCTCTCGGGCCGGGCCCCGAAGCTCGCGGGTCATCAGGGCGGCTTCGAGCGACGGCTGATCCGTACCCGTGCAGGTTCCGAGGCTGAACCGCCTAAGAAATAGGCCGCTCATCCGCCGCCACGAATCCGGTCCGCCAGCGCGCAGCGTACCCGGGCGGTGCAGGGCCAGTCGGTCTCACATTGCCGCTTTCGCCCTGGCCATGTCCAAAAACTCGACACCCCGCCGGAGGTGCGGAATCACGATTGATCCGCCCACGATCAGCGCGATATCGAACGTCTCCCACAGTTCGTCGTCCGTGGCGCCCACCGCGACACACTGATCGATGTGATACGCGATGCAGTCGTCGCACCGCAGCACCATCGACGCCACCAGTCCGAGCAACTCCTTCTGCTTGGCAGACAACGCCCCCGCTTCATATCCCTTCCCGTCGAGCGCGAAGAACCGCTTCGTCACGAGCGTCCCGCCCCGAGCCCCTCCGCGGCTCGCATCATCGCCAAGAATCCGGTCGTTCATCTTGGCTCGGTACGCCTGAAAGTGCTCATAACGGTCCATGGGCAAAGCCTATGTCCCGGCTGCAATGGACGCAGCGGTGCGAGGCAGGCCCGGGGGCTCCACTCCATGCGAGCCGACCCCAATCGCCGCCGAACTGCGACAGACCTGCCCGCCCGTACACGACGCTGCGCGTTCCCCACGCCCATAATCACCGGTTGCTCCCCCGCCGCCCGATCCAGGTTTCACGCCGCGCCATCCTCATTGCCGCTATCGCCGCCTCGGTCCTCGCTCACGCGGCGATCCTCGGCTCGTTCGCCCGAACACGACGCCCGCCCAACGCGCAACGTGTCGATGTCGATTCTGCCGCCACGCAGTTGGTTTTCGCCGATGTTGCG
>CAZJXA010000122.1:0-9948 GCA_964549785.1 uncultured Phycisphaeraceae bacterium | reverse complement strand
CCCCGGGGCCGTGCCGCCGCTGATCGGGTGGACGGCGGGTTCAACGGGTGGGTGGGGCTCGTTGTTGGAGCCGGGGGGTTGGTCGCTTTTCATTCTGATGTTCGTCTGGCAGATCCCGCACTTTCTAGCTATCGCGTGGATGTACAAGGACGATTATGCCGCGGGCGGGTATCGCGTGCTGACCACGGTGCCCGACGGCGACCGGAAGACCGCCGAGATGATCTCGCTGTGGACACTGCTGCTCCTGCCCGCGACAATCGCGCCGGCGTGGCTGCTCCCCGTCCGACTGGGGGCTCCATACATCATCATCGCCACGCTGGCGTGCGCCGCGTTCAGTTGGCTGGCGTTCCGGCTGGTAAGGGGCAAGACCCGCTCTGAGGCTCGGGCGGTTTTCTTTGCCTCGATCATGCATCTACCGCTGATTCTTGCCGCGATGGTGATCGAGTCAGGGCTCCGCGTTTGGATGAGGTAACGGCGCGGGCGGCCGTGCAGAGCGGGTCAGGTGGCTCTACGCTTGATCCGTATGCCATTTGACCCCGATGCGCCCGCTCACCCGGATTCTGGAATTTTCGGTCTGCCGACGCAGAAGAAGGACGCGAAGATCGTCCTGATTCCGGTGCCGTTCGATGCGACGACGTCGTACGGGTCGGGCACGTCGGTGGGGCCGAGCATTATTTTTCGTGCATCCGCACAGGTGGACCTGTTCGACACGCGCCTGGGCCGAATATACGAGCAGGGCATCCACATGCTGGACGAGGCGGAGGCGATCATGGAATGGTCGGACGAGGCGGGCAAGTTGGCCGCCTCCATCGGGGGGGAAGATCAGAACGCGGAGTCGGACGCGCAGGCCTTGGCGGATGTCGAAGCCATCGGTGAGAAGGTCAACCGGTATGTGCATGCCGAAGCGCGGAAACTGCACGCTGCGGGAAAGGTTCCCGGGGTCGTCGGCGGCGATCACTCGGTGCCTCTGGGTGCGATCCGTGCGGCGGCCGAGGCCCACGGCGAGTTCGGAATCCTGCACATCGATGCCCACTTGGACATGCGGGTTGCGTACGAGGGGTTTCGGTATTCCCACGCCTCGATCATGTTCAACGTGCTGTCGACCATCCCGCAGACTGCGAAGATCGTGAGTGTGGGGGTGCGTGACGTGGGCGAGAAGGAGATCGAGTACGCGCGATCGCTCGGAGGCCGGGCCTCGATCTTCTTTGACGCCGCGATGCAGGAGCGGCTGCTGGAAGGGGCGCGGTGGTCGGCGATTGTGGCGGAGATCATCGCGGAACTCCCGGACAAGGTCTATATCTCGTTCGACATCGACGGTCTGGACCCGTCACTCTGTCCGCACACCGGAACCGCCGTGCCCGGCGGGCTGTCGTTCGCGCAGGCCGCGCTGCTGCTGGAAGCGGTCAAGAAATCCGGCAAGAAGGTGATCGGGTTCGACCTTGTCGAGGTTTCCCCGAACCTGTACCCCGAGTCCTCGGAATGGGACGCCAACGTGGGGGCACGAATCTTGTACAAACTGTGCGGAACGGTGTAAAAGCGGAAGTGAAGCGGGCTCCGCGCTTTCAGCTTCTCTTCATGCGCGACGTGGAGCGATTCCGCTGATACTCTGATCGCCATGGGTACCGGATGGTGGGTGACTGATCAGTGGAACAACGGCCCGATCTATTTGGGGTCGTGGGTGTTCTGGGCGTTGCTGTCGGTTGTGTTGCACGAACTGGCGCACGGCTGGGCCGCTATCCGGCGGGGCGATTTTACGCCGCACGACACGGGGCACATGACGTGGAACCCGGCGGTCCACGTCGACACGTTCGGCTGGATCGCCTTCGGGCTGTTCGGAGTTCCGTGGGGCCGGATGCCGATCGATCCCTCCCGCATCCGGGGTCGCTACGGCCTGGCCGCGGTCGCGGTCGCGGGGCCCGCGACCAACTTCGGCCTTTCCGTGCTCTCGCTCATCGGCCTGGTGGCGTGGATCAAGTTCGCGGGCGCCGTTCGGGAGCCGGTTCGCGGCAACGTGTTGATCTTCCTGAACACGGGGGCGTGGCTGAACATGGTGCTGATGGTCTTCAACCTCATCCCGGTTCCCCCGCTCGACGGCTGGCGGATCGTGAGCAATTTCAGCCGGAGGTTCGAGGAGATCTGGGAGGGTGAGCGTGGGGCTATTTTCCGGCTGATCGCCTTCCTCGTGGTCTTCAGTTTCGCCGGGAGGCACGTCGTTCGGCTCGCGCAGAAGATCATCGGAGCGATTCTTTCGTTCCTTTTATAGAGCGACCGTTCTCTAGGGTACCCACCTTTGCCTTTTCGGCATCTTTCCGTGTACGGTTCTCACCTTTCCATCTCCGGATCCATGGTGAACGCTTTGGCCGAGGCCGAGGCGCTGGGACTTGATTGTGTCCAGGTCTTCACCAAGAACCAGCAACAGTGGAAGGCCAATCCGCTCGACCCCGGAATGGTTCGCGCGTGGCATGGCAAGGTTGCCGATCTGGGCTGGGACCGGGGCGGGCCGCACGGGCGGGGGAGCACGGTCGCGCACGCGAGTTACCTGATCAACCTGGCGAGCGTCAGCGATGAGTTATGGAATAAGAGCGTGGACCTGATGACCGACGAGATCGGCCGATGTGAAACGCTGGCCATCCCGTACTTGGTGCATCATCCCGGGTCGCATGTGGGGGCCGATCTCGAAACGGGGCTGACGCGGATCGCCAAGGCGTACGCAGAGATCTTCCGGCGCACGCGCGGGGCCCGTGTCGTTTCGTGCCTGGAGGGAACGGTGGGGGCGGGCAGCACCATCGGGGCCTCGTTTCAGCATCTAAGCGACCTCAGGTGTCGGGTCACAGCTGGGACGGGGTTGCCGGAGCGGATCGGGTTTTGCCTGGATACATGCCACCTGCACGCCGCGGGTCATGACCTCTCGACCCGGGTGTCGGCGGTCGCGGTGCTGGAATCATTTGATGCGGCGTGCGGTATGGAGAATCTGCACGTTCTGCACGTCAACGACAGCAAGGGTCCGCTCGCGAGCAAACTGGATCGGCACGCGCATATCGGGCACGGGTGGGTAGGAGGCGGCGCCAAGCTGCACGCCTCCGACGGCGTATATAGCGCTGCAAAAACCCGACGGAGCGGCTTTGCCGCGGTCGTCAATCACCCGAGGGTCAGGGAGATTCCCAAGATTCTCGAGACGCCCAAGGGCAGCCGCGAGGCGCCGTCCGGACGATCGGTGAACTGGGACGTCATCAACCTGAAGCGTCTCCGATCACTCCACGATTTCTGAGGGTTACCCGACCGACGCCGCCCCGGGGGGACCACTATCGTCCTGTCGGTGATTTCCCGGAGGCACCGATCCCCGCATGCGCGATTCTCGAACACTCAGTCCTTTTGCCTCGCCTCAGAAAATCAACGCGCTGCTATGGGCAGTTCTTGGGTGCGCGATTCTTCCGTGCGGATGCGCCCCGGAGACGACGTTCGGCAACGAGCCCGAGGTCGGCGGGAGCACATCGGCGGGGTCCGCGTTCGGGCAGGAATTCGCCGGGCAGTATCCATGGGCCGAGAAAGACCTTCGGGCCGGGGGCAAGGTGCGGCGAGAGCGGATCGAAACGGATGGGGGGGAATCGAACCTGAAGCGCGGGCTGGGAGCCGTCGCCGCGGGAGAATATGACGACGCGCTGCAGGATTTTGAGCGTGCGATCGAAGACAACCCGCGGCTGACCACGGCGTACTTGGGGGCGGGCGAAATCTATCAACGGCAGGGCGATTACGCGGGTGCCGAGGACCGATACGGTCGCGCCGTCCGACTTGAACCCGAGAATTTCGAGGCCCAGTACGGACATGGGTTGGCGTTGCAGTTCCTGAGCCGTCTGTCGGAATCGGTGGGCGCTTATCTGAGGGCGCTGGTGATTCGGCCGGATGATTTCTCGGCCAACCTCAACCTGGGAACGGCGTACCTGCAATTGGGCGAACCGGCCCAGGGGCTCTCGTTCGCGCGAAGGGCGGTGGACTTGGATTCGACGAGCACCGCCGCGAGGATCAACCTAGGCGCTATTTTCTCGGCGATGGGGCGGCACGACGACGCGGTGATGGAGTATCAGCAGGCGTCGGAATTGACGGAGCTTTCCGCGCCGTTGCTTCTCAACCTGGCCGAGAGCCTGGGCAAGACCGGTCGGTATGGTGAGATGGTGAACACGCTGGAGCAACTGGTGCAAGCCAAGCCGACCGCGATCGGGTATGAGCGGCTGGGAATGGGCCTGTTCCGGATGAAACGCTACCCGGAGAGCCTGTCCGCGTTCCGCAAGGCGGTCGAGATCGACCCCAACCATTTCCCGGCGCTCAACGGCATCGGAGTCTGCCTCGCGAATCAGTACGAGTTCAGCGGGCGGGAAGACGAGATGGCGAGGAAGGAGGCCGCGTCCGCGTGGCGCCGCTCCCTTCAAATCGAGCGGGGCCAGGCGAGGATTCTGGAACTCCTGACGCGGTATCAATGAGCGTGACGGAGGAGCGGGGGATGGCGGTCGTTCTTCCCGGGTGATGACCCGGTTACGCGGCGAGGGTGGCAACTTGGTTGCGAGGCGTAAGTGTGTGCGTTTCCCGGGCAGCGGGGGCCGGAATATGAGAAAGCCCGGCGCGGAATGGCTCCCGCGCCGGGCGATCCTGTGGTCTGGCGTTTTCGGCCTGTGTCGCTGTTACGGGCACCCGCCCTGATTCCACCAGCAGAAGAACTCGACGATATCGTCGGAGTCGGTGTCGCTTTCAAAGTCGGCGTCGGCGTTGCCGTTGTCCCAGTCGATGAAGAACTGGCTGGAATCGTCGCTGTCCACGTCGGAATCGAAGTCCCAGTCGGCATAGAAGCAGAGCGGGGTGGTGCAGGAGCCGCAACTGGCCCCGCAGTCGTCGATCAGGAAAAACTCGTAGACGGTGTCGGCGACGGGGACGCTGGAGCCCAAGAGGTCGTCGCAGGGGAGGCGGTTGGTGCCCGTGCGGTTGGGCGTCACGCGGTAGCGGCCTTGGGGAAGGATGAGGGTGCTGTTGTAGGCGGTGATCGTCAGAAAGCGACCGCTGACGGCGGTGCTGTAGGCGGTCTCGGGCATGGGGGCCGGGTCGCCGGTGACGGGGTTGATCATTTCGAGCGTGATGGCGGTGCCAGTGCCCTCCTTCACGACCGGTCCATAGAAGGCGACGACGAGCGGGTGAACCTGCCCATCTCCGGTGGACACCAACGATCGACAGGCTGCGGCCTGTTGAAGGGAGGTTCACGAGATGGTCAAGGGACAGAAGAAGCGGAAGTACACTACCCAGTTCCGGCAGGGGGCTGCAGTGCGACGCCGGTGACACGCCCGATACATGGCGTCGCCTATCGCGGCTGAAAGCAATGCCCTACCGGCGAGCAAGTCCCGCATGTTTTCCCGGGGTTAGCCGTCCGGAGCGACGGCAACCCGCTGGCTACTTTCGATAAGCCCTTCGAGTTCAAGACGACGACGGGCAACCTTCGACTTATACGAAGAGACTCACTAAACCGTGGAAACGTTCATGTGTCCAGGGGGTTGGGGGTCATAAAAAAGCCCGGCGCAGAAGGTCTGCGCCGGGCCGGTGCGTCGTGCGGAGTAAGCGATAAACCCTGCTTTGGCGACCCGCTCACGCGAAAGATGTCGATCAGCGCGGACGTCGACGACGGACGGCAAGGGCGGCCACGGCGAGGGGTGCGAGCGTACCCGGGTTGGGGATTGTGGCGCTGGCCGCCGCGTAGGCCGCGTCGGCGGTGGCCTCGTCGGCGTTCTGGCCCCAAAGGATCCAGACCGGGAGACTCGTTCCGAAACCATCCTTGCGGAGTTGGAGCGGGATGAGGTAGACACCGTCCGAGGCCGGGCCGTTCAGTTCAAAGAACGGGTGATGGTGCCACGAACCGTCGGGATCGACGGCGATATCAAAGCCGGCCGTAAAGGCGTTCAGGATGGGCGTCGTGACCGACGCCGGGCCGAACGAAACGGTCATCGTTTCCGACTGGCCGGTAGTGAACGCAGCGCCGTCCCATTTTTGAAGTGAGCCCAAGATGTCGAACCCCGCGAACCCGCCAGGGCTGAAGGTGCCGGCGAGCGCTTTGAAGCCCGGATCTTCGCCGACGTTGGGGACATCAAGGCCGAGCGGACCATAAAACACGCGGGTTCCGGCGACGGTGAAACTCTCATCCTCGGCGATCAGACCGATGGTGAGGGTGTTGTTCTCAACCGTGATGTGCACATCGCCCTCGGGCGGCTCGGCAAAGGCAAGCGTTGAGACGGAGGCGACAATGAGAATGCTGGAGGCGTAACGCATGAGCATGATCCTTCAAAAAAAGGTGAACACAGAAACACAAGAACACCGATCGAACCAACAGGTTCGGGACCCAGGTCGGAAGCGGAAACACGATGCGGGCCATCGTCCCCGCCCCGACTCAGCAGCCGGCGTCCCAGGCGCTGAAAAAGAACACGATGTCGTCACTGTCGGAATCGGAATCCGAATCGATATCGCCTTCGCCGCCTTCCCACGCGGCGAAGAACGCGACGATGTCGTCGCTATCCACGTCGTCGTCGGAATCCCAGTCGGCGGGGCAACGCGGGATGATGAGGTTGGATTCGACCCATGTCGCCGCGGAGAGGGCGGTGTCGCCGTCGCTGTTCTGGTTGAAGATGATGTAGAAGGGGGGCGAAGTGGAGAGGGAAAGGTTGGTGGAAAAGAGTTCGAGTTGAAGGAGGTAGACACCGTCCGTGGCGGGGGGCAGCAGGGTGTATTCGAGATGGCGGTGCCACTGGCCGTTGGAGCCAACGGCGAGCGTGAATCCCTGAACGATTGAAGCATCGACCGGCGTGGTTCGCACCAGCGATGCGAACGCGATCTCCAACTGCTCTTGGGGGTACTGGTCGGGTGTCGAGGGGAACGAAGCGCCGTTCCATTTGAGGAGGGGCGCGAGAATGCGGAAACCGTTGCGGGTGCCGGTGGTAAACGTCCCCGGGAGGCAGTCAAAGCCGGGACTATCCGTGAAATCCGGGAAGGAAGCGCCGAGGGTTGCCGCGAAAACGCGTACCGGGTTCGAGGCACCATTCGTCCGAATCTGCCCCTCGTTGACGGTGAGAATGACGTCACCGGAGTGGGGCTGTGCGAGTGCGAGGGGAGCCAGGGCAAAGGTGCCGGATAGGGCGAGGAATCTTGATTGGTTCATTGAATGGTTCCGAGGTGGGAGGTGTACGAAGGGATGGGAATGTGGGCGATGATGCACCCGGGCATCAGGGACACCGCATCAGTGGGCCGCGCGGGGGTCGAACGCGTTCCGGTTTCGGTCGAGATAGACCGCCTCGAAGGGCTTCAGGGCGGCGTGACCGTCGAGGAAGCCGTAGGTGGAGCGGCTCTCGGGTGAGGTTTCCGGGCCGCCCCATTTGTCGATGAAGACCTGGGTCGAAGCGACCGCCGGCGCACGCGGAGCGTTGCCCCAATTTTCCGCGTGGGTGTGATCGGAGACGGCGAAGTCGCCGGACTCGGTCATCAGGAGGAACTGGACGACGGCGGAGGGGGTGTCGATCTTGCTGAGCCGGTCGAACGGTTCGCGGTCGGAAATCCCCGGGTTGTAGGTGCGGGAGAGCCAGTTGTTCACGCCGTAACTCGTGCGGCGGAGTGCACCGTTGATCTCAAGGCCTTGTCCGCCCTGATCGGAGGGCCAGTGGACGCTGTTGTCGCCGGGACTCCTGATAACGAGCGGCGCGGCATAGTACTCGTTGAGGGTGTTGACCCACGAGAGTTGCTCATCGCCCGTGCCGCCGTGGGCGAGCCCGACGTCGATGAAGAGACCTTTGTGAGTGTCGGCGTAGGCGGCTTGCGCGATGACGAGGCTTCGGATGTTGGCGAGACATTTGAGGGTTCGGGCGGAACGCCGCGTCTTGCCCAGCGAGGGCAGGAGAACGCCGATCAACAGGGCGATGATCGCGATCACGACGAGGAGTTCAATGAGCGTAAAGCCGACGCACCGGCGGCGGCCGGTCGGCAAAGCGCAATGGGCAGATGGCAAAGCGAAGCCCCGGAATGTGAGGAGTGGCCGTGGAAAACCGCGCAGGTGTTGATCTGCCGAGGTCACGACGACGTCGTGAGTCGTGCGCCGGCGAATCTGCGATGGAAGTGGGGCGCACCCGATCGGGCGCGCGGGCTCAGGTCACGTCCGCGGGGGTGCGCGGGGGGCGGCCTCGGTGAGCGTTGCGGACGTTCCGGGCTTGACGACCGCAATGATGCGGCCGTCGGCAACTTCTATCAGTTCGAGGAACGCTTGGGAGTCGGCGGTGCTGGCCGCCGCAGCTTTCGCCAGCAGCAGCTGCAGGCAGACGTTGCACGAGGCGGGATCGTGGTTGCTTGGGCGGTCCTCGGTCGAGTCGTCCTGGTGGTGGTCGTGGTGGTGATGAGCGGGGGAGTCGTCGTGATCATGCGCGGCGACGCAGTGCGACGACGGCCCGGAGTCGTGGTCGAATACGTGTTGGAGGTGAAGTCGACCAAGGAAGGAGGGACCGAAGCAAAGAAGGGCGAAAAGCAGGCTGACGGTTACGCGGCGCAGACGAAGCCCGGTGGTGAGGCGTGCGAGGTTGAAAGGGTTGGGCAACATCGGCGGAGAAGATGAGAATCGATTATCACTTTAGTCTATCCGAGAGCGGTCGCTCGGTCAATACGAAAACCCCCCGGAAAGTGTTTCGGGGGGTCGACCGATCATGCGGTACGCGCGCAGGAGAGAGAGCGGGCTCAGTCGCCGATGCCGCGGCCGTTGGCTTGGCTGTCGAGTCCGACCATTCCGGCGGAGATGGCGAGGCGTGCGAGTTCAACCCGGTTCTTGACCCCGAGTTTGGTGCCAAGCGAAACGCGATGCCACTCGATGGTTTTGACGCTTCGATGGAGTTTCTTGGCGATGTCGGCCGTGGAGAGCCCAAGACCGATGAGCCGCATGATTTCGAGTTCGCGGGTTGTCAGAGCGGCCAGAGCACCCGCGTCGTTAACTTTGGCCTTCAGGATGCGACAGGCGGGGATTTCATCCTTCGGCGACAATCCGACGGCGGGGCGGGCAACGATAAGGACGCGGGGTCTCCCGCCGGGTGCGGCACCGAGCGGTCGGTAGGTGCTTCGCAGAAATTTGCCGCGAACGAGACCGTCCACGCAGATGCATTCGTTGGAGGTGAGAACGTCTTTCATGACCGAAAGGCGTTCTTTGGCATACTCGGTATCGAAGAACGACGAGTAGGTGTTCCCGATGATTTCGTCGGGCGACTTGCCGATGACGCGGGCCGCGGCGGGGTTGATGAACTCGACGACCCCATCGTCGGTGACGACAACCACCCCGAGATTGGTGTCGGTGACGAGTGCGGCCCAGAACGGTGAGTCGGAGGAGGTGTTTGGACGGTACGTTGCGCGGGTGGCTTCGCGAAGAGCAGTGACCATAAAGAGGACTCCCAAGAGACTTCTGAACCCAAAGATAGCACCTAGAGACAGCGAGAAAACTGAGTATGTTTACTCTATCAGGTTTCCCGGGGTCCCGCAGAAGGGGGTGTGCGCCGTCGTCAGGCCGGCCGCGCGAGTGGGGGATTTCACCTGGTAAGGGCTTGCGGGATGGCAGGATTGCAAGGCGGTGTTGCCCGATAATCTGGCATGGACAACGACGAGGCAAAGTCGGTCGCGGGGGTCGGGCGCTGGAAGACCGGACCCGCAACCGCAGAAGCGCAGCGGTTCCTCGATGGCCCCAAGGCGCGGGCCGAGGAGTTTCTGCGGGCGTGCCGGATTTTCGCGGAGTTATTACGGGGTTTTCGGGCCCTGCACTTCGTGGGTCCGTGTGTGACGGTGTTCGGATCGGCCCGCTTCGCCGAGGACCATCCGTACTACACGTTGAGCCGAGAACTGGGAGGCGCGATCGCGCGCGAAGGCCTCACGGTGATGACCGGGGGTGGGCCGGGGGTGATGGAG
>CAZJXA010000121.1:0-9965 GCA_964549785.1 uncultured Phycisphaeraceae bacterium | reverse complement strand
CCGCCGCGGCGGCTCAGGCCACGAACGCAGAGCAGATGAGGGGTGGACAACAAAAAACACCCTCGCAAAGCTCGGGTGTCTCATCCAAAATGGGCCTGGGCAGACTCGAACTGCCGACCTTACCGTTATCAGCGGTACGCTCTACCAACTGAGCTACAAGCCCGGATCGTCTGAGCGGAATCCGGAGTGATTCACGCCCTCACACACCGGCTCGGGCGGACCCGCTCCGGCGTGGGGGCGAGTATAGCCCTTTTACCCTGCGATCGACAGGTCGGAGGGCGCAAGTTCCTTCTCGTCGACGCGTTGAATTGATGCCCCAAGCGAGCGGAGGCGGTCCTCCATGCGTTCGTAGCCGCGATCGAGGTGGTAGACGCGGCTCACAATCGTGGTCCCCTTGGCGGCCATACCCGCGAGGATGAGGCCGGCCGAGGCCCGCAGGTCGGACGCCATCACCGGGGCACCGATCAAATTCTGAACGCCCGAGACAATGACGGTGGACCCCTGCCGCATGAGTTTGCCGCCCATGCGGGAGAGTTCCGCCACGTGCAGGAAGCGATCGGGAAAGATGCGCTCGGTGATGATCGAGTTGCCTTCTGCAAGGCACAGCAGCGACATCAGTTGGGCCTGAAGATCGGTCGGGAAGCCAGGGTGCGGCTGGGTGGTGATATCCACCGGCTTGATAACCCGATCGCACGTTACGCGGACGGTGCGTCGCATGGGGTCGGTGCTGTTCGGGAAGCGATTGGCGGCGGACGAGGTCGTGACGGTCAGCGGATTACTACGACCGACCGCACCCCCGAACGGGGTGGTTAACTCTGATACCGGCTGAGTATGCACCCCGGCCGCGTTCAGGAAATAGGTCGCCGCGAGCATGGCGTCGAGCGGGCAATTTTCGAGCGTGAGGTCGCCGTTGGTGATGGCGGCAGCCATCATGAACGTTCCCGCCTCGATGCGGTCGGGGAGGATGGTGTAATCGGCCCCGCCCAGTTGATCGACACCCTCGACGACGATGCGCGGGCCGCCATGGCCGGTAATGCGGGCCCCCATCGCGATGAGGAGATTGGCGACATCGACGATTTCGGGCTCGCAGGCCGCGGATTCGATGATCGTGGTGCCCTTGGCGAGCGTGGCGGCGCTCATGACGTTGGCGGTGCCAAGCACGGTGGGGCCGAAGGTGCCGCCCAGGAAGATCGTGGTCCCCTTGAGCCCGCCGGGCGGAACTTTGGCGACAATGTCGCCGCCATCCATGCTTATGCGTGCGCCCAAGGCGGCCAGGCCGCGGAGGTGTAAATCGACGGGACGTTCGCCAATGGCGCACCCACCCGGCAGCGACACTCGGGCGTAGCCGCGCTTGGCGAGCATCGGCCCGAGCGTGCAAATGCTGGCACGCATGGTCTTGACGATTTCGTACCGGGCGTGCGACAACGACTGATCGGTGACCCGCTGCGTAACGACGCCGGGGACGGTTGGATCGCCCTCGCGGGTGCATCCAAGTTCGGAAAGGAGTTTAAGAAGGTTCTTGATGTCGGCAAGATCCGGGACATCGCGGAGCGTCACCGGCTCGTCGGTCAACAAGGGGACGGCGAGCATGGGGAGCGCGGCGTTTTTGCTCCCGTTGATCCGCACGCGGCCGAAGAGTCGTTTGCCGCCCTCAATGACGAACGTATCCATCCGTGAATCCCCTGTTTGTGGCCTGAACGGCTTCCGTGCCGTGGTGATGAGATCGTATATCGGTTCGGGAGGGCCGAACGCATTGGGATTGGCGGCCGCCGGAATAAACGGAAGCCGTCCCTCGCCCGGAGCTGTCTTTTTGCTTGCTGTTCCTGAAATCGAATTGGATTGTTCTGTTGGTCACCGTCGGGGCGGGGGGCAAGCGGCCGTCCGGAAGCGGGGGGTTTTCGCCCGCCTTGGGAGAGAGAGCCGCCCCGGCGGGTTTGACCACAGGACAGTCAGGAACATTCTGGACAATCTGGGAGGTACACGCTTATGGGAACTCGGACAAAAACAATGCTGGCGACGGGGACGCTGATCGCCGCAGCGGGGATTACGGCTGGGCTCGCGGATGCGACCCCGCCCCCGGACAACTTCGGCGGGTTGCCGTCGGCACTTACCTTGACCGGCGTCGTTCGCGACATGCGTGAGCGGAGCGTGACCGGCGGGCACCCCGACTTTGAGCGTCAGCCGACGGCGGGGTTCGCTCAGTACACGAAGATGGTCGCCGACAGTTTGGATGAGAACGGTAAGCCCGTGATGCGCTCGACGGGCAATAGATTGTCGTCGGACTGGCGCGATGCGGCCGGCCGGAATCGAATCGACAACCGCTCGTACATCAACTCTCGCACGGGCGACACCAACGGCTCGGCGGCCACGTCGGCGGGCGGGGCGTTGACCAGCGCCGAGAATCTTGCGATGTGGTTCAGCGACACGCCCGGGGTCAATCTTTCACAGCCCCTTGCATTGACGCTGCAGCGGAATGCCGGGACGAACGTATACACGTTCAACGACCGCACCGACGCCCGCTTCAGCGGGTTGGGCGGGTTCTTCCCGATCAACGGGGAGCTGTTCGGCAACAGCCGGAACAACAGCCAGAACTTCCACTTCACCTTCGAGTTGGAGACCGAGTTTATCTTTGAGCGCGGGAGCGGGCAGGTGTTCACCTTCACCGGCGACGACGACGTGTGGGTGTACGTGGATGGCAAGCTGGTGATCGACATCGGCGGGGTCCACTCGGCCAAGAGCCAGAGCATCGATCTCGACCGGCTTGCCTGGCTCCAGAACGGCCGATCGTACAAACTCAAGTTCTTCTTCGCCGAACGGCACCGCACGGCGTCCAATTTCCGGATCGACACCACGCTCCGGCTCCGCACGGTGCAAGCGCCGACGACCACTCACCTGTACGACTGATCGCGCACGGGCCTGTCAAGATGTTTCCGTTCTCGGGTTCTTTCCCCAGAGTTCCACGCCCGGGTTGGCTTTGTGGCCGCCCGGGCGTTTTTTTGGTCGGTATTCCCACGTTTTCTCGCCCCGTGCTACAAGTCCGTTCATGCTCACCGCTTTTCTTTCATTGACCGGCGTCGCCGCCGCGGCCAGCCTGCTCTCGGTAGGCCTTTATGGGAAAGACAAGCGAGCCGCCGGGCGGGGCGAGTGGCGGACAGCGGAACGCACGCTGCACATGGCCGCGGTCTGCGGCGGGTGGCCGGGCGCGCTCTTTGCCCAGCGGCGCTTCCGACACAAGACCCGGGACCGATCGTTCCGCCGGATTTTCTGGTGTACCGTGGTCGTCCACCTCGCGGTTGTCGTGACGGTGTTGTACTTCGCGCTGTAGCGCGACCCGCGATTCATCGACCCATTCGTGCCCGCCATTCCCAACCTCAATCCCGACCTGCCGATCAATGCCCGGGCGGGCGAAATTCGGGCGGCGATTGTGGCCCGCCAGGTGGTCGTGGTGTGCGGCGAAACCGGCTCGGGCAAGACAACGCAACTGCCTCAAATGGTCCTGTCGATGAATCGGGCGGGGTCGGGCCTCATCGGCCACACGCAACCCCGACGGATCGCAGCCCGATCGGTCGCGGGTCGGATCGCCGAGGAACTTCGGTCAAACCTCGGCGGCGTCGTGGGATTCAAAATCCGCTTTGACGATGAGACCTCGCCCGCGACTCGCATCAAGTTGATGACCGACGGTGTGCTGTTGGCCGAAACCAGATCGGACCCCACCCTCTCCGCATACCACACCATCATCATCGATGAAGCCCATGAACGCTCACTCAACGTCGATTTTCTGCTGGGCTATCTGAAGCAACTCCTGCCGCGTCGCCCGGACCTCCGGGTGATTGTCACTTCGGCCACGATCGATCCGCAGCGGTTCAGCGACCATTTCGGCGGCGCCCATGCCTGCCCGGTGATCGAGGTTTCCGGACGGATGTTTCCGGTCGACGTGTTTCACAGGCCCGCCGACCTCGAAGAACCGGGCGAACTCGAGACCGCCGTGGTCGCCGCGGCAGATTTTCTCACCGGCCCCACGATGGCGGCGGGCGATTGCCTCGTCTTTCTGCCGGGGGAGAAGGAAATCCACGCGTGTCAGCGGGCCCTCGCCCGGGCCCACCCGAGCCTTGAGGTGTTGCCCCTCTTCGGTCGCATGGCGTCCGACGAGCAGGACCGAATTTTCCGATCTTCGTCGCGTCAGCGGATGATCCTCGCCACCAACGTGGCGGAAACCTCGCTCACGGTTCCGGGGATTCGCTACGTGATCGATACCGGGCTGGCAAGGATCAGCCGTTTCGACCCCGAAACCCACGTCCAGCACCTGATCGTCGAGCCCATTTCGCGGGCGAGCGCAAAGCAGCGGGCCGGGCGTTGCGGGCGGGTCGCGGCGGGCGTGTGCATCAGGCTCTACTCCAAAGAGGATCACGACACCCGTCCCGCGTTCACGATCCCGGAGATTCTCCGTTCCAACCTGGCCTCCGTCATTCTGCGGATGAAGACCCTGGACTTGGGCACGGTGGCCGACTTCCCGTTTCTGGAAGGCCCGCCCCCCGCCGCCGTTGATGCCGGTGTGCGTTCGCTCTTTGAACTCGGAGCCCTCGAAACCCAGTCGGAGACCGCCCCCCTCACCCGCATCGGACACCAACTCGCCGAACTCCCGATCGACCCCCGGCTGGCGCGGGTGCTGCTCGCGGCGAAACACGAAGGATGCGTGCGGGAAGCCCTCGCACTCGCGGCGGCCTTGGCCATTCCTGACCCGCGCGACCGACCGGCTTCCCGGCGCGACGAGGCGGATCGGTTGCACGAACGGTTCCGGAATGAGCGGTCGGATTTCCTGACCCTGTTGGCGATCTGGGATGAACTGACAGAAACCCTCGAGGGCGGCGGGGTCTCGGCGGTGGCGGGCTGGGCGCGGCGGTTTATGCTGTCGTTTTCACGGCTCCGCGACTGGCTGGATATGCACGGTCAACTCCGCGATATCGCGGAGGGGATGGGCCTGAAGCCGCAGGTGGCACCGGCGGGCGAAGATTCGATCCATCGGGCCCTGCTGGCGGGATTGGTGGGAACCATCGCGGCCCGCGATGAATCGAGCGCGACGCGGGAATTCATGACTCCGGGGGGAGAGCGGGCGATTGTCTGGCCGGGTTCCACGCTGTTTCGCAATCCGCCCAAGTGGCTGATGGGGGCCGAGTTCGCGAGCACGTCGCGGCTTTTCATCCGTACGGTCGCCCGCATCGAGCCCGAGTGGGTGAAGGCGATCGCGCCCCACCTTCTCTCGACAAGCCTGGCGAACATCGCGTACGACGAAACCGAAGGGGCGACGTTCGCCAATGCGCGGGCCGCGATTCATGGGATTTCGCTCGGGGGTGGGGCTCGGGTTCGAGTTTCGGCCGTTGACCCGGTCGCTGCGCGGCGGGCCTTCATCACGGAGGCGTTGGTGCGGGGGCGGCTTGGGGTCGGGCACCCCGCGATCGAGCACAACGTCGCGATGCTGGCGCTGGCGGAACGCGCCAAAGCGGCCCTGCGGCGGCCTTCGGTCGCCGCTTCCGACCAGAGCCTTCACGACTTTTTCGATACTGCCCTGCCGTCGAGCGCCGTGGACGCTGCAACGCTGCTCGCCTGGCTGCGCCCCGCCGACGCCGCCGAGATCGAAGCGTTCCGCTTGACCCCGGCGGATGTTCTCTCTCCCGGCACCGCGAAGCACTTCACGCCCGGGGCCTTCCCCCCCACTTTCCCGATCTCGCACGAGGGGGAGATCGTGGAGTGCCCGATTGAATACCGCTTCGAACCCGGCAAGTCGACCGACGGACCCGTCATCACCATTCCGTTGTTTGCGCTCCCTTCACTCGACGCGCGTCGTGCGGAGTGGCTGGTTCCGGGTCGGATTGATGAACTCGTCTCCGCCATTCTGAAGCGGTTGCCAAAGGCCTCGCGGAACAGGCTGGACGCGGTTGCTGACGCCGGCTCGCTGGCCCGCGATGTCGCGCAGCTGCTCCCGTTCGGGGTGGGCGATCTGAGGGGTTCGATCTCGGAAACCGTCACCGCGCTCCACCCGGTATCTATCCCGGCCCATGAATGGACGCTCCAGAATCTCCCGGATCATCTGGTGTTTCAACTTCGCATTGTCGACGACCACGGCCTCGAAGTGGGGGTCGGCCGCGATGCGGAAGATTTGCGGCGGCGCCTCGAGGGGCGCATCAGGAAGGCCTCGGCCGGACGGGCCCGGGCCGCGTTCGAGCGGTCCAACCTCGCCGGATGGACGTTTCCTGATCTTCCCGATTCGGTCACGCTCGATGTCGGCGGGGAATCGATCATCGCGTTCCCGACGTTGATCGACACGGGTTCGGCGGCCGACCTCACCCTTCTCGAAGACCCTGCGCTTTCAGCTGCCCACACGCGTCTGGGCTTGCGGCGGTTGTTCGCCATCGCGATCCGCGAAGAAGCTGCGGCCCGGCTGGAAGGATGGGCCGGCCTCAAAGATCTCGTGCGTCACTTCTCCGCCGTCGGCACTCCCGAGGAACTTTACGACGGCGTCACTTCGATCACCGCCGACCGTGTCTTTCTGCTGGGCCAGCCCGACCTTCGCACCCAAGCACACTTCGACGACCGCTTGCAAGCCCATTGGGGCCGCATCGGACAATCGCTCATCGACACGGCGACGACGGTGGCCGCGGCGATGGATGCCCGATTCAAGATTGCGCACCGCCTCTCCAGCGGGACCAACCGCATGTGGGCGGCGAGCATCGCGGACATCCGAGAGCACGCGGCCTACCTGATGCCGAGGGGTTTTTTGCGGCTTGTGCCATGGGAACGGATGCGCGAGTATCCGAGGTATGTGGCGGCGATGCGCGAGCGCTTGTTGCGGCTGCGCGAGGACGGATCCGGAGTTGAGACGACCGCCTTGGGCGATGTGTTGCCGCGCTGGAAGCGGCTGACCGGCTTGGTTGCCCGACGGATGTCGGAGCAACGAATCACCGAGGCGAGCCAAGGACTCCTCGCGCGGGCCGCCTTGACGAAGCGGGCCCCGCTGCCCGGGGCCCGGCGGGCAGCGCCCAGCATCAATCTGGAAGCAGGCGAATGGGCTATGCAGGTGGGAAGCCTGAGCAAGGCCGAGAGTGACTATCGATGGGCTCTAGAGGAATTGCGGGTGTCTCGGTTTGCGCCGGAATTGGCGGGCGGACGGATCGTCTTGCCGGAGGCCGTCGATGCGGCGTGGAAGCGGGTGTAGGATCGGCGGTCTAACCGATCCGGCACGCGCCGGGTGGCGGGAAATGACGCTCGATTTGCCGTTTCCAGATTTGCCATTTGCGCTTTGTTCGGCCTACCATCTCGACCCCGCATTTCGCGGCTCTTTTCTCCGAGGTTCCTATGCCCAACGTCTGTCAGTTCACTGGAAAGTCCACCGGCCGCGGCATGAAGAGGGCGTGGCGTGGCCAGGCGGTTTCGAAGGGCGGCTTCGGTCTGAAGCCCACGGGCATCACCCGCCGCACGTTCAAGGCGAACATCCAGAACCTCACGGCCCTTGTTGACGGCATTCCCCAGCGTGTGAAGGCCTCGACCAAGGCCATCCGCTCGGGGTTGGTCATCAAACCGCTGAAGCGCAAGTTCGGATATACCCGCCAGCAGAAGGCCGCCGCCGCCGGGCACTGATCGCGAGACGGTGAGCGGCCCATATCTTCGGGCGACAGGTTCGTGCGAGAATTTCGGGCACTTCCGAGAACACAACGTGTTGAGTTGCGAGGCGAACGCGTGATCCGAACCGGATCGCTTGCTCTTTCCGTCACGCGCCTTCAGCCCTCGGCCGGTGCTGAACCTTCGTTGGTATCGAGTCCGCCGCCGAGCTCCTTGGTGGCGACGTGAGCAATAAAAAACCCCGCATGCGGGCGGGGTTCTTGAAAACTGAACTTCGAGTGCGGCCCTTCTCAGGCCGCCTTTGCCTCTTTGCGGGGCGTCGCGCGAGACACCTTCAGGGCGTTCGTCACGAGTGAATCGAAGAGCTTGGGGTCTTCGATGGCGATGTTGCTGAGCATCTTGCGGTTCAGCGTAATCCCCGACAGTTTGAGGCCGTTCATGAAGAGACTGTAGCGGGTGCCGCGCATTCTGCAGGCGGCGGTGATACGGATGATCCACAGCCCGCGGTAGTCACGCTTGCGTTGACGACGGTCGCGGAAGGCGTAGACCCCGGCGCGGACGATGGCGTTGACGGCCTGGTACTTATGGTGGTGCTTGGTGCCGTAGTAGCCACGGGCATTGCGGAGAATCCGCTTACGGGCTTGGGTACGGGCTGCACCTTTACGAACGCGTGGCATGGATCAAACTCCTTGGGACCGCGACTGCTGAATAGGTCGCGGGCACGACGGGGGGAGGGCTGAAAACCTCCGACTTGACGTCCCGGCGGAGAAACAAAGAAACGCTTGTCGGCGACGGTGCCGAGGCTCAAGCGAGAGTGAACTATTCTTTCTTGGTTGCCGTTGCCGCAGATGCCTTGGCAGCCTTCGCGGCGGCCCGTTCGGTCGGCGACGGGCTGCGACGGAGGGCGGTGCGGGGCTGATTGCGGCCGCGGAGGCGACGGAAGAGCAACTTCTCGAGACGCTTGGCGTCGGCGTTGGAAATGTAGGGATCCTTGCGCAGTTGGCGAAGCCGCTTGCCGCCTTTGCCAGACCGCAAGTGCTTGTGGTTGGCGGATTTGTGACGGACCTTGCCGGTCGCGCTGATTCGGATCCGCTTCAGCAGACCCTTGTGATTTTTGTTCTTCGACATAACGGCGATGCTCCGAAAACAAGGCCCAACCTTAGGAAACAGGCATGGAAAACCAGTGCCTCCCGAGTTGGGTCGTGATGGTAGGCCGCAGCGTCGCGGCGTTCCAATTGCGGCGGTCGGCGGGGGCATTGAAAACAGTTGCACGAGGGATGAGACGACGCAGGCTGCGAGGCAGGAGGCATCAACGCGTCAAGTCGGGACCGAACCCCCACCCCCGCTCAGACGGAGCATCAGGACGGCCAGAAGTTGGGCCCTCTCGACGAGGCTGGAAAGGTCGATCCATTCGGTGGGTGTGTGCAGGCCGCCGCCGCGAACGCCGAGGGTATCGATGGTGGCGAGGCCGGCGGCTTGGAGATTATTGCCGTCGCAGACACCGCCGGTTTTTCCGAATGGGAGCGCTTGGCCGAGGCTCGCGGCGGCATCGCGGGCCCGCTCGGCGAGTGCGAGAGACGCGGCGGTGACGGGCTTGGGTGGACGGTTAAACGATTCGAGAATGCGGATGTGGGGTTGGTTGGCCCGTTGAGTCTTGGGGAGTGAGTCGGCGGAAGCCAAGCCCAGAAGACGGGTGCGGACCTCGGTGGCGATCTCGGTCGTCGGGACGCGGACGTTGCCCCAGGCTCGCGCGAGGTCGGGCACAACGTTGGCCGCGACGCCGCCCTGCAGAGGTCCGATGCTGGCGATGATTCCTCGTGCGGCGTCGGGAATGCGCGAAACTTCGACGATGCACGCCGCGAGAGCGTTGACCGCCGAAACGCCGGACGCGAAATCGCGGCCGACGTGGGCGGCGCGGCCCGCCACCTCGATCATGAACTGGCCGCTGCCCGGCCGTTGAACCACGAGGCCGCCGTCGGCCATCGCGGGCTCGAGCGCCAGTCCAAAGGCATGGTCTTGGGCCGCAGCGCGGAGGGCGGTGTCGGAATGGTACGAACCGGTCTCTTCGTCGCTGTTGAGAATGAAGGACCACGCAACCGGCGCATCCGCTTCGGCCAGCGCGGCGAGCGCATGCAGCGCGATGACCAGTCCGCCCTTCATATCGACGATGCCGGGCCCCGTGGCCTGGTTGCGCGCGACATCGAGCGTGAAATTGCGGAACGGGCCGTCGATCGGATGGACCGTGTCGAGGTGCCCGCAGAGGAGGATGCGGAGGGAAGAGGTGTGGGCGGACGAGACGACGAGGGTGGGCGGAGGCACTGGTTGGGTGCCGCGATCGTCGGGGTCGATCC
>CAZJXA010000120.1:0-9974 GCA_964549785.1 uncultured Phycisphaeraceae bacterium | reverse complement strand
GTCACCGGTCACCGTTGAGATGGCGGGTGACGGCTTCGACCACGCGGCGGCGGGCCTCGTCCATCGTTGCCTCGAGCCTGGCACCGGCGGCCCGGATGTGGCCCCCGCCCCCAAACTCTTTGGCGACTGCGTTGACGTCCACCGCGTTCAATCCTTCTTTGCTGCGAAAACTGACTTTGGTGACGGCCTTGCGTTTGGCGTCGGCGGGGCTGCCGCCTTCCGCCGGCGACTGCCAATCGCTGGCTTCGGTCAGCACGACCGACACCCGAACGGCGGGAATGAACGTCGCGTAGTCGACGAAGCCGCCCGACTCGCCGGGGTCGGCCTTGGCCGCCGCGAAATCGGACTTGGTGAGCGACATGACGCCCAGCCGTCCGGAGGCCTCGATGGAGAGAGAATCGAGGGCGCGGGCCAGCAGCTTCTGGCGGCCCAGGGTGTCACGCTGCTCGATGAGTTGGTAGAGCGCGGAATGGTTGACTCCCGCCGAAAGCAGGTCGGCGGCGGTATGAAGAACGGCTCCGGAGACGTTGCTGTGGCGGAACCACCCCGTATCCGTGCAGATGCCGAGGTAGAGCGGCGTCGCCACTTCGACCGGCAACTTGGTGATCGACTCGAGGCCCAGGATGTGGCGGCATATCTCGGCGGCGGGCTGGCACACGGCCGCCGCGCCGCCATCGATGAAACGGGTATCGGCGATATCGGCGTCGCCCTGGCGGTGGTGATCGACGATGATGCTCTCGGGAGCCCGGCCCTTCAGAAATGCCGCGAAGGGTTCGAGTTGGGTCCACGAGCCGGTGTCGATGATGAGGACGGTTTCAAAGTCGGCGTTGCGATCGGGTCCTCGAGCCGGATCGATCACCATGTGCGGCGTCGATTTGACGATATCGGACTGCCACGCCGGGCACGGACCGGCGTACCACGCGCGGGCTCGCGGCGGCAGCCCCTGCGGCGATGTGAGGTTCAGGGAACGTACGACCGCGATGGAAGACCCCAAAGCGTCACCATCGGGCTTCAGGTGGGTGAGGACCAGCACGGAGCGGGAGTTCCCGAGGCGCTGGGCGATTGTTTCAAGCGTGGCGTTGGTGGTGTACATGGATAGGCACTGGGCACTCGGTATCATGCAATGGGACAGGAAAAAATCGGAAACGAAAGGCATCGAGGCAGGCGATCAAATCGGGAGGAGGCAAACACCGATGGCCCAAGCGTAGCGGTGGGTGGGTGCGTCAATGCTGTGTCGAAAGCGGTTTCGAGGGCGAGCGTGCGATATCCTTCGCTGCGGCGAACGCGTTGGCCGCGTCGTCGATCGGCGTGATGCCGTCTTTGAGGGATGCGTTGATGAGCGAGTCGTTGCCGATCGTGGTGAAATTAGGTGGGTCGGAGGGCGTCGATCTGGATGCGTTCGCGCGGGACGCCGCAGCGGTGATCCGCTCCGGTCGTCGAGTGGTCATTGTCCACGGAGGTTCCCACGCCACCAACGTGCTGTCCGGACAGTTGGGCCACCCGTCGACGACCATCACCTCACCCTCGGGGCACACCAGCCGCCGGACGGATCGGCGGACGCTGGAGATCTTCCAGATGGCCTGCCGCGGCGTGATGAGCCAGGCGCTGGTCGAGCGGCTGCTGCGTGAAGGCGTGAACGCGGTCGGCATCTCGGGGCTGGACGGTCGCACCTGGACCGGTGCCCGAAAGGACGCGATCCGGAGTGTCGAGGATGGGCGGATTCGGCTCATTCGCGACGATTTTTCCGGCTCGGTTGAGGCGGTCGATACCCGCCTGATCACCACCCTGCTCGCCGCCGGGTTCACCCCCGTTATCTCGCCGCCCGCGCTTTCAACCGGCGGAGGTCCGATCAACGTTGATGCAGATCGGGCCGCGGCGGCCACGGCGATCGCACTTAGGGCAGAGACGCTCGTTCTTTTGTCGAACGTGCCCGGCGTGTTGCGGGCGTTTCCCGACGAGGCGTCGCTGATCCGCGAGGTCAAGCCCGCTGACGCCCAGGCGGTGAGTGAAGTGGCGGCCGGGAGGATGAAGAAGAAGGTCTTGGCCGCCAACGACGCCCGCGCTGCGGGCGTCATCCGGGTCGTGATCGGGGACGCTCGAAGCGAGGGGCCCATCACGGCGAGCCTGGGCGGTCGGGGCACGGTGTTCTCGTGAGCACGCCGGTGAAAGAACAGGTGGCCCTATCCGCAGCGCAGGCCGAAGCGTTGCTTGAGGAACTTGTGCGGATCAAGAGCACCTCCGGCGACGAGCGACGGTCCGTCGAGTTCCTCGTGGACTCCATGCGGTCGTTTGGTCTCGAAACGTCGATCGACGAGGCCGGAAACGCGGTGGGTTGGCGTGCGGGCGACGCGATTGGTGGGGCCCCGTGGCGCGACCTGATCCTCCTCGGCCACATCGACACCTTCCCCGGCAATCCGCCTGTGCGGCGCGAGGGAGACCTGCTGTATGGCCGCGGCAGCGTGGACGCAAAGGGTCCGCTCGCGGCGTTTGTCGTCGCGGTCGCGAACGCGCCGTCAATCCCGCCCGGCGTGCGGGTGATGGTCGCCGGTGCCGTGGAGGAGGAGTCGGCCACATCGCGCGGGGCCCGACACCTCGCCGCGACGCTGCGGCCCGCGGCGTGCATCATCGGCGAGCCCAGCCGCTGGGATGGCGTGACGCTTGGGTACAAGGGTCGCGCGATTGTCCGGTATGAGTTGGACCGCGGGTGCTCCCATTCGGCGGGGCCGGAAGAATCCGCCGCGGATTCTTTCGTGCGGTGGTGGCACGAGGTCTGCCGGGATGTACGGACGCTGAGCCCTGATGATAATGGTGTCTTCCATCGAGTTCAGGCGGGGTTGCGGGATGTCAACACGGACGGCGACGGCTTACGCGAGCGGATTGAGGCGGCAGCGGGGTTCCGGCTGCCGCCCGGCGTGGCCGGAGCGCAGATTGAGGAAATCTGCCGGCGCCACGCGGGCCCGGCGTCCATCCGGGTTTCCGGGGTCGAAGTCGCGCATGTGGAGCCGAGGTCAAGCCCGGTCGCGAGCGCGCTGACGGCGGCGATTCGATCGATGGGGGGCGTCCCACGGACCCAAGTGAAGACCGGGACGGCCGACCTGAACGTGGTGGCCCCGGTGTGGAACTGCCCGATCGCGGCCTACGGACCGGGCGACAGTTCGCTCGACCACACGCCCGACGAGCACGTGTCGATGACCGACTACCACCGCGCCATCGGCGTGCTGGGCCGCGCCGTGGGGATAATCGTCGACCGGATGTGAACGGGGGCTCTTGAGCCTGAGGGCAGGCCAAGCCTGGGCGGCATGCGGAAAGCACTTCGCCGGTGGTGTTCGGACGAAGCGCGGGGGGCCGAGAAGGTGTGATTCCGCGACGGATAACTCCCGACGCCCGTGCGAATCGATCGACCCCGCTGCCCGTCCGCATCCTTGCGGCAAGTAGAGGGACCGATAAATGATTCGTCGAACGGCGAAAGAAGAGCCGAATCCATCCGGCTTTCCGTCCCGAGGTTACCCGCTCCGGCAATCCCACTCCGCCCTTCGCAGGAAAGGAGAGAGTGAGGGCATTGTGACCGGGGGTGACGCGCATCCGTGCATCACTCCCGATCGTTCGTTATCCGGGACGGCCGTGCGATCTTTGCAGATCGGTGGCCGGGCGATTCGTCCTTGAAGGGTCGCCCCCCATCACTGAGGTTCCGGAGCGTTCTGTCGCTGGCTTTCCACTCTGGCAACGAGGCTGGGTAAACGGGCGAACCTCTCGGGGATCGTGGCCGTCCAGGCGTTGCGGTCGCGGACTTCCAACCGGTTGCGGGCACCGACGATCACCACTTCGGTGCCCAGGCCTGTCATCTGGAGGTGCAGTTTGGGGATGGTGATTCGCCCCGCACTGTCGAGTTCGATCCGTTCAGCAAAACCAAAGAGCGTCGCCTCAAACTCCGCCTGGTCCTCGGTAGTAGCGAGACCTTGCTCGCCTTTCGCGGCGAGTTCGGTAAAGGTCGTTTCGGTGTAGATGCGGATCAGTCGGGCCGACCAAGGGACACAGAACCAACCTTCACCGTCACGTTCGGGGGACATTTGGCCGCGGTACTTGGCGGGTATCGCCAGCCGCTGCTTCGCGTCGATATTGAGTTCGGCATGTCCTGTGAAGAGCAACCGAACCCCGTTTCTAAGTTCCCCGAAACGTCCCGGATGGCGTTGAACCATGGGTCGCTCGGCCGATGTGGGAAGTCTACACACTCTTCGACACTTTGCAACACCTTGCCCCACCTTCGGGCTGATGTGGATAGATTGGCGATAGCGTGTGCAAAATTCCTGACAAGCTAATCTGCCGTCAAGAGTTGTGGCGAGGGCGAGCGGAGAAAGCACCCTGATCGCGTCCGAACCGCTGGCAAAAATAATTGCCACCGCGGTCGATTACCGGTGGTTTAGTTGGAAGATTTTGTTTGTTATCAGACGCGGCTGAGGTCTTGGTCAGGCGCGACACCTTCTCGCCCGAACGGCCACACGAGAAGGAGGTGGTCGAGGGAGCTCCGATGCGAGGGGCGGTTTCGAGGGCTCTACCGTCGCGAGGATCCAACAGTTCAATCGGCCGGCCTTGAAATCCGACCGCCGCGGCGGCAATGGCCGGGCGAACGTTTTCTGCTGCGACAGCGTGCGGAATCCCGAGAGCTCCAAATGAAAAACGCTCAATCGTGGCGTTACCGTTGAGCGTCGGAGCGGAAGCGAAATTATCGGTCCTGCGCGGGCTAAATGATTCAGTCAGCCGCTCGCTGAAGTGCTTCGCCGCCCTTTTCGATGTCTTCCCCTGCGCCCTCGACGGTGTTGCAGGCGGAAAGCGCGACGGCGACGAAGGCAAGCGCCAAGGTGGCGACGGCAACACGGACGATTTTCATGGAATGTACCTCAGAAATTTTGGGACCACGGTTCCCACAGCGGTGGCCGGTTGACGGAGGATACAACCGGGAGAGTCCGTCTGTCAAGGAAAACGTCCCTCGCACAGTGCGGATGTGGAAGGCACTTCACCATCCGGGCGGCAGTGGGTCGCGAGTTCGCGGTCGGGACGGCGGTTTCAGGGGAACGGAATGATGACCGGGTCTTTGGCGATCCCGCCGATCTGGCTGGTGGCGGTCTGTGAGCCAATCGTGACGTAGCGGCGACCCTTGGTCATAGAGACGCGTGTGGCGCTGGCCGGCCAATAGGTGTAGCCGACGAGGCCGCGATGGATGTAATCCGGGGCGTTGACGATGAGGCTGCCTTGGAAGTACCGGATGCTGGCGGCGTCGCCGCCGTTGTCGCTCCACTGCTCGGGTTCGACCAGTTGCGTGAGGATGTCGATGATTTCCTGGCCTTTTTCGGCCTGTGTGCGCCGGTCCGTATCTTCTTCATCGTTCTCTTGAAACGGCGACTGTCCGCCGCCCCCTTGGCCGGATTGCAGGACCGTCTGCAGGTCAAACTCCGGAGCGTTCATGTAATTTGGGACGTCGGTCAGGAGATCCTGGATCGAGTACAGGACGACGGAACGGAACTTGTTCAGGCGGTTGCGCGGCCCGATCTGGATGGAGCCTGAGTCGCTCATCTGCCACGTGTTGCCGCCGGTGGCGAGGCCGTCGCGGGCGGCGAGTTCGAGCACCTGTTCAAGCACCGCGAGGGCGGTTCGTCCCTTCACGTCGAGCGTGATCTTGGCTTCCTTATCAAGCCCGTCGGAGGTGCGATCGTCGGCCCACATGGGCTCGATGTCGGCATCGGTGACATCCTTGATCGAGGCGATGACGTCCTCAAGACGGTTCTCGGTGTAGGTGAGCGTCATGGGCCGCATGAGTTTGCGGAGGGTGTCGCGCGAGGGGTTGCCGGTGGAACGAACGACCGTCGTCTCGGCCCGGGCGACCGGTGCCTCGGCGGTGGCAGTGGACGAAACTTGGGCGAGGGCGGACGACGCGAGGGTCAAGGCAGTCAGGGTCAGCGGAAAGAGGCTGTTCATGTGAAATCCTTCTGCAGAGCGAAGCCGGTAGGGTGTCTCCCGGCAGGCACAAGTCTGATGCGCCGAAGGGGATGAGGGTTCCCGCGTCGGAGAGCCATCCCTTGGAACCGGCCGCGGCGATCGCGTTACTTCTTCACATATCGTACAGAAGCGGGGGAGGGTTGGTTGCATCCAAAGGGACAAATGGGGTCCGAAATCCGAACAAAATCGGAACAAAGATGTGAGAACGGTTGGGAAAGGCGGGCGGGGGGGCGGCGGGTGTCGGATTCCGGTGCGAAACGTGGGAAAGAGGGGTGGCGAAATGGGCGTGAAGTTACGGGCATTCAAAGTCAGTTCGACGGAGGGGTGGAGCATCAAGCCGGCGTCGGGGAAGCGCGATTGGATGGATGCGAGCCGGGAGAAGTTTGCGTACCGCTGCCTGCCGCTGGTGATGGCGAACCAGAGCGGATGGGTGTTGGGGTGTCCGCTGAACTTTTCGGCGGTCTGGAACGGCAAGGACGACATGAACGCGGTGACGCTGAACTTCCCCGAGGGCGAGGGGAAGGTGAAGGGACATATCAAGAGCCACTTCGGTCAGGGGATCGTGACGTTCAGCCTGCCGTGGCTTTTTCGCACCGATGCGGGGATCGGGCTGTGGGCGCGGGGGCCGGCGAACTTGGTGAAGGACAACGTCCACGCGTTGGACGGGATTGTCGAGACGGACTGGGCGCCGTACACGTTCACCATGAATTGGAAGATCATGCGGCGGAACGTGGAGGTGTATTTCAAGCAGGGAGAGCCGATCTGCCAGATCGTGCCGTTCCCGCTGGCCTTGCTGGAGACCGTCGAGCCGGAGTTTGCATCGATCGATTCGGACCCGATGTTGAAGCAGGATTTTTACACCTTCACGGCGATGCGCTCGGGGAACATCGACCGGTTGAAGGCAACGGGCGAGAGCACTTGGGCGATGGACTACATGAAGGGACATCTGCCGGACGGGACGCCGGTGGAGGGGCATCGGAAAGCGTTCAGGTTGAAGGAGTTTGGGGAGGAAAAATGAGGCGAATTGCTCAGGACACGAGGCATCAGGCAATGAAGCGGGATGCTGCGATGCTGCGGAGATTCCGATGTTCTACCGACGAGGCCGATGCTGCATTCACATGCTCGGACGACCATCCCGGCAGGCTCGACTTCTTGGAAAACCGCCACGGCGGTGCGCGATCGGATTCGCCATGAACGGGGAAAGCCACCTCGGGGATTTGAACCCCGGACCTATGCTTTACGAAAGCATCGCTCTACCACTGAGCTAAGGTGGCGAAACCGGCAGCACAAGCCGCGCCGGGGGGGAGTATCGGGGGGCGAGTAGAAGATTTCCACCTTATTCCGCGCTTTTGTGAGACTGGCGTCGTCAGGCTATGCGATTTTCACTGGGGTTCATCACGCGGGGCTGTGGTGCGGCACCCCAGAATCATGGGTTGACCTGCACCCCGAGGGCTCCACGCATTCCGAAGTCTTCGCCATGACCGAAACGTATCAGGCTGGACTGGCTAACTTTGCCGGAATCTTTCATGCCGGCATCTGGACAGGAACGGCAGACACATGGGCTGACTTGCACCCGTCAAACGCCACCTACTCGGTGATCGTCGGTGCGGCCGAATCGCAGCAATTCGGTTCTGTGGTGATCGGTGGTTCCGCTCGCGCGTGCCTGAGGAGCGGCACGGCGGACTCTTGCACGAGTCTCCATCCGGTCGGTTCCACCCAGTCGGTCGGCTTGTCTACCACTGGAGAGTACCAGGCCGGTTACGCAATTCTTGTTTCGGGACGGAAGGTTGCGAGCGTCTGGAACGGCACTGCGGAATCCTAAGAGAATCTTTCCCTAACTTTGCCCGGTTCGTGGGGAAACTCCGAGGCGTCGAGCGCATGGACTGAAGGAGTCACGCTCAATGTTTGCGGTTGGGCCAACAGTTTGGATCGGGGCCGCACGGAAGCGATTCTTTGGAGCAGGGACGTCTCCGGCTGCGCGTTCCGCGTCCCGAACGGCTGTGCTGCCGACTTCGATCACGATGCCGACTTCGACAGCGATGACATCTCCGGCTTCTTCGCGGCCTTTGAAGCGGGTTCAATCTGCGGCGATGCGGACTTCGACGGCGATACTGACAGCGACGACGTCATCGAATTTTTTCGGAAGTTTGAGTCCGGAACCTGTTTGCCGACATGAACAGTCGATCACAAGTGGCTCCCCCCCCCTAGTACTTAGAGCCCGATCCGTGAGCGGAACGATGCAAAAGAAAGTCTCCGGCTCGTGCGGTACGCATCACAGCGGCCCCGTGACACGGGGAGTGCCGCAGAAGATGAGCCGCCTTCGCGTCGGAAGATCGTTCTCGGAAACAGGTTGAGTCGGCGGCGACCCGCTCGCGAAGGTCGGCCCATGCGTGGTGTGAGGGCGGTTCAGGGGCGCGGAGCCCCAACCCCGGCCGTCCTCGTTGGGGAAGCGAGGGTTTACACGTCCTTCGTCGCCCACCGCGGGCGGGTGGTTTCTTCGCGGGCACTCTCGATCGGCACCCTCTTCCCGTCGGTCGTGGCCGCCTCGATGCGCGCCCCCGCCGAGCGCAATCTCGCCAACTGCCGGCGGCCGATACGGGCGCGGAGGGTGACGTTGGGGCCGTCGTAAGTGCGGTCCAGAACCTCGGCCTGCTTCTCGATGATCGTGATCGTCCTGGAATCTGAGAGCGGCAGCGTTACATCGAGTTCTTCGATATCGCCAAGAGCCGCGGTGCGAACGAACGTCACGAGTTCATCGTGGCCCATGCTCAGCCGGCTTTGTGAATCCGGCAGGGCCGAGATGGCGATGGACCCCGGCAACTTCTTCTGCCACACCAGCAACTCGCTGTTGTCCTTGAGTTTGTCTACTTTGTTCAGCAACACGACCCGGGGCGGCGGCTCCCAGAAGCGGTCCTCATCGTGGGTGCTCTTCGCGAGTTCTTCGAAGAGTTCGTCCAGGACGCGGTTGACGGTCTTGAACTGGATCTCTGCGGCGGGATCGGAAACATCCAGAATGATGAGGAGGACGTCGGCGTGCGTGGCCTCCTCCAGCGTGGCCTTGAAGGACGCCACTAAGTGGGTGGGGATGTCGCGCACGAATCCGACGGTGTCGGAGAGAAGCACCGAGAGGCCGCCCCCCAGATCCCAGTCGCGCGTACGCGTGACAAGCGTGGCGAACAGCCGGTCGTCGGCGTAGGCCCCGCCGGCGGTCAGCGTGTTGAAGAGCGTGCTCTTGCCGGCGTTGGTGTAGCCCACGATGCCGACCGTGAAGTGCTCCCGCTTGCGGGCGGCTACTTCGCGCCGTTTGCGGGCCTGAATGATCGCGAGTTCACCTTCGAGGGCGAGGCGGCGTTTCTGGACGAGGCGTCGGTCGATCTCGAGTTGCTGTTCACCGGGGCCACGGGTACCGATGCCGCCCACACCGCCGCGGCCCACGAGGCGTTCCAAGTGGTCCCACATTGCCTTGAGGCGGGGGTAGGTATACGCCAGTTGGGCGATTTCAACCTGGAGTTGAGCCTCGACGGTGCTGGCGCGGCTTGCGAAAATGTCGAGGATGAGTTCGGACCGGTCCACGACCTTCTTGCCGGTTTCCTTCTCGATGTTGCTGATCTGCTTGGGCGAAAGATCGTGGTCGAAGATGATCGTGTCGGCGTTCGTGGCCTCGCAGATTCCTTTGAGTTCGGCGACCTTGCCGGAGCCCATGTAGGTGGCACCGACCGGGCGTTCGAGGCGCTGCGAGAGTTCACCGACGACCGTGGCTCCGGCCTGCTCGGCGAGAGCCTTGATCTCGCCGAAGGGATCGCGATGGTCGAAGGTGGAATCGGGAAGGCGAACGGCGGCGACGACGACGCGCTCGGACTGAACCTGAAGTTGAGCTCTTTCTTGGGGAGTTGGCACTAGGCGTGACGATAGGGAATCAGAATCCTGCGCGCGTCGGCCCGCCAAGCATCGGGGGATCGATGGTGAACCCCTGGGGCGGTTCA
>CAZJXA010000119.1:0-10192 GCA_964549785.1 uncultured Phycisphaeraceae bacterium | reverse complement strand
TAGTTGCGCCCGCCGCGCCCGACTGGACAAACGTGGGGTCGCACGCCGACCCCACGTTTGTCCAGTCGGGCGCGGCGGGCGCAACTACGTCGGCCCCGGTGCGGGAGGGTCCGGGCACCCGCATCGGGCCGTACAAACTGCTGCAACTGATCGGCGAGGGGGGCTTTGGCTCGGTGTTTCTGGCCGAGCAGGAGCGGCCGGTGGCGCGGCGGGTGGCGCTCAAGATCATCAAGTTGGGGATGGATACGGGGCAGGTGGTCGCGCGCTTCGAGCAGGAGCGGCAGGCCCTCGCCATCATGGACCATCCGGGCATCGCCAAGGTTTTGGACGCCGGGGCGACCGAGACGGGGCGGCCTTACTTCGTGATGGAGTTGTGCAAGGGCGACGCCATCGCGGATTACTGCGACAAGAACAACCTCAGCATCGAATCGCGGCTTGAATTGTTCGCCCAGGTCTGCACGGCGGTGCAGCACGCGCACACCAAGGGGATCATTCACCGCGATATCAAGCCCAGCAACGTGCTGGTTTCGACTCAGGACGGCCAGCCGCGGGCGAAGGTGATTGACTTTGGCATCGCCAAGGCCACGGCGTCCAAGATGACGGAGAAGACGCTCTTCACCGAGCACCGGTCTCTGATCGGTACGCCCGAGTACATGAGCCCCGAGCAGGCCGAGGGCTCGCTCGACATCGACACGCGCACGGACGTGTATTCGCTGGGGGTCCTCTTGTACGAATTGCTCACCGGCAGCACGCCCTTCAGCGGGAGCGATCTGCGATCTGGGGCGTACGGCGAGATTCAGCGGATCATCCGCGAGGTCGATCCGCCCAAGCCCAGCACGCGGCTCAGCCAATCCGTCGCAACGCTGCCCGCCATCGCGGCCCACCGCCATACCGAGCCGCGGAAATTGGGCTCGCTCATCCGCGGGGAACTCGATTGGATCGTGATGAAGGCGCTCGAGAAGGACCGGGCCCGGCGCTACGAGACCGCGAACGGGCTGGCGGCGGATGTCCGGCGGTATCTGAGCGGCGAGGCCGTGATCGCGGCGCCGCCGAGCAGGGCCTACTGGATTCGGAAGTTTGCGCGCCGCAACCGGGCGGCGGTGTCGGCGGGGGGGATGGTTGCGGCGGCGCTGCTCATCGGCGTGATCGCGTTCGCGTGGCAGGCCAACGTGGCCCGCGGCCAGCGCGACCTGGCCCGGGCGGCGCAGGGGGCCGAAGCCGAGCAACGCAAGATCGCCGACGACCAGCGTGATCGTGCGCTGGCCGCCGAGGCCGAAACCGAGCAGCGGGCGGCAGATCTGGCGCAGGTGGCGGCGTTCCAGTCGACCATGCTCAACAAGATCGACCCGAACGAAGCCGGCGAGCGGTTGATGACGGACATCCGCGAACGGTTCGCCGCGGCCGTGGCCAAAGTTGAACCCGGTGGCGAGGCTGGGCGCAGCGCCCGGATCGAGGCGTTCGGACGCGAACTGGGACAGGTGAACGCGACCGACGCGGCCGTCGAGTTAATCGACCGCACGATTCTGAAGCCCGCCGCGTCGGCGGTCGATTCCCAGTTCAAGGATCAGCCAGCGGTGGACGCGTCCCTCCGCCACACGCTCGCGGACGTCTACAAGAATCTCGGGCGATTTGATGACGCGATCGCGTTCCAGCAAAGCGCGGTGACGATGCGCCGACGGGTTTTGGGCGAGGATGACCCGGACACCTTGAGGTCGATCAACAACCTCGGCGGCATGTTGGATGCTGGCGGTCGGCCTGCGGAGGCCGAGGCCGCGTGGCGAGAAGCCCTTGAGAAGCGCCGCCGGGTTTTGGGCGATGACGACGCCGAGACCTTCAGCACCATGAGCAATCTTGGCAACCTGCTGCGCGATCAGGGAAAATTTGCGGAGGCCGAGCCGCTTTTGAAAGCGGCGCTGGACGGCCGCCGCCGCGTCCTGGGGAATGAGCACCGGGAGACGCTTATTTCGGCGAACACCTACGGCTATTTGCTCATCGCTCAAGGCAAGGTCAAGGACGCCGAACCCTATTGGCGCGAGGCCTACGAAACCGGCCGGCGTGTCTTGCCCGCGGACGACCGTGATGTCTTCGTGTGGACCCATAACCTGGGCGGCCTGCTGGTCGCGATGGGGAGGGCCAAGGACGCCGAAGCCCACTACCGCGAGGCCTTGGAGTTCGCGCGGCGCGTCCGCGGCGCGGAACACCCGGACACGCTGGTGAGCATGTTCAGCGTGGGGAACTCGCTTTCTACCCAGGGGCGATACGCCGAGGCCGAGCCGTTCGTCCGTGACGCCCTGGAGATTCGCCGTCGCGTCGCCGGGAATGAGCATCCGGACACGCTCGTGAACATGGCGGGCTTGGGCAACGTGCTCCGCGGACAGGGCAAACTGGCCGAGGCGGAAGCCATCCTGCGTGAATCACTCACGATTCGACGCCGCACCCTCGGCACCGACCACCCCAGCACGCTGGACGGGATGGGATCGCTGGCCCGAGTGCTGGCCGAGCAGCAGGAGTACGCGGAGGCGGAGGCCCTTTACCGGGAAGCGCTGGCGGCCGCGGTCCGCAACAAGAACGAGGATGGCTCTGGCGCACTTGTCACGATGAACAACCTCGCCAACCTGCTGAGCCTCCAGGACAATCTTGACGAGGCTGAGGGTTTCCTCCGCAAAGCGTTGGAGGCGCGCCGCCGCGTCTCGGGCGACGACCATTCCGAAACCATCATCGTGCAGAGCAGCCTGGCTGCCCTTGTCGAGAAGCAAGGAAAATTCGCCGAGGCCGAAGCACTGCACACCGAGTCGCTGGAAAAGCTCCGTCGCCTCATCGGCAACGACCATCCGAACACCCTGAACGGCATCAACAGTTTCAGCAGTTTTCTCCGGAGTCAGGATCGCCTTGCGGAAGCCGAGCCACTGGCCCGCGAGGCCGCTTCGGGTTTCGAGCGTGTGCTGGGTAAGGACCAAGGCCGCACCGGTTCCGCGAAGATGAATCTGGGCCGCGTGCTCCTGGGCCAGAAGCGATTCGCGGAGGCCGAGCCCGAACTGATCGAGGCCGCCCGGGTTCTGGCGATCGCCAGCGGAGTCCCTGCCGGACGTCTGGAACAGTGTCGGGCCGCCCTCGCGACGCTGTATGAATCCTGGGACCGTGCTGAGCCGGGCAAGGGTTACGACCACAAGGGGACGGAGTGGAGGACCAACGCCGATGCCGGTCGGGCGGGGGCGGGCACGCCCGTGGCGGGTGAGAAGAAGTAGGGGACCGGGATGCCGGACGGAGTGGCCGGGCTGTGTGCGATCCTGCCCAGTCGAAATACGTCCTATAACAAACTTTCACAAATTCCTGAAAGTTCTATTCGACTCCGAAAGTTTCGGTGCGAATAGTCTTTCATGACGACTCTCCCCGAAAACGTTGAGGCCGCGCTCCGGCCGTCGCAAGATCGATTTATCGCGGTGTGGGGGCAGATGGGCGGCGCTTGGGGGATCAGTCGGACGATGGCCGAGGTGCATGCGCTTTTGTACATCACGGGGGAGCCGACGTGTACGGACGACATCATGGAGCGGCTGCAGATCAGCCGCGGCAATGCGTCGATGTCGCTGCGGAGCCTGCAGGATTGGGGGATTGTTTCGCGGGCCCACAAGCGCGGCGACCGCAAGGAGTATTACCAAGCGGAGCAGGACGTATGGGCGATGTTCCGCGCGATTGTGCGGGAGCGGATCAAGCGTGAGGCCGACCCCTTGCTGGCGTCGCTGCACGAGATCCGGGACGAGGCCGGGCCGCGCTCGGGCCTGAGTGTGGCGGAGCTGGCGGTGCGAACGCATCACCACCGCATCGATGAGCTCGTTGACTTCTTTCAGACGGTGGAGCAACTGAGCCAGCGCTTTGTGAGCCCGGCGGGCAAGGGGCTTCAGATAGCGGCGACGTTCCTCAACAAAATGCCATCGTTCAGCGTCGGTGGCCGCCGGGCGGAGATTGAACGACCGCCCGAACCGATGGATAGGCCGGTGGAACGGGAGGACGTGGCGTGAACACCGTGCGCTCGTTGCATGTGCTTTGGTCGGTATCGACGAACGCGCTCCGGCGGTCGGTTATGGCCGGAAGAACGGCCGGGGGGGCCGGCTTGGAGGCCGGGCAACTCCCCGCGTTCACCACTTCGGACGCGAGCGTTGACCTATCGCTGGAGCTCGGGCTTGACGCGGACGGCGCGGACACGCGCGGGCCTACGGGCGTCGTAAAGGCTGTGCTGTCACCCCCGGGGGGCGTCGCGTTGGAGTTCGCCCAGAACCTCACTTTGGGGGCGTTCGGCCGGTGGGAGACCGACGCCACCGAAAATCTCCTGCACGTGACCCTCGGTGAGCCGACCAGCGACACGCCGCTGTTGGTTGCGACGCTCCGGCTGTGCGAGTCGGGGACGGTTTCGGTGCTTTACGCCCGGACCACGCTGCTTGCATACCTGGGGCTGCCGGGCGGTCGCTACGAGGTTGCGGGCGCCACGCTCTCGGAACCGACGATGTGCGGGGCCAACCGGTAGAGCGGAAGCCCGGCGGAACGCCTGATCGCAGACGGGAACAGAGAAGTCCTGAACAAAAACCCCCGGGGCCGATGGGCCCCGGGGGTCGCAAGTCAAGAGGTGGTTGCGGGATCAGCAGCCGCCGGCTTCAAACCGTGCGAAGAAGGTGTTGATGTCGTCGGAATCGACGTCATCGTCGCCGTCCTGGTCGCCGCAGGAGTCCCCGTCTTCGAAGTTAGAGAAGAAGATGGTGATGTCGTCGGAATCGATGTCCTCGTCGCCGTCCTGATCGGCGCGGCAGGAGGTGATGTCCGAGTCGCAGCCGCCGCCCACGGTGCCGAGCGGGATGCGGACGAGGGCTTGGCCGATATCGGCGTTGGCACCGCCGCAGTAGCCAGCGCCGTTGCGCAGGCGGACGACGATCCAGAGTTCGGTTTCGGTCATGAACGCGCGGTCGTCGCGGATCGTGCGGATGAAGGCGTCGTCGTCGAAAACGCCGTTGTTATCGAGATCGACCGGGTCGTTTTCGCGGGCGATGACGGTCGTGCCGTTGAGAACGATCACCCCGTTGGCCAGGATGTCCGCGGCGTTGGTGACACCGCCCACCACATAGTCACCGCTGTTGTTGGCGGCCACCAGGAAGAACGTCTGTGCGAAGACGTCGCCGACCACGCCGTCGTCCCAGGCCTCACCGGCACCGGGCGCGATCTGGACGTCGGTCCGGGCCACGACCGCGCCGTCCACAACCGCCCAGTCCTGGGTGTCTGCATTGGCGCCGTAAGCCGTCCACACGCCCGCCCCGTTGAGGTACCCAAAGTTGAGGGCGGAGATGTTGGAGACGAAATCGCTGGCGGGTACGGGGAAGCCCTCCTGGAGGACGACGGTGTTGTTGAGGACGGCGACCACGTCGGACGTGGTGGGGGCGTTGATGACGCCGGTGTAGAAGATCTCCGATTGATCGCCGCTGGCGTAGAAACCCTTGCCCTCGGTGGACCCGGTATCGATGGACCTGAGGGCGAAGATGGTTCCGCCGGCCTGGCCACCGGGAACCGTCACGCTTTCCTGAGCCCGGAGGGCGGTGCCGGAACCGGTGAATCCGGCGGTGTCGTCGGCGGTGCCGCCGGACGTCCCGGTGAGGATCGAGTAGAAGGAGACCGCGCCCGCGCCGGACATCCCCACACTGCCGTTCAGCGAACCGTACAACGAACCCGCCGGAGCGGTGGGCCCGTTGATTCCCTCGCGGGCCACGTCTTCGTAGCCCGTGCCGTTCCAGCGGACCACGACCTCGTCGTTGACGGTCGCCGCCGAGTTATAGGAGAATGCGAACTGGGTGCCGTCGTTGCTGACGCCGTAGTGGATCTCGAACTCTTCGAGTTCCTCACCGATGACGGTGTGGATATCGCCCTCGCGGGACCGCACCGCGAACGAGGCCGACGAGGTATCACCCACGAGCAGCACGTTATCGACGTCGGTCGCGTTGGTGGTGTCGGCCGAGATGATGTAGCGGGAACCATCGGCGCTGGCGAAAGGTCGATCAAAGCCGACCGCCGCATCGAACAACCCGCCGATCTCGGGGACGACCGAGTTGCTGGCGCTGGCGACCGTGGTGAAGACGCCCCGGATGGCGGCCGCGCCGGGGGTGTCGTTGCTCACCAGCGTGGCCTCGGAGTCGGTGTTGTTGACGAGCGAGGGATCGCTCGAGGTGCTCGCGACCGTCGCCGTTGCGGTGTATGTCCCGCCGCCCCCATCGACCGTGGCGGTGATGTTGAACACGACGCTGCTCGGGACCGCCATGCCCCCGATGTCGGCCGACACCACGCCGCCGGAGTGGGTGGCGCCGCCGTCGGCGGAAACAAAGCTCGTCCCCGCGGGGAGCGTGAAGCTGAACGTGACGCCCAGCGCGGGATCCGGGCCCGAGTTATTCACCGTGACCACGTAGTTGAACGTGCCGCCGCTCGCGACTGAGCAATCGCCGATGTCGGCGATGACGACACCGACGTTCGAGCCGACGATGGGTGCGCCGCCCCCGATGAACGTGGCCCCGCTGAAGACCTCGCTGGTGGTCGCGGCCCCCGGCCGGGTGAAGGGGCCGGTGTACGTCCCCGATGAAACGCTGTAGATGTAACTGGTCAGGTTCTGAAGGTCGCGGCACAGGTAGACGTTGTCACCATCCGCCGCGCAGCCGTCGATGTCGGTTTCCGTCCCCGGGTACGCTGAGAGCCGGCTGAAGGCGCCGGTATCGAACGGGGGCTCGAACACATACAAGCCACGGCCCGCGAAGCCGTTGGTCGTCGCGGTGGAGTCGTTGGTTCCGTACAGCTTGCCGTCGCTGCGGTTGTAATCGAGCCCGCCGATATCACCGGTGCTGAAGAGCCGGACGAGGGTGGTCGCGGCGGTGGTGGTGTCGACCGCGACAAGTTTGCTGGCGGTGCCCGTGCCCGCAGTGGCGAGCAGCCGGTTGGTCGCGGTGTCGAAAGCCATTCCTTGGCTGAGCGTGGTCACTTCGCCGCTGACGACGCCCACCTGCTCGGGGGTGCCCAGCGGGTTGACCGTGAACTTCCAGAGTTGCAGCCCGGTGCTGATGTACACGGTGCTGGTGCCGGGGTCGAACGCCATGGCCCGCACGCCCACACCAATGGGAAAGTTGCCGCTGTAGGTGTTGGTGATCGGTTCCCAGAACCACGCGTCCTGCGCGGCATCATCGAGCCCGATAAGAACCTGCCCGCTACACACCGTCCCCGCGAGAAGGGCGAGAGCCCCGGCCGAAGCCTTCCATGAACGCATGATTGATCTCCCTTGAAAACGTTCGCGACCTACCCCCTAGAAGAGCGACCGCGGCACGAACACACCCCGCCGTCCGCTTCGCGACAGGGCAAAGCAACCCGGGACGTCCAATGTACCAGAAAAAGGGAGCGCGTCAACCCCAAAAAATCGGGCCGGTCGCCGGGCGGTTCACGTGCCAGCGCCCGCAGATTATCGGAACATGTGCGGGCTCAGGGGGTTCTGCCAAGGGATTTTTTCGCGGGCTCTCCCGAATGAAGCCAGAAGCGGAGTAACTTCTGCTCACCACCGGCGAACTCTGATTATCGCCGTTCGGTGTCCCTCCCCCGGGGGTTTCAGCCCGAAGGGAGTACACGGGCGGGGATGATCGGGTCCGCCGCTGGCACGAGCCCGAATCCACGCGTGAAAGTCGACGGTCGCGTCCTCGGAATCTGGGGTCTATTGGATCACTCGCCGCATTCAGGGCATGTCGTTCCACTTGGGTGAGCGTAATCACACACCTGACAATGCTCAGGGGAAATGGGTTGTCGTCCAGCGGTTCTTCTCAGGAAGATCGAGATGCACAAGGCGAAAAAGCAGAGAAAAAACCCGTATCTGGGGAGGTGGTTGAAAACTGACTGTTGTCCCACAAAACCAAACCGAACAAGGCTGTAGGAATAGCAGAGGCAGATTATCGTGAGCAACGTAAAGCCCGCCAAAAAACTCCACAGCAATCCGTTGGCCGCGAATGTGAGGCGCCGTGGATTCATCAGGACGGAGCCCGCAGACGGTGTGCGGCGCGAACACCGGGATGATTCCATTTGCACCGCTCGTCGGGTTTTAGCATGAACCGGCGTCCCAGGCGTTAAAGAAGACGGTGATGTCGTCGGAATCGGTGTCACCATCGCGGTCGGCGTCGCCGCACTCGTTTCCCTGGTCCCATTCGCCGAAGAACGCGGCGATGTCGTCGGAATCAAAGTCTTCGTCGTTGTCGAAGTCCGCAGCGCAGCCCCCGCTCCACGAACACGGCCCGCCGCCGGCGGTGATCGTCACGACCACCGTGTCCTGATCCGAGCCGCCGCGATTGTCGGTGACGGTGAGGGTGAGCGTGTGGACGCCCACGGGAAGTGTGGTGGAAAGAAACGCGGGTCCGTCCTGCAACACCGTCGCGCCTTCGTTCCAGCGATAGGTCACGATGGTGCCGTCGGAGTCGGCGCTGGCCGAGCCATCGACGACGAACACCTGGCTGCCATCGCCGTCGGAATCGACGACTGTCTGATCGGCACCGGCGTTCGCGGTCGGGTCCTGATTCGGCGCGATCTGGCAGCCCGTCCATTGGTTGTCAACGCGCTCACCGCAGGATGTCCCGCCACCCTGAAAGGTGCCGCCGGAGGAGAGGCATGTCGCGCCATCGGTGATGAAGCACCCGGCGGTGCCGAAGCAGCACGCGCCCTCGGGCGGCGGGCAGATGATGGGATCCCACGTGGCCCGCATGACCCAGTCGCCGCGGGGGCGGCAACCGAGGAAGCAGATGCCGAGAAAAGACTGATCGGCCTGCAACCCGCTGAAGCGCGTCCACCCGCCATTGGGGGGGCAGCCGTTGGGGCCGCAATTGACGGCGAACAGCCAGTTGTTGTTGGGCTGGGCCAGGGCTCCGTAGCCGGAACCGCAGCCGATCAGGGTGTTGTCGGTCACCGGGAAGGCGTTCCGCGACGAGGGCGGCGCGACGTTGCACGGGTTGGCCGTCTGGGCGTTGTGACGATCGATGCGGTAGCCGATGCTGAACGTGTGGGTGGTTGCGCCGGGCGGGGCGGAGATGACGATCTGCTCGGGGTCGTTGGGATCGACCGAAGCCACGATGTTGGTGCCCCGGGTGCCCGGCGCCATCACCAAGTGCGGAATAATCGTGCCGTCCGATGCGATTTCGTACGGAAAGCCTTGCGGCTGGGCCGAATTCGGCAACCCGTTCCAGACGAGCGCCGTCCACTCCGTGGTGGTCGTCTCGGTGGCGTTCAACTGCGCGAAGATGCATTCCAACTGGGTGATCTGGATCGGAAAATTGTTGGCCGGCAGCGTGTAACTGACGGCGGCGATCTCCTGCTCCGCGAATCCGCCCTGCGCGGTATACGTCCCGCCCGCAAAACTCGCATCGGTGTAACTGCTGGTCTCCGGGCAGCCCAGGCGCGGGTCAAAGCCGCCGCTGTTGCCTTGCACTGGCGTCCGGCGAGCCACCACCCGCAGCGTGTCGATCGGGATTCCGTTGATTTCCAAGGGTTGCAGGTGCGGCACGACCGGGGTCGGCGGTGAAACCTGGGCGTGCACGGAAGAGATTCCGCCCGACACTGCCGCGAGCGTGAACGCCGTTACGAATCGCATCGCGCAAGCTGTCTCGAATTGCATCGTGAACCCCTTTGTGCTCTTCAATCTGGACACCGTCGCGGCCAGAACGGCCGGACCCTTGGAACCCCATCCACTGTCCGCACCGAATGATCGGGCGGTTTCTTGCGTCCGGGCTGTGCCGGACGCCTTGGTTGCCCGACGCTCACAGCATACCACGACCACACGCCGCGCCAAGACGGTACTGAGGAATTCCGTCGCTCGGGTTGCGGAGGGCGGCAGATCGATCGCGGGCGTCGTCTGCTTGGGGAACGATTCTTATCGGAGGCGAAGCTCCCCGTGGAACCTTGAAACGACATCACTACGCTCTTTGCACATGCCCCCACGCACGCTCGTTCTCGGGATTTCCGGAGCCTCGGGCGCGGTGTACGCGCTCCGCTTCCTCGAACTCACTCTTGGCCAAGGCCACACCGTTCACTTGGTTGTCTCGGAATTCGGCCGACGCCTGCTGTTTGACGAGGCGAACATCCGAGAACTCTCGTTGGCCGCCCTCTGCCCGATGCTGGTCAATCCCCCGCCAGCCACGCCAGCCCCGAC
>CAZJXA010000118.1:0-10250 GCA_964549785.1 uncultured Phycisphaeraceae bacterium | reverse complement strand
GTGAACCAGATGGTAGGGGGCCGTCACCACGGCATGCGGTTCGTCGCCGATCCGCATCCGTTTTCATCTCCGTCGCCCTGTGCGGGGTGGTTCTTACCGCGGGTTGCTATACGAAGACCACAGCGCGGCGCGGCACGGGCAAGCCGGGGTATGTCGTCGATCGCCGATCGCCGTCAACGCTCTCGGATGCCAAGGTCGACCCGATGGTCTTGACACCGCCGGCGACGAACCGCATGCCGTGGTGACGGCTCCCTACCATCTGGTTCACCAAAGCCGGATTCGTGAAAGGATCGATGCAGCATGGGTCTTGAAGCCGCTCTCCCCGTCGATGGATTTGTCACCACCCAGTTGCGTCGGGTGATCAACTGGGCTCGGCGCAGCAGCGTGTGGCCGATGCCGTTTGCGACCGCGTGCTGCGGAATCGAGCTGATGGCGACGGCGTGCAGCCGGTTTGACTTGGCGCGGTTCGGGGCCGAGGTGATGCGCTTCAGCCCCCGGCAGGCCGACCTGCTGATTGTGGCGGGGCGCATCAGCATCAAGACGATGCCGGTCCTTCAGCGCGTTTACGAGCAGATGGCCGAGCCCAAGTGGGTGATCTCGATGGGGGCGTGCGCGAGCACGGGAGGGGTGTTTGACACCTACGCCGTGGTGCAGGGGTGCGACCAGTTCATTCCGGTGGATGTGTACATCCCGGGTTGCCCGCCGCGACCGGAACAGTTGATCGAGGGCGTGATGGCGATCCAGCGGCACATCGACCAGGAAGGCATCCCCCCGCAGGGCGGCAAGCGTGCTCCATTGGGGCTTGCGCTGGCGGCGACGCATGTGGTGCGGCCGCAGCCGGTGGGGCTGTCGATCGGGGTGTGATCGAGACGACTCCTTGGCAGTCCGGGGGCCGCTTTCGACGACCAGCGGTGTCGACCCGGAGCCGTTTCCAACGCCGGCTATTTCGGACCAATCCTTGCGGATGTATCGGGGATGCTGCGGGCGGTGTGATCGCCAAGAGCCGTGTAGGATTGGGGATGAATCGGACATTTTTCTTTGCGGCGTGGATTGCATGCGGGCTGGGGCTGGCCTTGGCTCCGGACAACGCCGACGGACAGACCGCGACCGCTAGCACGCCCCCCACCGCCGCCACGGCCGTTGCTGAGGTTTCGACGTCGGACGCCGACCTTACCTTTGCGCGGAGCCTTTCGAAGGCGTTCAAGAACGTCGCGGCGGTGGCGGAGCCGGCGGTGGTTCACATCACGAGTTTGAACACGGTGCGGTTCCGGCCGAACCCGTTTGAGCGGCGCATTGAGACGAGGGTGGTTCCCAACGGGCTGGGCTCGGGGTTGGTGGTGACGGCGGACGGCTACATCCTCACGAACAATCACGTGGTGCAGGCCGCTGAGCAACTGAAGGTGAAGATGAACGACGGGGCGGAGTACAGCGCGCGGATCATCGGCCGCGATGAACTGACCGATCTGGCGGTGCTGAAGATCGAGGCGGAGCAGTTGCCGCACCTTGAATTCGGTGATTCGGACACGCTGGAGGTCGGGGAGTGGGTGGTCGCCATCGGCAGCCCGTTCGGGTTTTCGAGCACGGTTACGGCGGGGATCGTGAGCGCGAAAGGGCGATCGATCACGCCGCGGGAGACGGGGCGGAACTATGAGGACTTTATCCAGACGGATGCCGCGATTAACCCTGGCAACAGCGGGGGGCCGCTGCTGAACCTGGAGGCGAAGGTGGTGGGCGTCAACTCCGCGATTGCGAGCCGCACCGGGGGGTACGAAGGGATCGGGTTTGCGATCCCCGCATCGATCGCCAAGGCGGTGATGGACAACATCATCCTGAACAAGCGGGTCATCCGCGGCGGGCTGGGTATCTCGCTGGCCGATGCGCCGGCGAGCAAGCAGGGGGCCCGCGGGCGTGGCGTCCTGATCGCCGGGGTCGTGGGGAGCAGCCCGGCCGACCGTGCGGGGCTGCTGGAGGGAGACATCATTCTCAAGTATCGTGGTCGGGCGTACAACGAAGAGGGCATCCTGCGGACCGCGATCGCCATCACCGCGCCGGGGACCGAGGTTGAACTGGAAGTGATTCGAGACGGTGAGGACCGGGCTATCCGGGCCACGCTGACCGATCAGGCGACGGCCTTCGGTAACACGTACGTCGCTTCGATCGGGCTGACGCTCCGGCCGGCGGACAAGCGCATCGCGCGGCAGATTGCGGAGGAAACCGGCGTGCGGAACAGCCAGCCGTTGGAGATTCTGGAGGTTGATGGAGATGGGCTGGCCCGTCAGAACGGGTTACAGACCGGGGACGTTATCGTCGGGGTCAATGGCGAACCGATCGAGGACGTGGAAACCTTCCGAGACTCGTTCGGGCAGTTGGATTTGAGCCGCGGGATTCGGTTGAATCTGATCCGGGATGGGATGATGGGGTATCGGGATATCCGGAATTAACGCGGGAGTTGCGGCCCGGCCGGGGCATGATGAAACGCGTGCGGGTGAAGGCGGAAGAGCTTTACGGATTCGGTGTGGTCGCGAGTGAGGGGACTGGTGCGCAAGAGGCTTAGCGCCTGCGAGCAGTCCTTCGGACAGCCTCCCTCGTGGGAACACCGTCCCGGGGGTGTCACTGCGCTCGACCGCCCCGGCTATGAACGACCAGACCTTGGGTCTGAAGAACGACACCATGCACCTGTCAACCGGGATGTTACGAGACGTCGTGTGAGGTCATCGGCATTCAGATCAGCGACAGCCCCCCAAAGACGAGCGAGAGCGTGATCGCGTTGACGACGAAGGTCACGACCGAGACACCCCACGCGTCCTGGATGTCGAGGTCGAAGAGTTCCACCAGCAGATAGACGTACAGGATGCCGCCGCCCAAGAGTGTGACGAACCCGCTGAACGGCAGGCCGCTCGCGGCGAGCAGGGTGGAGCCGAGATCGACGAGTCCCAGGATGCCCGCGAAACGGAGCAGGGTGAGTTTGAGCGGGGCGTCCAAGCCCACCCACATGAGGCCGCACAAGACGAAGGCGCCGGTCGCGACGCCCACGCGGACCGGAAAAATGGCGGCGAACCACGCCGCATTGGCCCAACCGTCGGCGATCGCCGTGATGATGAGCGAGAGCACGAAGCCGATGACCGCCATGAGCGCGGGCTTGCGATACTCCCAGCGGGCGACTTCTTCTGAGACTTCGTTGAGGTACTCGCTGCGGGACGGCAGGGTGTTGCGGGTTCCGCACTCTGGGCAGACCAGGGCCTTCAATCCGGTGAGGTCGTATTCGCATTGCTTGCAGCGCAACGGCTCGCCCTTGGGCGCTTCGCGCCCGACTCCCCCCACTTCCCGCAGTCCGCGTGTGCTGACGCGCTCCTCGAAGGAGGCGGGATTGAGCCCGCAGGCGGGACACTTCGTCTGACCGGGCTTCATCGGGGTGTTGCAATGCGGGCAGGGGGCCCGCGTGATGTGGGTGTGGGCCTGGGGGACCAGCGGGATGATGTCGTCGGCGACGTGGGGCGAAAGGTCGATTATTTCGTGACCGCCGCCGGTGCTGGTTTCGACGCAGCTGAGGCAAATCCGCCGACCTTTGAGGTCGGAGACCGCGCCATCGGCGGAGCCGCCGCAGCGGAAACACAGATTTGGTACGGTTGCCACCAGAGGTGCGTCTCCTGTTTGCATTGTACAATTCGCGAGCGGGAAGGTTGCCTCTTGGGGATTTTTACCCCCCGCGCGCCGGTAGCGTCGGCGTGGTGCTTTCTCAATCGGCGGACGTACTGCGGAGTCATGCCAATGGATCAGCCCGAGAAATCAGTGGAGTCTTCGATGACCGCCTGGGTGCGCAGTACACTGGAACGGATCGTAACCCCTCGCAAGGGGAAGAAACCGGCGCTCCAGGCGAAGGCCGTCGCGAAACGGTCTGAGAACAAGGCGAAAAAGAAGATGAGCCGCGATGCGTTCCCTCAGACTCTGAATCCGACGTGGTGGGACATCCGCCTGGAGGGCGGCGACGAAGCCAGCATGCGGGAACTCCGCAACCACATCATGACGATCTACGCGGAACCGCTTAAAGCCTACTACTACGGCTCGTCGTTCCGCGAGATGGGGGACGCGGACGACATCGTTCAGGGGTTCTTCAGCGACCGGTTGTCGCGGCCCGACTACCTCCGTCAGTGGCGTTCCAGCGGCAAGAAGCTGCGTCGCTGGCTGATGAACGGGCTGTGTTTTTATCTCCGCGAGTGCATTCACAAGGAAAACCAGCGCGACGCCACGGGTACGCATGCCTTGGCCGAGTTGGCGGCCTCGGACGAGACCCAGTCGCAGGCGATGGATCTGGCGTTCCTGCGATCCGTGGTGCAGAGCGCGCTCGAGACCGCGCGGAAGGAATGCAGCGAACGCGGACTCGTGGATCACTGGGAGTACTTCTACGCGTATCACCTGCAAGGCCGCTCGTGCGACGACCTGGCGGCCCAGCACTCGATCGACCGGGACCGGATGTGGGTGATGATCCGCACGGGGCAGCGGCGCTTTGCGAAAGCCGTGCGCGATCACCTGGCGGAAGACGGCGTGCGTGCCGACCAGATTGACGCCGAGATTCAGTCTCTGCTTGACCTTTCCTCGACCTGACCGATGTTCGTAACGCATTCAGCGACCGATTTTGACCGTTCTAAAGGGGTTCTTGGAGCGACCATGTATATCGACAAGCCAGAAGTAACGCCCGGTTCTTTATCGCACCCATCCACCGGGCCGCACCCATCCACCGGGCCGCACCCATCCACCGGACTGGGCATCGACCAACCGATGGCCACGAGATTGATCCGCCTGGGCTTGTCTGCCCAGGGGCGACCGATCGACGATGTCATCAGCCGGCTGGAGCGGTCGGACGGCGAGGTGTGGTTTGAGCACAGCCTGGACATCGAACCATTGAACGGCGTGCGGGCGGCCACGCGCGGGCCGCTGGCGCTGGACGCGATAAAGCAGGCCAAAGACTCGGCGAAACGGATGCTCAAGACTCCGGCCGACGCCGACGAGCGGCTGCGGGGCATCCTTGCCTACTTCGTCACGGTGGGGGTTGCGCTGGCCCAGCACGGGCAACTGATCTGCGGCCGTTCCAGCACCGAGGTGCAGTCGGTGCTGGCGGACCTTGCGACGGCTGTTCCTGCGGAATGGTCGGCGCTGATGGCGCGGGCCAGCCGGGCGGTGTGAGCGGGCCACCATGTTTCTTCAGACCATCATGTTTCCTCAGGCCATCATGCCGCGGGCCACGATCGATTCTGGGGTCATGCCGGCCATGGGGTAGTGCATCTGCAGGGCCTCGCCGAGATGGACGGGGTCTGAGAGCAGCAACTGGCACGAGTGGCCGAGCCGCCAGCCCGCGAACTTAAGGGCTCTGACGAGGTGCTCCTGGGTGGTGACGGCGACGAGGTCGCTCCCCTTGAACTCGAGTGGGAGCAGGCAGAACTGCCACGCCTGACGGCGCGAGACCGCTTCCAGTGCCCGGGTGTGGACGTTGTAATTTCGCGGGTCGATGTGGGGCGCGAAGACCGCGTACTGCTCGGCCCAGGCCCTCTCGACCGCCCCGGGGTGGACGCCGAACATCTCTTCCGCGATTGCTCCGAACGGGCCGCCCCGCAGCCGCTGGGCGTCCAGCACCGCATCGCGCTGGGCTTCGGTGAGCACGTTGTTCCGCACCAAGAGGTCGCCCAAGTGAAGAGTCGTCATGGTTCCATCGCTCCCAAATCGTGAGCCTCGTGCGGGACTGCTGTTCCCCACAAGGAACAGACTCCCGACCACGCCCACGCCGCAAGCATCGACGCCCACCCGGCTTGCGTGAACACCGTTGCGGAGTTTCGGTGTCTACGTCCTCGGGAAATCGCCGCGTGCGATGAGTGCTGCGCGCTGCGCGATCAGGAGAGGCGTGCGGGGGTCGGACCGGTGATTCGGCGGCGTTCGCCGGGAATCTGGTTGCAACTGGCGCGAATGTATGCGAGGGCCGGAGAGCCGATTGGGTGTTTTTGCCCCGTCTCACAGCCGATGTCCGTTTTAGGCTGTGCAAACCGCACCCCCACCGATTCCGAACAATGATCCATACATGGACTACGCCTCTTGGACCGACTGGCTCGCCGCGGCTTTGGTGATCGTTTTCGGACTTGTCGGCATCGTGCTGACGGTGGTCACATTGCCCGGCCTGTGGCTCACGCTGCTGGTCGCGGGTGGGATGTGGTTCTGGAAGCCGGACCTGTTCAATTGGTGGACATTCGGCTCGTGCATTGCGCTCGCTGTGACTGCGGAGATTATCGAGTTGGTGGCCGGGACGGCCGGGGCGAGCAAGGCGGGGGCGAGCCGTACCGGCTCGATTGTCGCGGGCGTGTGCTCGCTGGTGGGGGCGATTGTGGGGGCTCCGTTTGTGTTCCCGCTGGGCTCGATCGCGGGGGGAATTTTGGGTGCCGCAGCCGGGGCAATCGCGGTGGAGCGCGGGCTCAAGAAGAAGACGTGGGAACAGGCGACCGCGGCGGGACAGGGGGCGGCGATTGGCCGGATCATCGCGACCGCCGCGAAGGTCTCGATCGCGGTGGTGATTGCGGTGATCCTGTCGGTTGCGGTGTTCGTGAATTGAATGGCTGAAAACGGCGATTGGGCCGTGCAAACGGGAGTCGGGCCGCTGACGGTTGAGGCTGCTTGCGCAAAGATTGCGTAAAGACGTTTGGGGGCACTCCCCAACCCGATGGAATCGATATCCTTGGGGGAAGAGCGGCCGGGGTCCGGGGTCGATGTTCTGGTGGAGAGATATACCAGAGTCCCGAGGCAACCGTGCGCGAAGTCGGTCCACCACCCAACGGGTGACATGGCGAGGTGAAATGGCTCACGGAGCGAGAATCGGGCCCGAACCAGTTCAGGAATACGCCCCCGGCCGAGCCGCGGGGGGGCCGAGCGCAGCGGACGGGACGAACCGCTCCGTGGAAGCGGCCAGCGGCATCAACGGGAGGCCGCAACCCATGACGCAGGTGCGGACGCAGCCGGAGGTGGAGACGGGGGTCAAGCACTTTGTGCTGGACACCAATGTGCTGCTCCACAACCCGGACGCGGTGTTTGTGTTCAAAGAGCACAACGTCGTGATCCCGTTCATGGTGATCGAGGAACTGGACAAGATGAAGCGCAAGGAGGACGACCTGGGGCGCAATGCGCGGGCGTGCATCCGCCACCTTGACCGACTGCGGAGCATCGGGCAACTGGCGGATGGGGTGGAATGGGGGCTTCTGAGCAACCGGATTAATTCGGGGATGGCGGTCGGGCCGGGAGGCATCACGGGGACGGTACGGATTGACGTGAACGACTACCCCCGGCCGCGGGCTATCGGGGAGGATTCGCCGGACAACCGCATCATCGCGGTGGCGCTCGCGCTCCATCAGAAGGGCCTGCGGACGGTGTTTGTGACGAAGGACCTGGCCGCCAGAATCAAGGCCGATTCGCTGAGCATCCCGACGGAAGATTTTCAGAATCAGAAGGTCGATGCCGACCGGCTGTACACGGGCTATCTCACGGCGTCGTCGGACGGCGCGATCATCGATGAACTCTACCGCGATCGGCTTCTGCCGCTGAATCGGCTGGCGGAGATTCTGCTGGAAGAATCCGAGGATGGGGTGATCTATCAGCGGGAACTGAGCCCCAACCAGTATCTCGTTCTCAAGGATAAAGACGATGAGAACCACACCGGGCTGGCCCGGCGGCTGGGCGACACCGACCATGTGATCCCCGTCACCGGCCCGCGCAAGCCGGTGTTCGGCATCATGGCCCGCAACGTGCAGCAGACGATGGCGATCGATATGTTGCTGGATGACGAGATCAAACTCGTCACGCTGCTGGGCGGGGCGGGCACCGGGAAAACGCTGCTGGCGATCGCGGCGGGGATGTCGAAGGTCTTCAACGAAGAGCGCTATGAGAAGCTGCTGGTGGCCCGGCCGATCATGCCGTTGGGGCGGGACATCGGCTACCTGCCGGGGAGCAAGGACGAAAAGTTGGGGGCGTGGATGCAGCCCATCTTTGACAACCTGGGCTACCTGTTGAGCACACGGGGCGCGAACCTGAACGCCGAGAGCCACTCGACGGAGCAGCGGATCGAGAAACTGATGGCGGACGGCAAACTGGTGCTGGAGCCGCTGACCTATATCCGCGGGCGCTCGATCGCTCACCAGTTCATGATCGTGGACGAAGCCCAGAACCTGACGCCGCACGAGGTGAAGACGATCGCGAGCCGCGTGGGCGAAGGGACCAAGTTGGTGCTGACGGGCGACGTCCAGCAGATCGACAACCCGTACTTGGATCAATCGAGCAACGGGCTTTCGTATGCCGCGGAGAAGATGAAGGGGGTGCGGATCTTCGGGCATGTGACGCTGGCGAAGAGCGAACGAAGCGAACTGGCGAGTTTGGCGGCGTCGCGTCTGTAGGGTCGGCGTAGATGGGGTATGGCAAGACTGTGTCGTCGCCATTCAATCCGAAGGGACGGATGGAGAACACGCCGATACGGGCCCCGGAAGCGACGGTTCAGCGAGAAGTGACGCTGGTCCCGACCGGGCCGGAGCAATAGAACTGCTCAAGGTCGCCGAACTCGCAGTTGATATCACCGGTGAAGCCGGGCGAGCCGGTTTCTTCGGTTCGGGCTGCGCCGATGATGACGCGGCCGCTGCACGCCCAAGTGGTGCGGTTGGAGTCAACAAAGGTAGTGTGCTGGCCGTGGGCTGCGCGATGATGTCGCCGCTCATTCCTTGATCGGCCCGCACCTCGCAGATTGAGCATGAAGTGGTGACAAACCCGATGCCTTGTTCGACGCCCTAGTCGCTGGTGGTGCTGAGGATGTTGCCGGAAATCGTGCCGCCGGCGGTGTTGGTCAGATTTCGTTGCGCATGCAATCGCCAAACGCACCCCACGGTCACGTCGCCGGTGATGTCGCCGAGGAACGTGGCGTGGAGGCTGGTGTTGTCACGCAGAGTGGTGTCCATCGGGAACCCGGTGGGCGGGAGGCAGCGAAAGCCTCCGCAATTGAGCAAACCAGGGATCACAGGTTCGAATGGGTTGTTGAAGATGGCGTTGGGATCCGAGACGCTCCCCGCGACAACCGCGACCCGGAGGACGTCCGTCGAGGTGAGCATCGTCCCCCGCACGGTGATCATTCCCACGCTGACGGAGGGTGCGTTCGTGTTTGAGTCGAATATGTGAAGTACGGTGCTGGTCGACAGGTCTCCCACGTCGATCTCTCCATTCGGTGGAGACGCAGAATCGAACGTGGGGGTGAGATTGACGGTACTCCCGTTCAACCGGTAACGCACTTGGCCGAACGCGGGCGCGACAGCCACCAGCGCGGCGAGTGAGCATGCAAGGAGACGGAGCACGGGATTCTTCTCCCGACTTTCTCCGACGCACTTTCGAGCGGCAAAGTCAGGTCACCCGGCGTGAAGAACGACGTGCGTGACCCCAAGATATTGACTGGAACAAATTGTGTCGAGTCCGGTTTGGCGGTGTGGACAATCTGTCTCTCTGTCGGCGGCGGTGGTACGCCACAGCGAGTGTCGCGAGCACCAAGGCGGTTCCCGGAGCAGGTATCGCGGCGGCGACCCTCAGCCCTTGGGTGTATCCATCAAACGCAGGGAAGATACTTCCGCCGGAGGTGACGATGTTGTCGGCAAAGAACACCGCTCGCGACCACGGTGAACCTTCGTGAATTCGTTCGCGGAAGTAATCCTCTCCACTGAGTCGGACAACCCCCTCCGTCCACTCGCTCGTCGCCCCTGCGGTGTCCACCAAGCCCCATGGGCTGAGGACCGTGGGGTAGGCGTTGAGCGGGATGTCGAAGGGGTTGTAGCCTGGATAAATGGAGCCGTTCCATCCAGCGTTGGCGGTAGTCGGTTGGCCGTTCACCAGAATGCCGGGGGGCCCATACACCGGCAAGGTGGAACTTGTGTTGGCCCACTCCCAATAGCCCCCTTGGCCTTGCCCGTTGCGGTTGGGGTCCCAATGGGCCGCCTTGATCCACTCATTGATCGAAGGGATCCAGTACAACGACCCGGGGCTGCGGGTCACCTGGTCGGTATAGGTAATGTTGCCGCCAAAGGTGGAAACGTCGTAGGCCCCATCCAAAAACGCCTCCCGGTTGGCCGCCTTGCCGTTGTGCAGCCAGTTGCAGTAGATCGCGCACGTCCGCCAGTTGACGCCCCCCACCACGTTCATTTCCCCCCGGCCGGGGAGGCCCAGCGGCGGGTGCCGCCGTTCTGGGGCGTGAT
>CAZJXA010000117.1:0-10279 GCA_964549785.1 uncultured Phycisphaeraceae bacterium | reverse complement strand
AGGCGATCGTTCAAGGCTCGATGGAGCGGCTCGTGCCGATCCTCATGACCGCCCTGTCCGCCGCGCTCGGCCTGCTCCCGCTCGCGTTGGCGTCGGGCAAGCCGGGGAGCGAACTCCTCGCGCCGTTGGCGGTGGTCGTGCTCGGTGGCCTGCTCACCTCGACGTTCTTGAACCTGTTCGTTGTTCCGGCGGGCTATGCGCTGGTGCATCGCATAGGCACCACTCCGGTGGCCGGCGATACCACATCTCTGAAACCCTCGTTGCTCGGGCGTGTGACCCGGGCGTTGAATCGCCGCACCACCACCGATGGCCCGGGCGATCGTTGAACCGATGCGATGTTCCTCTATCACCTTTAGATTGAAAAAGGAGTTCCCTTTGCGACCGACCTCAATTCTGATTGCCGCGTTCACCCTTGCGCCCATCGCCGCCCTAGGCACGCTTGCGGGCTGCGAAGAGAAGAAGCCGGCCGCCACTGGCTCGCCTTCCGGAGTATCCACGACGAAGGACGACCACGCGCACACGCCCGACGGCAGCCACACCGGCGACAAGTCGGAGCCCGGCCACGGCGGAGCGGTGATCGCGCTGGGCGAGCAGACCATCGGGTCCTTCACCGCCAAGGCCACGCGTGATGACGGCCAAATCGTGGCCGGCAAAGACGCGCCGATCGATGTGACCGTAACGCCCGCCGCTGGCTCTGCCGCGAAGGTGACCGGCGTTCGGTTCTGGATCGGCACCGAGGACGCGAAGGGCTCAGCGAAGGCCAAGGCCGAAGTCGAGGATCCCAAGGACCCCGACCGCTGGCACACGCACGCCGAGATTCCCGGGATCATTCCCGCGGGCAGCAAGTTGTGGGTGGAGATCGAGGACGACAAGGGCGGCAAGGTGGTCGGGAGCTTTGACCTCAAAACCTGAGCACCGCTGCCCAAGACACCGCTCCGACCGGTGGAGTGTGAAACGGGCCCCCTCGCTGGGTGGCACAATGGCGATCGACGACGACCCAGCCGTGGCAGTTCGCGCCTGCGCCCGTGCGGGTTCACCATCCTGCCACCCGGAACGGCGTTTCCCTTCAGTAATCGTCGAAGGCACGACTCCCAGACCCAAACGCCTTCCAGAACAGGTCTATTGGTGTTCTCCGACCTTGCAGACTTGATGGCCTCGGCCGGTGCCGAGGTCATTTGCATTCTACCGTGGAGTTCGATCACGTCCCTTCGCCCGGTATTTCAGGCGACGCTTGAGCTCTCGGCTCCGATGCGAAGCGTTCACGCCGCAGTTCTGATCGTGCGATCCGCAGCTGCGGTCAATGTTGATTCAACGCGGTTTCTTCCGGCGTGCTTGGCGCGGTACAGGGCCTGATCCGCCGCACTCACGAGCGATTCTCCCGTGGTTGCCTCCGAGGGCGACTCGCAGAATGCGACCCCTAGGCTGACCGTAACGCGAAAGTTTCCGAACTCGGTGACAAACGGGCCCTCCGCGATCCTCTGGCGGATCCGCTCGGCCACAAGATTCGCGCCCGCGAGCCCGTCGCACGCGCCGAGTGCCACAATGAATTCCTCGCCCCCGTACCGGCCCACGGCATCCGCCTCGCGGATGGCCCCGAGCATTCGCTTGGCGACCTGGCGCAACACTTCGTCACCGGCGGCATGACCGTGTGTGTCGTTGATCTGCTTGAAGTGATCAAGATCAGCCATGATGACGCCGGCGCCGGTGCCCGAACGACGCGACCGAGCCAGTTCCGAACAGACTAACTCGAATGCCGCCGTCCGGTTCCAGATTCGTGTGAGGCCATCAACCTGTGCCTGACGAGCGATCGCGTCAACCTCAGCCAGCATTTCGCGCTGAGCGCCTTCCTGCATGGACCTACAGAGTTCGCTCTCGGCGACCGCCGCGAGGTCGCGGAGGATCTGCAAGTCTTCATGGGACATGGCGCGGGGGGCCCGGTCGATGACGCAGAGCGACCCGATCTTGTGACCATCAATGGTTCGGATCGGGCAGCCCGCGTAAAACACGATGTGGGGTGACCCGGTCACAAAGGGGTTATCGGAGAATCGAGGATCACTCCGGGCATCGGGTACGACCAGGACTTCTTCCTGCAGAATCGTGTGACCACAGAATGAAACGGCACGAGAAGTCTCTGAGACGTCCAGCCCGCCGATGGACTTGAACCACTGACGGTCGGCATCAATCAGAGAAATGGCGGCGATCGGCGTCCGGAGCACCCGTCGCGCCAGCCGTGTCACGCGCTCGAACCTCGCCTCGATCGGCGTGTCCAGATGGCCGGTTTCACGGAGGGCGTTCAGGCGGAGTGGCTCGTCCGGACTCAAATGTGGTTCGACCATGGCTCTCCCAATGTCACAGCAGCGGTGTCGAGCTGATGGCCCGAGTATGGCGCATATCGGCGTTCTACCCCGACAGCTTTCTCCCGAGAGTTCGTAGACCGATTATCGGGCTTCTGCGGTCGGACGTGCGACCGCGTCCGCGGCGGCACGGTCAAACTGGCCATCAGCACGCCCTACGACGAACTCCTCCGCAACACCCGAGCGCTCGCCCGAACGGCGGTCCAGTCAAAGATGCCGCTGGTGTTGACCACGAGCCAGGAAGAACGCTTCCAAGGCCCGCTGTTCCAGGATCTGCTGACGATCGCGCCGCAGGCACACGCAGCGCGGATCAAGCGGCCGGGCGTCGTCGACAGTTGGACGTACGAACCGTTCAAGAACGCGGTGCTGGCCACCGGGCGAAAGAAGCTCATCATGGCCGGTCTCACCAACGATGTGTGCATCGTCTATCCCGCCATCAGCGCGGTCGAAGACGGCTTCGAGGTGCAGGTGGTGTGCGATGCCGGGGGCTCGCCGACCAAAGCCGCGGATGAGGTTTCCCTTCGACGCATGGAGGCCCACGGCGTGACAATCTCCTCGACCAACCAGATCATGGCGGAACTCGCGACCGACTGGGCCAGCCCCTCGGGCGTGGCGATTCAGACCATTATGTACGAAGAAATACTGAAACGACTGGTCGAAGCCTGACCGGATACCGTCGCCGTCGCGTCCGCCCCGGCTGCGGTCCGATTCCGGCGTCTTTGTTCTTCCAGTCGACCCGCCCGCCGCTCACCCATCGACCCAGTGGAGCGTTGTCGGCACGGCCGACGTTCGTTGCATTTCTATCAGGAGATGAACCGACTCGGCCTCACCAGCGCCGTGGATGCGGGGGGCGGTGGGCACGTCTTTCCGAAGGATTATGCCGGAACCGACGCGGTGGTAGAGCAGGGCAAAATGGCGGTGCGCATCGGCTACTACCTGTTCCCGCAGACCGCCGGCAAGGAGGCGGAGGACTTTCTCGAATGGACCGCCGGATATCAGGCCGGAAACAACGCGGATCCGCATCTCGACCACGGCTTCGAACTCGAGGGCGCCGGAGAGTTTTTGGCGCACAGCGCGGGCGACTGGGAGAACTTCCTGGCGCCGCGTCCCGACCTCGACGAGCGCAAGGCCGCGGGCCAGGACCCGGAGGGTGATCTGCACGAGGTCGTGACGATCCTCGTGAAGAACAACTGGCCGCTGCGACAGCACGCTACCTATGGCGAGAGCATCGCGCACATCATGAACGTGTTCGAGCGGGTCAAGTCCGAGCAAGGACGCTTCGTGCCTCGCTGGGCAATCGACCACGCCGAGACTCGGACGCTCGTAGAGAGCACCCTGACCAGCGCCGGTTATGAGGTGCGGACCGTCATCGATGGCGCCGAGGCATTGCAGCGGCTGTTGGTCGGAGAAGCGAGGATGGTCGTATCCGACTGGGAGATGCCCGGACTTTCCGGGCCCGACCTGTGCCGCAAGGTGCGAGGCCAAGACCTTCCGAACTGCATCTACTTCATCCTCGTGACAGGGCACAATCAGCCTGAAGAGCGTGTCGCCAGGCTCCGAGCGGGCGAGAATGACTTCATCGCGAAGCCGTTCAACCCCGCCGAACTCATCGAACGAGTTCGTGCCGGGGAGCGCATCCTGGCTGTGGAGACCCGCGACGTGGCGATCTTTGCGATGGCCAAACTCGCGGAATCCCGAGACCCGGAGACCGGCGCACACTTGGAACGAGTGCGGAGTTATGGTCGAGTCCTCGCCCAAGACCTGTCGGGCGTAGAGAAGTTCCGCGATAGAGTCGCCGGAGAGTTCATCCGGTTGATCTATCTGACAAGCCCCTTGCCCGACATCGGCAAGGTCGGGATTCCCGATTACGTACTCCTCAACCCCGGCCGCCTCAACGACCGTGAGTTTGAGATCATGAAGACGCACGCGGCACTCGGGGCCGAGACGCTCGACGCGGCTCTACGCACCTTCCCCGGCGTCGAATTCCTTCAAATGGGCAGGGACATCGCCGCCACTCACCATGAACGATGGAACGGCAAAGGCTACCCGGCCGGTCTCCGCGGCGAGAACATTCCATTGTGCGGAAGGATCGTCGCCGTGGCCGACGTGTACGACGCGTTGACCTCCAGGCGGGTCTACAAGGCCGCGTTCAGCCACGACATCGCCAAGGCGATGATCCTCAAAGACTCGGGAGAGCACTTCGATCCGGACATCGTGGCGGCGTTCCTCAGATGTGAACAGCGATTCGTGGAAATCCGCGATCGGCACGCTGAACCACACGCGATGGCCGCATAAGTCACCTTCAACCGTGAGAGCAGGTCAAGAGCTCGTGCCCCGCAACTGCCCAAGACCAGACCGATGGGGATGACCCCGCGTCCGAAGACGCGGTCGAGTGCGCGAGGGCTCCTGACGCCGACCAGCTCGAAAGGCCGCGCGGGTCCAAGGGCACACGGGCGAACGCCCCGCGGGACTTCGAGCAACGCTCTCTTCCGGAGGCCAGCACGGCGTGTCGATGTCATCGCTTCGTCCATCCGATGCGGACCCTATGGACGGGGTTGTTCCTCGGTGCGCGACCCGAGCAAGTTCTCCCTCTCGTGTGGTGAGTCGATGAGCTTGGCCTGATTCTTGAGGTCGTCGGACTCGCTCACGAGTCCGCCTTCGGCCTTGGAGACTGCATCGCCCGATCCCACGGCGACCTGCGCACGTCTCGAAGGGGACGGGATGGAAGCCCCGACGAGTTCCTCGGACGCATTTCTCTCAGGGGGAACCTTCGCCACATCATCAGAACCGCGAAGCAGCGTCACCGGCACCCCACTCGGAAACACGACTTCCCGAGCCTCGTCGGGCATGGAGATTCCCTGCTCCTGAAATGCCCGCTTGACCAGACGGATCACCGATGATCGCACCTTGAGCCAACTATTTTCTCGACCGTTGAGCCAGAAATATACCTTCAGGTTCACCGTCGATGATCCCAGACTGTCCGCGAGCACCCAAGGCTCGGGCTCTTTGAGTACCGCGGGGTGATGCGCCAGCACGCGCCGGGCAACCTCCTGGGCACGGTCGATCGGATCGTCGTACCCGATACCGATCGTGAAGTCCTCGCGCCGGTTCGGCATCGCCGTGAAGTTGCGGATCGTGCTGACGTACACCGTCGCGTTGGGCAACTGCGCAAGGTTGCCGTCCAATGTCATGAGCACAGTTGTACGGATGTTGAGTTGCTCCACATAGCCCGTGACCCCGCTGATCTCGACGAGGTCGCCGGTCTGGAATGGCCGTTGAACGCTCAAGAAGATACTGGCTAAATAGTTCTCTGTGATCCCGCGGAACGCGATACCCAAGGCGAGCCCGATCAGACCTGTGCCGCCCACCAGCGTCAGGGCCAGTTGCGTCAGCCCCGAGACACGGAGCACGATGTACGCGCCGATGAATAGAACGATCACGCCCGCGGCCATCGCAAGCAAGTCGCGCAGCAGTTTGGCGCGAACACGCCCGCGGAGCACGGCCCGCACCCCCCGGGCTGAAAACCACGCGGCTACGGCGAAAAGCCCAAGCGTGACGATCCCGAACACCAACATCGGCATTGCCCCGGCGATATCCTGCCGAAGCCCTGACAGCCCGCTGAACGCCACGCTGAAGTCCCAGGCCGACGCGTCTGCCACCTCCAACTGGTTGGCGACGGCTGCGACACCTTCGGTGTTTCTCGCCAGATCGCCGGCCCACTTCTTCAGTTCGTCGGACGTGGCCGGACCCTCCAGAAAAACCACCCCACTCTCGACCCGTACACGCGACTGCGGAAACCAGCCGGTGGCGTCAAGCACACTCTTGAGCCGGTCACGTATGGCCTCATCCTGAGCGACGGGTTCGATCGCAAGCGTTGCGGCTCCGGGAGCGATTTCCGCCGCCGTGGCAGGGTTGGGGTCGGGTGCCAGAACGTCGCCGCGGCCTGGCACCAGCTGCCCCCGGGCAATCGCGCCAGGCCCCCACAGCGCACACACGAGAAATACTGCCATCACAACTTCTCGGCAGCAACCCGCGGGTCCGGTCATGATGCACATCTCCAGCGGGAAGCCGACGAGGAATGAACACCATGTGCGAGTGGGTGTTCCTTGAGTGATGAAGCCACGGAGGACTCGTGTCAATCATCGTAGGGCGGACCCGATGAAATTCCGCCGCTACCCGATCTCGCCGTACGCTCCTGTCGAACGCCAACGAACGGACTTTGCGGACCACCGCGTGCATCCGGTCCTGCAACGGACGGCTCCTACCGTTCCTGTCCGCAGCACGACCGAAACTTACAGCGGCCCTCAGAGGGCGAAAACGAGCGGTCTTACACTCTGAACCGTTCGTCACAGGCGAGAAACGTTTGAAGGGCGCGTGCTGCATGGTCAAACTGCTGGGTATCTGGCAGTCCCTTCGATCGAGTCTCTGGTTTGTGCCCGGTGCGCTGGTATTGGTCGCCGTGCTGTTGGCGGTCGGGCTGATCGAGGTGGATGCACGGATCGACAATCGGGTGTTCGACACCTGGCCGCGCCTTTTCGGCGCGGGCGCGGCGGGCTCCCGCGGTATGCTCGTGGCCGTGGCGAGTTCGATGGTCACCGTCGCCGGGGTGGTCTTCTCAATCACACTGGTGGCGCTCTCGCTCGCCTCCAGCCAATACACCTCCCGCGTCCTCCGCAACTTCATGAACGACCGCACCAACCAGACGGTGCTGGGCGTGCTCGTCGGCATCTTCGCCTACTGCTTGGTGGTCCTGCGGACCATCCGCGAGGGCCCCGACATCGAGTTCGTCCCCTCGCTTGCGGTGCTGGGGGGGGTCGTGCTCGCCTTTGTCGGGATCGGCTATTTCATCTACTTCATCCATCACATCGCGACGACGATCCAAGCATCGCACATCCTGGCTCGCATCGCCGCCGAGACCGTCGATCGCATCGACCATCTGTTCCCGCAAGGCGTCGGGGACGAGGATGCGGACGACGCCGACCACGTCGCCACCAGCGACGTCCCGCGCCGGCGCTGGCAGGCAGCCCCGGCCTCCCGCACCGGATACATCCAGCGCGTCGAGGCCGAGTCGCTCTTCGAGATCGCCCGGGATCAGAAGACGGTCATCCGCATGGAGCGCCGCATCGGCGATTTCGTCTTCGAGGGGATGCCACTGGCCGCCATCCTCGCAACGGACGACTCCGCCCCGCCTTCCCAAGAAGTCTTCAATCGCCTCACCGCCGCCTACGCCATCGATCGACAACGGACCACAGATCAGGACGCGGCCTACGGAATCCGTCAGATCGTCGATGTCGCGCTCAAGGCCCTCTCACCGGGGATCAACGACACCACGACCGCAGTGATGTCTCTCGACTACCTGACCGCGATCCTCGTCCGGCTCTGCGGCCGCGGCATCGAATCACCTCGCCGGTTCGACGAAGGTGAACTGCGGGTGATCACGCGCGGTAGCACGTTCGCTGGCCTCGTAGAACTGGCCTTCGACCAGATCCGCCAGAACGCCGGTGGCAATGTGGCTGTTCTTTCGCGGCTGGTCGAAGGGCTCCACACCCTGGAGGAAAAGACCCAGCGTCCGAATCGCCGCCGCGTCCTCCTCCATCAGGCGAAGGCGCTGGAGGAGGTCATCGGCCGAACGATCCCGGCCTCCCTGGACCGCAAGCCGCTAGAGACGCGAGCGATACGTCTGCTCGAATCGCTCAAAGCGAGCGCGGCTGCGAGGGACACGGCCACGGATCACAATGAATCCAAGGCAGTCGCCGGCGTCGAGTAACTTCCCATTCATTCGGTCGTCCCCCTCGCCTTTCGATGCTGCCGGGGACAGCAACTTCTCACTCTAGCACAAAGTCCGCGATCTCTCGCGCCAGGAAACGGTCGGTCTCTTCTCCCATGCGGAAGCCCAGGCATCGGAACCCGCACTTCTCCAGGATGCGCTGGGAAGGCGCGTTCGTGCGGGCCGCCGTCGCGTGCAGCGGGCGACGGAGTTCCTCCCCCAGGAACAACGCAACGGCGTTGGAGGCCACGCCCCTCCCCCAGTACGCTCTCGCGATCCAGTACCCGACACAATCCTGTCCGTCGGCTTGAAAGCATGACACACCCCCGACGATTTCGCCCCCGTGTCGGCCGTCGATCTCGATCACGCGTGAATTGATGCTGGGGTCGGTGAAGTGACGCTCCCACACGGCGAAAAAGACCTCGCGTGGGCGCGGCTTGGTGCCGGCCATCAGGTTAGATTCGGGGTCAGACTGGATTTCGAAGAGCGCGGGCAGATCGGCGGGAGTGGTGGGGCGTAAGCGGACCGTCTCGCCACGACCTGCTTGGACGTCAACAGGGTGCATCGGGCATGATAGTGGTCGGGTTCACCGGCGCCGGAGGATCAAAAGGAGTGAAGGCGCCATGCGACTCCGATCACCGACGTCGGAAAGGAATCCCCCGGATTGAACGCACAAACCAAGTGAGATGAGTATCACTCCCCCGCTTTATCGCCGCGGATTGCGTGGCGAGCCCGCCCGCATCGACCTTGGTGCCTTGGGTGGGTACGGTGATCCCGGTTCACGTTGCAGGTCCGCAGCGGTTTCCGGCCCGGACAGATCCGTCGCGTGTCCATCGCTCACGTTCTCGGCCCCCATCAATGCAGCCGACTCCGCCACGACGGCGCCGGCCGACCCTTCCGCAGGGGGCTGCTCCGTCTGCCGTTCGCCTTCCGCACCGGCCGATGGCACCGCCTCCGCGATCCGTCCGAACACCAGCCGCCCCGCCGAAGTTTGCACCATACTCGTGACCGTCAGCGCCACGTTCTCACCGATCGCCGCGGCACCATTCTCCGCGACCACCATGGTGCCGTCCGGCAAGTAGCCCACACCCTGCTGATGCTGTTCCCCGCGTCGGACCAGTTTCAGCGACAGCACCTCGCCGGTCACGAACGTGGGACGCAGGGCGTTCGAGAGGTCGTTGATGTTCAGCACGCCCACGCTCTGCAACTCCGCGATCCGGGCCAGCCCGCTGTCGAGGGTCACCACGAGGGCCGACATCACCCGTGCCAATTCAACCACCGCCTGATCGACACTCTTGGCCGTGGCCGCGGTTTCGTCGATCGAGACGTCCAACTTGGGCGAACGCTGCAACTTCGTGGCCATGTCCAGCCCACGCCGGCCCTTCGCCCGCTTCAGTGGTTCACCGCTGTCCGCAAGCCGCTGCAGCTCGTGCAGCACAAAGCGGGGGATCACGATCGGCGCCAGCAGAAAATTGGTGGCCGCGATATCCGCCAACCGCCCGTCGATGAGCGCGGACGTGTCGATCACCAGCGGCCGACTCCCGCGAATCTGGCGCGAAAACTCGACATACGGAATCACCAGCCGGAAGTCGTCCTGCGTTTGCAGAACGGTCGTGATGCCGAGGTACGCGAGCGCGATCCCCAGCAGCACCTTGATGGAGAAAATAAGCGTCTCCGCGGCCTTGATGTCGTAGGTCCGAACCAGCAGATCGATGATGAAGCCGATGGCGACCGTCGCGAGCATCGCCGCCAGCAGCCCGACAAAGACGCTGAACAGCGTGGTCAGCTTCTTGTTCGGCGTCAGGTAATCGACCAGCAGCACCACCGTCGCGAAGACTATCGCCGTCCCCAGCGTGATCGGCCATGAGATGGCCCGCGCGATCTCGCTCGGCGCACTGTCGGCCCCCACCCCCAGAATCGACAACAGCGTGACCGCAAGAAAAAGGCTCAGGAACCCCATCCGGACCAATCGCAGCAGCACCGTCCGCTGCCGCTGCGCCGCTTCCAATGGGTTCACGCTCTGTTTCGACTCGTTCAAGATTGCGGTATCCTAATCGGCGGTGGCGACGGCTTCCAGCATCGCAACGGCTCCAGACGGCCGTTCTCACCAGCTGCCCCTCCCGTCCCGCCCTTTCCATCCTTCTCCGTCCCTTCTACC
>CAZJXA010000116.1:0-10281 GCA_964549785.1 uncultured Phycisphaeraceae bacterium | reverse complement strand
TTCCCCACCTCCCGACGGTCCCCGGCCGCCCCGCCCTCCGCCCGGAGGGGGTGGAGGCCGCTCCGCGCGATCGTCGCGGTCCCGCGGATCGTTGGCGGCGGGCGCGGCAAGGATCTGGGCGTCAAGGGCGACGAGGTCGGCGCGGACTTTGCCAAGCCGCCGCTCTTTGAGCTCGACCACCCGTTCCGCGTCTGAATCTTCTGCGGTCACCTCCACCTCGCTGGGCGGGATCCATTCCGGCCCCGCGATCGCTTGGTAATAATCGGGCCGTTGAATCAACTCGGCCGTCGACCAGATTTGCTCAAGCATGGGGCCGACGTCGCCCGCTCCCACCACTGAATCCCGCCACATCTTCAGTACGTCGGGACGCCCTGGCATCGCTCCCACGATGACGGTTTTGTTCCCCCCGCTGGTGCCATCGGCGTTCGTGACGGTCTGACGCTCCAGTTCGACCCCGATGACTTGGAGCAGGTCATTGCCGCGATCGAGAGGGTCCCGCCACCAGGACGTCGGCACGGGCGACAACGGGCCGGGGCCATCCGGGTCGGCGGCGAGCGCCTCGCGAAGGCCCAGACCATTGAACGTTCCCTCGACCGACACCGAGGCTTTGTCAAAGGGTTGTTGCGCGGGGAGGAGAGCCGCCAACTCGGCGTTCCTGACCTGCTCGATCGGGCTGATCGTCGATTGAAACGCCGCGGCCACGACGCCCTCGGCCGCGGGGATCGCGGGGATCGCGAACGTGTCGGACGCAACCTGGGTGGACGCATCGATCGTCAGAGACGGCGGGTTCCCCATCGCGATCGACCGGGGCTTAGGGCCGCCCGAGGCGGCAAAACCGCCCGCCAACCGGTCAACGAGGGTCAACTTGGGAACCTCGGGGAACGAGACCACCTCGGCATTGAGCTTGCCTTGGAGGATTTCAGCAGCCGCCTCCACCGGAACAAAGGCTTCGGCCGGTTTCACCGGCTGGGCTGCCTTGCCGACAGTCACCATGTTGGGTTGATGAAGGAACTGCAGCGCGACGATGCCGAGCGCTGCCGCCGCGGCCACGCCCACGACAATTTTCTCCGCGTGCTGCTCGAACGGGTTAATGCCTTTAAGTTTCATAGTGGGAACCACTTTCTGCGTAAAACCTGAATCATGTTCCGAAATGACGAAGACCCGACCTATCCGCTAACGATGATTCTCAGCCTTGCCCGGGCGGGGGATCCGTCGCTTCTGAACCTTCCGTGCCGGGCTCCGCTTCTGCGGGCTCCGGCTCATCGGGGACGCCCAATGTGCCCCGCACCGCATCGGGCATCAGCGGCGCGACCCACTTGCGGAGCCACACCGTCTCGATGCCGATCGTCGCTTGAACGACGTGCTCTGGCCCGTAGTAGTACCCTTGGGACAATTCCGACCAGGTGTCTATCGAGGTCAGGTCGTAGTCCGTCACGGTCATAAAATTGGTTCGGTTGATCGCGGCAAGAAACTCGTCGATTCGCTTTGAAGACGCCACCACCACCAGTTCCACGCGCCGGATGTCGTAGACGGTGTTTGAGGGGTCCATGAAACGACCGGTGATGGATACCTGCGGATCTAACGGGGCCAAGCCGGGAGTACCCGCACTTGCGGCAGGGGCCGCGGCGTTGTCACCATCCGACCTTTGTACCCGTCCGAAGACGCCTTCCGGATCAGAGACCCACAGCCGCTCGATCCGCTTCACAACCGAGTCCTTGACTTCCGTGGGACGGCCGGAGTCAGTCGTGTTCGCCAATTGGACCGCCGCGAGGACATCGGCGATGACCCATGTGTCCCACTGCCAAACAAAGAGTTGGGCCTGGCGCTCCACGTCGGGGACCTTCGCGAGAGCATCGAATGAACTCTGATTCGGCATCACCGACGACCGCTTGCCATCGACACCGAAAATCTCGCTGGTCGCGTACACCGAGATGTCGGCCGATCGACGTTGGTATTCCGCAAGACGGCGGTCGCGCAGCAATTGCTCGATCCGCTCGGTCTCCTCGTCGGTCAGGCTGCGCTTGATGGCCGCCGTGATCTTGTCAGATTCAGAGCGAGACAGATCGGTGAGAATTTCCGTCAGACGAACGGGGTCCATCGGCCCACCCGCCCGGACGTTATCGAGCATGGCGTTGTACGGATTAACGCGGCCGCGCTTACTCAACAGGGCATCTTCCATCGAGTTGAACTCGTCGGCCAGATCGCCCGTGCCGGGGAAAATGCCCTCGATCAGGACCGTGTGTTCCGAGCGACCGACGGCCGCGGCGTCAGGCCCGACGCCCTTGTTGAAATGAATGGCCCGCATGCCGACCTCGTCGGCCTGCTTGCCGAGCACGTCACGCTGCTCCTTGAACCAGGCGGTGAGCGCGATGTTCGGCTCGGTTTTGAGCGTCACGGGCTGCACCCCGGGCTCGTAAGACGGGATCACGTATTCAACCGCAGTGGAGTTGACCTTGGTGAACTCGGCGTTCGCCTTCTTCTCCTGGGCATCCTTGATCTTGGCGTTCCACCCGCTGCTGAAGAACCACGCCAGCGGGACCGCGACCACCAGCAAGAAACCTGCGACGACCGCCACCCAATTTTTCTTGACCCACGCGAGAACTGGTTTCACTTGGCCTCCTCCTTTTCGCCTTCCGCAGCTTCCGGCGGGATAAAGACCGCCACCCAGGACACTCGGATGGACGACGGCGGGCCCAATGCCGACTCCGGTTCCGAAATCGGAGCCAATTTGTCAACCTCGCCGCTGGCCGCGTTCGCGGCCATCCTCGCATCATTTCGCGGCACAACGGGGCCGCCTACCACCGGTCCCGCACGACGTTCGGCGGCGACCCGCTCGCGGCGTTCCTCGCTGCTTTCCCGGCGCGGCTTGGCGGGATCAAAGAAGCCGCCGTCCTCGCTGTCAGGACCCGAACCCTTGCCCCCGCGAGCGCTGGCCCCGCCCCGCGATGCTGAAGCGGTCGCGGTTGCTGATGCGGCGCGGGTCGCATCGGTCACTTCGATCGGCCGCTCCCGGAACTTGATCTGATACGGAATCCCATCGCGTTTCGTGTTCTTGCGGAGCCAATCGAGAATGACGGCCTCGGCGAACTGACGGGGTTCGGGCTGATTGGTGGTGACGCCTAGTTCACACTCGATACGCGGGTACTTCTCCCATTCAGCCATCGCGTCTTTGGGTTGGCCGGTACCGATCGCATCCGGGTCTTCCGCCAGCGGGTCCGCAACGGTCGGGCCTTTGTAACTCGTCTCGAAGGTGTCCAACGCGAAGGCCGAGCCGACGACATCCGCCATCGGCGTGCCATCGGGGTTCTTCATCTGCTTGAGGGCGGGCCACCCGGGCGCTTTTTCGTTGCTCGAAACGAAGATCGAGCCGATGTCGTCGTTGAGAAGCCGATACACATCGCGGTTCTCAAAGAGCGCGATCGCGTTGGCCGCATCCAGTTTCGGGTTTCCCGCTTCGAGAACGCCCGCCGTGGCCGCATCGGCCTTGAGCGAGGTCGCCCGATCGACCGCGGTACGGATCACCTGACCGGGGATTCGGGCCTCGATCGCCATCTTGTCCATGTACGGCCGGATGAAGAACGCGGCGGAACCCGCCAGCGCCAGCCCCGCAGCAAGGCCGAACCACGGCACCTTGTCGCGCCACAGCGATTCCCGCACGACCGAAACCGGCATCAGATTCCCGCCGACGGTGTTGAGGCCAAGGCCCTGCAGCGCCAAGCCGTAGCAGGTGCACAGGTTAAGGGCAGCGGCATTGAACTCCGGTGTCCGCTCGGTCGGCACCGAGAGCCGCTTGAAGTCTTCGATTCGGTGGACATCGAGCGCGAGTTGCTGTTTCAGATACTTGCGGAGGCCCGGGAGTTCAAAGGTTGAACCGACCCCGATGAGGCGGGTGAGATTCGCATCCTTGTTCAGCGACTGGTAGTAACCGATCGAACGCTGGATGTCCTGTGCAAGGTCGGTGAAAACGGGCCTCATCGCTTGGAAAACTTGGCGGGCGTGCTTCGTGTCCTCCGCCTCGCGCTTCAGTTTCTCAGCCTTGGGATAACTCAGTTGGAACTGGTTGACCAAGGCCTCGGTGAACTGGTGTCCACCGATCGGGAACGTCCGCACCCAAACCCGGCCCGGAGTGGCGATCACGAGGTCGGTCGAAGTTGTGCCCACGTCCACGATGATGGTGCCAGGGGTCGTGTGGTCAAACTGGCGGTCATACGCGAGCGCGTTGTACACCGCGATCGGGCTGAGCACCACATGGTTCGGCGTGATACCCACGTCTTGGAGCATGTTCAGCCGTTCCATCACCTTGTCGCGCGTAATGGCGAAAATACCGACCTCAATGTCCGGTGAATCCGGCGTCACAAAGGTCTGGTAGTCCCATTCCACCTGTTCCAACGGGAACGGGATCTGCTGCATCGCTTCAAACTTCACGATGTCCGGAACCTTCTTGGGCTCCACCGGCGGCAGCTTCGCAAACCGGGCAAACGCTGAATGTCCGGGCACCGACACCGCGATCGCGGCTTTAGAAAGGTCGTATGTGCTCGTCAGTTGCCCCAGCGACACCCGCAAGACGTCGTTCGCATCGACGCCCGGCGTTGAAAGCGGCTTGGGATGCTGAATCACCGTGAAATCGACCACCCGAACCCCGGCCTCACCGGCATTTTCCAGTTTGATCGCCTTGATCGACGCCGCCCCGATTTCGATACCCCAGCAGACATTCGATGTTGCCATCCGAGCTCCATTTCAATTCGCCACAAGGTCCCGGGTGCCGCGAAAGAGGGGCGAGCCGGGGTCCGGAGGTCCGTCTAGAGAATACGGCCGCTCGGGCGGGTTGGTTTTTGGCGAGCCGTCACCGGCGTGTAACAGGGGCGGTGGATCGTTCGGATCGGCGCGACGCTCCCGCGGCTCTCACACCAGCGCAGCCGAGCAACTGCTGACCATGGTCGTGCCCTGCTGGTCCATCGCCGCCGCATAATTAAACACCTCAACCTTGGACGGAGCCGTCAGGGCCGCTGTCGCCAGCATGTTGCCCAGGCTGCACCAGCGCGTCGGGTTCTGCTGCCACGCCATCGAGGCCAGCATTTCGTCGGTCTTCCCCTGCACGTACAGCCCAAGCAGTTCGCGGTCGTGATTGAAGACGCGGCTGCGGGCATCGACCACCTTCTCATCCTCGCCCACGAGCGGACCCGCAAATCCGAAGGTTTCCCCGAAGGCCGGCCCGACGTGCGAAAGGTCGGCCGAGGCGACGATAAGCGTCCTTCCAGGCAGCGACCCGATCGCCTCTTTGAGAGCCTTGACAAACGGATCAAATGCCAGACCTTTGCCGTCGTACGACTCGCCGCCGTTCACGCTCGGGTCGTGGATGAGGGCACCGAATACCTTCGGGTAGGCACCGGCCTCGTTCTTTCCAAAGACGTGCTGTATCCAAGGGATCTGCAGTTCGATCGAGTGCTCGCGCTCGTGGTCGAAGCGGTTGGCGAGCAATTTGACGGCATTCTCCGCACCCAGGTTTTTTTCGACGGCCGCGAGCAACTCCCGATCGAGTTCGCAGGTGCCGAACGGGGTTTCGTACCCCTTATTGCACCCGCACACGCCGCTCGATTCACCGAAGTGATTGGTCCCCAAGATCACGATGCGATCGGGCCGGTCGGTCACCCGCAGTCGGCCGTACACCGAGGCGTAGTTGAGCCATCCGCGCGGATAATCAAGGTGCGGCGCGACGATCGCCTTCGGCAACGTGTCAAAACTCGGGTTCTGAACGTCCTTGAGGGCCGTCGCGATCCATTCGTCCATGACCTCACGCAGCCGCTTGCCGCCCACGTCGTCCTTGGCGCCTTGGCCGGCGGTTGCAAATCCCTCACCCATAACCTGTTGCGCCAACGCATCGGAAAAGGCCGCGGTCGAGGCGGGGGGCAGGGTTTCGCCGGCATCGAATTCAGCCCGCATCTTGGAGACCATCGCATCGAAGGTCGGGCCGAAGAGCAGGCCGGCCTCGTCCAACTGGGCCACCAACTGTTCAAGGTTTTCCTTGGTCAAGCCCCTGGCCACCTGACCGACAATCTGATCGAGCACCCGCGAACCATCTAAAAGCGGCAGGATCATCTGGGCCGCTGGTGCCGCGAACACCACCTTGTCGGAAACCTGCCGGGCATCGGCTAAACCCAAGGCCATCTGATTGCCCACTTGCGCAGGAAAGCCCCGAACGGGACGCAACTTGGGCCGCTCATGGTGGGCCCAATCGGCGTGAAACGCGGCGGGAACGGGCGCGGGTTGCGATTCTTGGGGGTCGGTTGCCATGGAGGGCGACATGGTAGGGCATCGAACGTCGATCACCTGCGCGAACCGTTTGGAAACCCATCCGCTCACGCCTAGTATCCAGACCCACCTTGGGCCGTTTTCCGGGCTTGGGTGTTGATAGTGAGGTATCCGTTCTATGGCCACGACCGCTCCCAAAAAAACCGCCGCACCCTTCGCTTTCGATTCGTTCAAGCCGGGCGCGATCGTCAATTGCACGATCGAGAAGCTGCCCCGCACTGAGGACGCCGAGCACACGCTGCTCCGCCTCATGCGAAACGATCCGATCCACAAGAAGGCTCTCCGCCGGGCCCAGCGGATGCGTCTCCAGCGCATCAACATCTACAACCGCGGCAACCGTGATTGGGTGAGTCGCGAGGAGCCCGCGAAGGTCGTGCGCGCCGTCCCGGGCGAAAAATGGTCGATGTTCTTCGTCCCCGGCATGGCGAAGGATTTGGCTTCGGTCTCCCAGTATTTAACCGTCAAAGCTGGCTGAACCCGTCAAAACAGGCTGAACCGCTCTTGACGTTCGCCCAGTCCGCCCCACGGCCGCGACAAACTTGATGGGGATTTTTCTCGTACTCACACGATGAACCACCGTTGCGCAGCCTTCCTCGGATCGCTTCTGCTCGTGTCTGCATCGCTCGGTTCTTCAGGGTGCGAAAAGGGTCCACCGGCGTCCAAACTCTCGGTTGCCGATCAAACGTACATCGTCCGAGCCCGCATCATTGAACTTCCGGATCGCGCCACGCGCACGGCCCTTCAGGTCCATCACGAGGTCATTCCATCATTTGTCGGAAAAACGGGCGAAGTGACGGGAATGAAGGAAATGATCATGGAGTTCCCAACCGTGGGACTTCAGGCGATGCCGCCTGACCTTGCGGTCAACGACGCCGTTGAAATGACGTTCGAGGTCAGATGGAAGTCCGATCCCCGGACCTTGGTCACGTTGATTCGCCAATTGCCAGCCGAGACCGTGTTGAATCTGAAGGCCGTCAGCGGGCCTTCTTGATTGGCGGAAGCCGATCGAGAATGACCACGACCGCGTGCCGGGAAAGTCAAAAAAGAAAAATACCCGGCACTCAGAAACGTACCCAAGCGCCGGGTCTCGTGGGGGCGAAGTTTTTCTAAATTAGGTAGGTGTTGGAAGATCGAATCATCGTTCCATACGACGATCGAAACGCGCCGGTTCCTGGTTTTGCCGCAATTTGCGGCGAAAATCAATTCTTGGAAGGCGCGGACTTTCCGGGGGTTTGCATCCCCAGCCGTTGCATCGCCAACTGTAAGTCAGACCACACCTTAGCGCGGTTCTCGGGCGAATAGGACCTCAGCAGGAAGGCGGGGTGATACGTGGGCATCACTGGAATTTCTCGACCGTCATCTGCGGTGAATGCGGCCCAAATGCCCCGCAACTGACCCATCGTGGCAGCGGAGTTCAGGATGCAGCGGGATGCAGGAAGTCCAAGGGTAACGATCACTTCCGGCGCGACCACGGCGATTTGCCCACGCAAATACGGGGCGCACAATTCCACCTCTTTGGGCGTTGGCGTCGCGTTGTCCGGCGGCCGGGTTTTCAGGACGTTGGCGATATACACATCCTCGCGTCGCAGGCCCATGGCGATGATCATTTTGTTCAGCAGTTCGCCGGCCCGTCCCACGAACGGAATGCCGGTCCGGTCTTCGTCCGCACCCGGTGCTTCGCCCACGAACATCAGCCGGGCGCACGGGTCACCGTCCCCCCACACCACCTTGGTAAAGTTCATGTTAAAATGCTGGTGCGGAGCCTCGGCCTCGTACTTTGCGCGAAGTTCGTCGAGCCGCTGTTGCGAACGGGCGTGATCGCGAGTGGTCGGACCAAGCGGGCCTCGCTCGATCACCGTTGGCCTCTCGGGGGGCCTCGTGGCAGGCGAGTGGGCCGCGGCAGGCGCCACCACGGCGGAGTGGGTGGCGTGAATCTCCGGAGCTACGCGGCTCGGGGCCGCCGACGATGTTCGACTGACAGGGACGTCCGACCCGGGCAGTTCAATTGGCGGTGCGTCCGCCTCATTGGTGGAGGCCGGAGCGCGGAATCGCGGCACGAAGTCGACACCCAACAGCCGCGACGTCTCCGCGTGCTGACGCACCAATCGAGAAAGATCCGGTGGAGTTCGATCGGGGATGGCCACGGCGCCGCCTCCCGCGTGTTACCGAGGCGAAGAGGGGGGGACCGCAGCCGGTGCCGGTGCCGGTATTGGCGGCTGCGTCGAAGGAGCCGTTCCGTCTGCACCGCCCTCGGCCGCTGGCGGTTCAGGCTCGGAAGCGACGCCCTCCGGAAGTTCAGCGGGAACTTGCGGGTCGCGCTCGTCCGGCCGACTCGTCGTTTGTGGTGTCGTGCCGCGTGAACGATCTGGGCCGGTCTCCGAAGTTTTGGCTCCGATGATCGGCGCGAGGAATGCCGCCGCCAGCGCCCCGACGATCAAGCCGAGCACCAGGCCCGGCACGAACGCTTTGGCAAATGACGGCTGCGGAGCAACCACGGTGCGAACTCCAGGCGCGGTTTCGTTCCTCGTATCCATGCGGGATTCTACCCGAGAGTCCGGCAGGGAAGAACCGATTCAAAGAATCGCTTTGGATCAAATCCGAAGAGGTCCGAGCCGCTCTCACCGCCGCCGCATCTTGTGCATCCACATGCCATACTCGACGATCGACCGCACCAACGCGGCCTTGGTCGCGGGGTAGCCCCGACCAAAGGCCGTGTGCATCCGCCACTTCCAATACGGACCCCGCAGGCGAAACTTCGTGACGATCCCGAGCCGCAGCAGTTGCCACAACCCGCAGAGCAGAAGCACGCTTATCGCTTCCCGCCGCCCGAACCCCCGCTGGAATCGCCGACGCCCGATGACGATTCACCGGACGAACCCATCAACTGGGCACGGAACCACTCAACCGTGGCGTGCAATCCGTCTTCCATCCTCGTGACGGGCTCAAAGCCGAACAGGTGTTTCGCGCGCGATACATCCGCCTGGGAATGCAGCACGTCACCGGTCCGCCCCGGTTTATAAATGGGCTGAACCGTCGGCATCCCCACCTGTTTCGCGATCGCCATAGCCAGGTCCAACACGCTGACGCGTCGGCCCGTGCCGAGGTTCGCGGCCTGACCCTTTAACTCCGCAGGGGTCGCACCCGCGAGCAAAATCCCGAGCACCACGTTACTGACAAACGTGAAATCGCGCGTCTGCGTCCCGTCGCCATAAATGACAGGCCGGTCGGCGTTCAGCAGGGACCGACAGAACGCCGCCACCACCGCCGCGTACCCGCCCTCTGCCGCCTGCCTAGGACCGAACACGTTGAAAAACCGGAGCGAAACCGTCGAGAGCCCATAGCAACTCGACCACACGCTTGCCAAGTGTTCGCCGGCCAATTTGCTCGCTGCGTACGGCGACATGGGCATCGGCGGCTGCGTTTCGACTTTCGGCAACTCGGGTTGATCGCCGTACACCGAACTGCTGGACGCTACCACCACCCGATCCGAACCGCCCTTTTGTGCCGCTGCGAGCACCCGCATCGTGCCGGTTGCGTTCACGACCCAGGTTCGCTGGGGGTCTTCGATCGATTTGGGCACGCTCCCCACCGCCGCGAGGTGGAACACCGTCTTGCAACCGCCGACAGCGTCCGCCAGCGCCTCGTCGTCCAAAATCGACCCGTGGACGAACCGAACTCGCTCCGGTTCCATCTCGATGAGCGCAGCAAGATGCTCGAGGCTGGAATTCGACAAGTCGTCGATCACCCGCACCGAAGCCCCGACCGCGTGCAGGACATCCACAAGGTGCCCGCCGATGAATCCCGCTCCGCCCGTCACGCACACTTCGCGCCCGTCGTAAAACGATCGCAACTGGCCAAGTCGATCGGCGGGGAGTTTGATGCTCATGCCGCGAAGAGTGTACGAGACTTTTGACCGCGATGCGCGGGGTCCGGGGGCTGCCTGACGAATCGACCGCCGACGGCACCGTCCCC
>CAZJXA010000115.1:0-10285 GCA_964549785.1 uncultured Phycisphaeraceae bacterium | reverse complement strand
CCGCACGCGTCGCCGGCTCTGCCACTTCGGGCCCGCCTCCGGCCCGCACCGGCGCATCCATCGAGCCGATCTTCGTCAAGGAAGGCGTCATCACTCTGGCGCCCGGCAACATCACCTTCGTTTCGGGGGAGGACGAGGACGCGGTCATGGCGACCGGCGGGGTCGCGATGCAGTACGCCGCGACCAACGGGCGGGTGCTGCAGATGACGGCTCAGCGGGCGGTTGTGTTTCTCGGGAAGGGCGGAGCTCCGGGCGCGATGACCTTCTCCGCCGGAGACGTCCGCGGCATCTACCTTGAAGGCGATGTCATCGCCTCCGACGGGCAGTTCACGCTGCGGGGTCCGCAGATCTTCTACGACGTGGTGCGCAACAAGGCCGTGAGCATCGACAGCGTCTTCTGGACCTACGACGAGCAGCGCAAGTTGCCTATCTACGTGCGCGCCAAAGCCATCCGCCAGGAGACGGCCACGCAATTCTCCGCCGAGAAGGCCCGACTGACGAACTCCGCGTTCTTTGAGCCCGAGATCTCGCTGGGCGCTTCCACGGTCACGATCACCCGTCAAACCGTGACCAGCGACGCCCGCGGGCTGGATGCAAAAACCGAACCCACAACCACCCGGATGTTCATGCAAGGACGCGACATCACCGCCCGCGTGATGGGGCTTCCGGTCTTCTATTGGCCCAGGTATAGCGGCGATCCCTCCCACCGGCCGATCAGTTCGCTCGCGTTCGAGAGCCTCAGCGGCTCGGGCGGCGCGGTCAAGGTGGGCTTCAACGTCTACGCGCTCTTGGGCCGGCCCCAACCCAGGAACTTCGAGTTCGATCTCCTTACCGACTACTACCTGGAGCGCGGGCCCGCGCTCGGGACCAGCCTCGGATGGAAGAACCCCGACGGCGAAGGCAAACTCTTCGCCTACGGCGTGCTCAGCGACACCGGCACCGACGTCCTCAAGCCCGGCTCCGAGATCGAGCGCGATGGAGAGTTCCGCGGCGTTCTCCTCGTCGAGCATCGCCAGCGGATCGACGATAAGTGGACGGTGGTCTTCGAGGGCGCATGGCTCAGCGACGAGGCCGTCATCGATGCGTTCTTCGAGAACCTCGGCGAGAACCGCCGCGAATTCACCAACCGGATCGCCGCCACCCGTCGCGACCGCCACACCTCGCTCACGCTGGAGGCCAAGGGGCAGATCAACGACTTTATCGCCAACGAGTACCTCCTCCAATCACAGGGGTACAGCGTCAACAAGTTCCCCGAAGCGGTTTACTCGCGCTTGGGAGACGACCTGATCCCCGGGTACCCCGGCGCACTGACGTACTTCTCGGAGTACCGCGCAGGCGTGCTCTCCCTCAACTTTGATGAGCAGGAGGCCCGCGACCACGGGTTCAACACCAACACCCTGGCCGAACGGGCCCTGGGCATCGACTTCGACGAAAAACTGGGGGACTCGCTGCGGGCCCGAGGCCTGAACGAGGACACCATCTTCCGGGGCGACACACGCCACGAACTCGCCGCGAAACTCTCCGCCGGACCCGTGATCTTCACCCCGTTCGTCGTCGGCCGCGGCACCGTCTACGACCAGGAGTTCGAGGATTACGCGCCCGGTGAATCCAGCCAAGGAAGGCTCTGGAGCAGCGCGGGAGTGCGGGCCAGCACCACGATCCAGCGGGTGTACGACGGCGTCGGCTCACGAATCTTCGATCTCCATCGCCTGCGGCACATCATCGAACCCAACGCCGCCATCTTCGTCAGCGGCACCACCCTGGAGGCCGACAATCTGCCGGTCTACGACGAGAACGTCGAGAACCTGGCCGATGGCACGATGATGAAGGTCGGCGTCACCCAGACCTTCCAGACCCAGCGGGGCGGCCCCGGACGCTGGCACAACACCGACGTTCTGGTGATCTCGACCGACTTCGTGCAGTCATCCGACGATGCCACGAATCAAGGACCGATCGGGCGCTTCATCGACTACCGCCCGGAACTCTCCAACCCCGGCGACTTCTTCATGGGCGACCTCATCTGGCGGGCCACCGATGCCCTGGCGTTCACCGGCAGCACCGTCTACGACTTTGACCTCAACCAGCAGGCCACCAGCGCCGCCGGCGTGCTGTTGCGGCACGCTCCAAACTTCACCACCGCCGCGGAGGTGCGCTACCTCAATGAGCAGGACGACACGCTCATCACCCTCGGCACGCAGTACCGACTCACCAGCAAATACTCCCTCTTCATGGGGGCCGATTACGACGTCGATGAGAGCGCGTTCCAGAACACCGCCTTCGAGATCCGCCGCCGTTTCCAGAGTTTGGAACTCGGCATCAACATCTCGTACAACGACATCACCGGCGAGTCGGGCTTCGGGTTTGTCTTCCGCCCCTACGGAACCGGGACGGGCGCGCGCGTGAGCGGCCTCGGATCCAACACGCCTTCCGCCGCCTCCAGCACGCTGGGGTATTGATTCGTCCCGCCCAGCCGTCAACCCCGACCGTGAACGCACCCCACGCACAACCCGGCGGCAACGTTTGGCCGCGACGCGTCGCCCTGGCATTGGGCCCGGTCTCGGCCGCCCTCGTCTTCGCGTATGTCCCCCGGCTGTTGTTGCAGGGGGCCACCGAAACAACCGCGGCGGTCACCCTCGACGACAAGGGCGTCGCGGTCCTGGCGCTCGCGGTGTGGATGGCGGTGTGGTGGGTGACCGAGTGTGTCGCGCTCGAAGTCACCGGGCTTCTGCCCCTACTCGTCCTGCCGATCCTGGGCGTGTGCACCTTCAAGCAGGCCGCCGCACCCTACGCCGACGAAGTGATCGGGCTCTTTCTGGGCGGAATGCTGCTGGGCCGCGCGGTCGAACGCTGGAATGTTCATCGGTGGATGGGCGAGGGCGTCTCACGCCTGTGCGGACCCTCGCCCCGGATGCTGGTGCTCGGCCTGCTGGCCGGCACCGCGTTCCTCAGCATGTGGATCTCCAACCTCGCCGCGGCCGTCATGATGCTGCCGATCGCGCGCAGCCTGACCCCGCCAGCGAATCCGCTCCGCCCGCCCGGCCCCAACGGACGCGACCACACCGCCGTGGCGTTCACGCTCGCGGTGGCCTACGGGGCGTCGATCGGCGGTGTCGGCACGCTCATCGGCACGCCCCCCACCGCCCAGTTCGCGGCGTTTATGTCCGGGCCACTTCAGCACCCGGTCTCGTTCCTGTCGTGGATGGGCCTCGGCGTCCCCCTGGCCATCCTGGGCGTGCTGGGTTCATGGGTGATCCTGACGCGGGTGGCCTGCGCGGTTCCGCGCTCCGCGCCGGCCGCCGCCGTCCGGGATGAGACACACTCCACGCTTTCCCTGCCCGGGCGGCTCGCGCTGGGCGTGTTCTTGGTAGCCATCACCGGCTGGATCGCGATGCCGATCTTGGAGCAGGCCGGTGTCAACCGGGCGTGGCCGTGGCTCGACCGCGTGACGGACGCCGGGGTTTCGCTGACGGCGGTCCTGCTCATGTTCCTGATCCCCGCGGGCCGCGGGCGCGGTCGAGCACTGTTGACGTGGCCCGAGGCGTCCGAGATTCCGTGGGGTGTGCTGGTGATGTTCGGTGGCGGCCTCAGCCTCGCCTCGGCGATTCAATCAAGCGGGTTGGACGACGTGATCGCGCACCACGCCCGAGGCCTGGGGTCGTTGCCCATTCCGCTCCTCATCATCGCCATCACCGTCACGGCCACAGTGCTCAGCGAATTCATGAGCAACACCGCCCTCACGGCCTTGCTGCTGCCCATCGCCGCGGCCGTGGCCACCCGCATCGGCATCCCACCGCCGGTCCTGATGATCCCGGCCGTCCTGGGGGCCAGCCTCGCCTTCATGATGCCCGCCGGCACCCCGCCCAACGCGGTCGCCTTCGCCACCGGCCGCGTGACCATGCGCGAGATGATCCGCGCCGGCTTCTGGCTCAACTTGTACTTCTGCGGGCTGATCTCCGCGATGGTGATCGCGGGGTACAAGTGGGGGATGTTGCCGGGGGTGTAAGGGGGTCAGACCGCGGGACGTCGCGCGTATCGCCCCATTCTCCGCTATGAGGGCACTGCCAATCCATCTACCTTTCCGGCGACATGGGGCCATCAAATGAATCTCGGAGAATCTTTATTTTTTGGTTGCGTAATCCGCGGAAATGTGTCATACTTATCGGCACGATCGCTTGGGGTGCGATTCGGCTGGTGCGGTCCACGCGTGGCGTCGCGGAGTAAGACGATGAAAAACGCGTGGATGACCGCTTCTACGGGCAGGTTGTGGTACTCTGCAATCGCGGCCTTCGCGGCTGTCTTTGCGGGGGGGGGGCGCTCGGCGCCCAGCCTGATGACATGCAGTACCTGATCTGGGGCGGAACCCAGCAAGCCAACCCGCTCGGCGTGACGCACGACCCGCGTTTCCAGACCATGTTCCATCTGTACTTGGATGAATCGTGGCAGGCTTCGTCATTCCAGGCGACCTATCTGATCGACCGGCTGGTGGAGCGACGGAGTCGCGGGCTGTTGGCGACCGAGGCGGACAAGCAAAGCGTTGCCGTGCTGCTCCAGAATTTCGGCGGAGGAGTTCCATCGAACCAGCCGGCGAACTTGCCCTGCGGGACGATCGCGGCATCGCTGTACTGCACTACGGACTATCTTGCCCTGCAGGATCCGGAGCTGCGCCCGCTCCAGCCGTGGTGCGTGAACGCCCGCGCGCGGATGAAGCCTTGGACCGAGGCCTTGATGACCGACTTCTTTGCCCAGCGCGGCGCGATGGCCGATCCCATCCCTGTGCCCGCCTTCTGGATACTTGATTCCGAGTCGCCGCTCTCCATCGCGTACGGCAACGGCGGCAAGACGATGCTTCTGGCGGCGAGGGCGGACCCCCGCTGGACGTCGATCCACGTCCCCGGCTTCGGCGCGCAGACGATGGCCCAACTGTACGAGACGGAGCGCACCCGGGCGGACACGCAGTGGAACGCCGACATCACGCAGGAACTGCAAAGCCCGTTGGTGATCGAGAACGATCAGCGGCTCCGCGACGTCTTCACGTGGTACGGAACGGTCTGCACCAAAGCCCGGGATGCGATTTATAACGAGTGTTTCTATCAGCCCATCCGGGACGCCTATGCGGCCCGTGGCCTGCCCCTGCCGGCCATGGCGAATTACGAAGACCTGGCCACCGACGGCGCGGTGGACACCTTCGGTTGGATGGCGGATCGCCAGCCGACGGATCTTGTGTGGTACGATTCGCGGACGCCGTTGACGTCGCTGACCAAGACGTACACCCGCGGTCGGATCGACGGTTCCGCGCAAGGGCATTCGCAGAATATCCAGTATGCCAACCAGCGGTGGGCATGTATTGAGGGCACCGCCCTGGCGGGTTTGAGCGCCCCCCTTGTCTACCCGGTGGGCGGTCGTCATCTTGGCGGTGACGATCTCTACCGGCTCGGCCACCCGGATGAGACCCCATGGCGGATCGCCATGCGACTGGCGCGCCACGACTTCGACTCGGTGATCAATTCCGGGGGCGGGGACAATGCACCGTTCGTCATGCCCTGGCTCTGGGGGTGGGGGCAGGAGGGCTACGGCACGTATTCCGATACCATCCTCGGCGATGACGAGTGGATCCCCACGATCCTGCTGTGCCGGGCCAAGGGGGTGACAAAGGCGCAGGTCTGGTACCCGTTGTTCACCGTGCAGGCGGATTATCCGACTGATGACGGGCAGTGGTATCCGATCCGTCAGGTGCATCACCGTGTTTTCTCGCCCCAACTCACTTCGTACGCTGTGACGTTGGGCACCGAAGTCACGGTCAATCGCGTCGGCCGATTGACGCGGACGCTCCGCCGACCGTTGTGGGTGGCCTACGAGGATGAATATCTGGATCGAGTCAAGATCAACCCCGACACCGTCGGGCTGTCAACGACCAATATCGAGTTTACCGGAGTGACGTTCCGTGAGCCGTTGACGAATTTCTGCGCCGGCAGCGGGCGGGTCTTTATTGAAGGGGTTCTTCCGGCGGGGGCCAGTGCCCGCATCGAAATCCTGAACCGCAACACCAATAAGTGGGTGGCCATGGCGCCCTCGGGCGTCGTAACCGCCCCAGGCTGGTTCGGGGCGTACACGCCGGATGGCGATTTCCGTGAGGAGGCCCGGGCGAGCGTGCCCCCGCGCGGTCGGTTTGTGAGCGCGACCGGGCAGGTGAGCATTCGGGTCGTGATGAAACACGGGGGTGTTCAACCCGCCTGGCTCGACCTGGTCCAATACGTCACGGCCTACGACGGCGTCCTGTGCGGCGGGGGTGAAGGCGGCTCGGGGGCCTCGGGCGGAGAGTTCATTCAGATAACCCAGGCCGACGCTTCAAAGGACGACTGTGTTGACGCCGACGATGCGTTGCGTTTTCTCGGATTGTGGGGAGAGGGTTCGCCGGGGGCGGACCACACGAACGACGGCGTGGTCGATGCCGATGATCTCGCCGAGTTCTCAGCCGACTTCGCCGAAGAGGTGGCACCATGAGCGGCGCAATCAACGGTACGGATCGGCGAAAACTCAACAGGACATCCCGACCTATTCAAGTGCATGACTTGCTATCGAAATGGGTATCCGTCGCGGTCGTCGCGTGCCTGTCAGCCCCCACAATCGTCACGTCACAAGTTGCGTTTGTGAACGGGCCGGGAGGGATTGACCACTCCACGGTTGTCGGGTTGTCCGCCGACGGTCGATTTGGAACCGGTTCGGGCGTACTTCAGCAGGGGTCCGGAGTGCCGATATGGGGCTTCACCTTCGATCGCGTCAGCAACATTCGAACGGACTTTACTCGAACAGGGACTAATTTCGGGGCCGGCTCGTGGGGCATTTCCGGTGACGGTCGCTGGTGTGTCGGCGAATATCAGGGGCCTCCTGTACCGAACGCGTTCCAAGCCTACCGCTGGAGCACGGAAACCGGCCTTCAATTCCTGGGCAACATCGGCAGAAACACCGACGCCGCGGCTCGACGTGCCAGTTACGACGGCGCCACCGTCGCCGGAGAAGTTTCTCAGATCTTCCGTGGCCGCCGTTTCCGCACCGCCTTTCGCTGGACCGAAACCGGCGGAATGTCCGCCATCCCCTTCCTCCCGGGGACCGACGACGCCTACGTCAACGGCCTCAGCAGCGACGGCAACGTCGTCGTCGGCACGAGCATCGGGGGGTTCGGGTATGGGTTTCGTTGGACCGCGCAAACCGGCACTCTCCGTCTCCCGGGATCGTCCTTGGCCCCGTTCAGCCAGGGTGAAGCGCTCAGCGCCGATGGGCAATACGCTGTTGGTGTGGTGGCCGGTCCCTCCGGCACGGCCGCATCGGCCCGTTGGCTCGGAACCTCAGCACCCCAGATTCTCCCCCACGCCGCGGGCTTCATCGGTTCCGGTGCGCTCGCCGTATCCGGTGATGGCCGCATCGTGGGGGGGCGGATGTACGGGAACCCCGGCCTGGAGCCCCGCGGATACGCCTCCGTCTGGACCGAGGCGACGGGCATGCTGATCCTCGAAGATTATCTCGCCCTGTTCGGAGTCATCGCCCCCACCGACTTTGATTTTGAAGACGTCAACGCCATCAGCGCCGACGGGCTCACCTTCGCGGGCGACGGCCGCAACGCGTTAGGTAGTTCGCATGGCTGGGTTGCGCACGTGCCGGGTCCGGGCACCTTGGTTGGAGTCGGCGTGGCGGCACTCTTCGCGGCCCGGCGGCGGAGACCCCCGACGCTTTAGACACGCCCGAACATTTAGATGCTCCCGACCCCCGCGTCTTTATCGCAACTCGACGTCCCAGTACGCGTGGTCCAGGAACGTCTTCCAGGAACGATACTTCTCGTGCCCCAGCCGCAGCGTGATCAGCGGGTTGCGCTTGGGCTTTTCCGGCTTGCGGATCAACTTCATGTTCGCCTGCTCGGGTGTGCGTCCGCCCTTCCGGGCGTTGCACTTGATGCACGCGCACACCAGGTTGATCCACGAATCTCCACCGTTCATCGAACGCGGCTTCACGTGGTCGATCGAGAGGTCGGCCGTGGGAAAGTTCCGTCCGCAGTACTGGCACTGGTTGCGGTCCCGCGCGAAGAGGTTGCGTCGGTTCAGCTTGACCGTCTGCGCCGGCAGCCGGTCGTACCCCAGCAGCCGGATGATCCGGGGCACCGCCAAGGCCATCCGTACCGTCCGCACCCAGTCGAAGTGCTCGCGCTCGAACTCATGCTGCAGGTTGGAGAGTTCCGCCCACGAAGCAAAGTCGTAATTGATGAACTGCCCGCTGCCCCCGGGGTTCGGATCGACGTAAATCACTTCAGCAATGTTGCGGGCCAGCAGGCAGAAGGCCCGCCGCGCCGAGACCACCCGCATCGCCAGGTATCCCTGATTGAGAACCAGAACCTTGGCGTTCAATCCTTCGGGAAGCCCGGCCGCGAACGACCCGCCCAACGGAAGGCCCGCGTTGGGGAAGCCAGCCGCATAGCCGTTAGGCGATCGTGCATCGCCGCCGACAGTGCCACCATCCTCGGATTCAAGGTCGCCGAAAAAGCCGGAAAACTCACCGCCCTTGGGATGCATCGTGCATCTCTCCTTCGGACAGAATGTTACAGGGCTAAGTGCGCCCGATCAACCCGGGCCGGAAGCCAAAGCGACGGACCACGCTTTACTTGAAAGCCGCGACGGGTCCGGTCAGTGCCGGAAGTGGCGCACGCCCGTCGTCAGGCACGTGACGTGGTGAGCGTTGCAGACCGCCACCGTCTCCGAATCCCGCTTGCTCCCCCCCGGATGAACGATCACCCGAACGCCCGCCGCGATTAATTTTTCGGGGCCGTCCGGGAAGGGGAAAAACGCATCGCTGAACGCCACCGAGCCCCGCGCCAACGCCCCGGCCTTCCGGATCGCCAGTTCGCACGACGCCAGTCGGTCCATCTGCCCGGCCCCGCCTCCGAACATCCGCAGCGAACCGGGGGCCTGCGGATTCGCGCCGCCCAGCACAATCGCATTGCTGAAAAGGCCGCGGCAGACACTCTCCAGAAACGCCGCGATCGCGAGGTCGGCCTCTGTGGGACTGGGGCCGGCCGCGTGCACAACGTGAGTCGGCGACACCAGCGATTGATCCCGCTGTTGCATGAGCAACCCGCCGGGGATCGAACGGAACTCGGTTTCAAGCCCGCTCGCAGCCCTCGGGGCGATGGGTTCGCCCACGGCCAACAGCCGGATGTTCGCCCAGCGGCCGCGCAAACGGCCGAGCACGCTCGCGTGAAACTTGGGCGCGACGACGACTTCCAGAAACACGTCCTTGTCGCACAGCCGGGCCGCGGCATCGTCATCCAGCGGGGCGTTGATGGCGAGGATGCCGCCGTACGCCGCCAAAGGGTCCCCCGCGAGCGCCCCGGCGACCGCATCCAGCGACGAATCGGCGACGGCCGCCCCGCAGGGGTTCGTGTGCTTGATCACACAGCAGCCCACTTGGGTCGGGCAGGCACGCCCCAACGAAAGGGCCAAGTCGAGCGCCGCCGCGGCGTCGTTGATGTTGTTGTAACTCAGTTCCTTGCCGTGCAGTTGCTCCGCGTGCGCGATCGAGGGCCCGCCGCTCCAGGCCGCGCCCGAGGCATTCTGCCGGTACATCGCGGCGGCCTGGTGCGGGTTCTCGCCGTAGCGAAGCTCGTCTGCCTTGACAAAGTTCATCGTCAACAGGTGCGGGAAGGCGACCGCCGTAGCAGCGCCGGTGAGGTACGACGTGATCGCCGCGTCATAGCGGGCCGTCAGGGCGAACGCCTCGCCCGCCAGTTCTCGCCGCAACGTCCCCGAGACGCCCCCGGTTGCGGCCACCTCCTCCAGCACGCGGCCGTACTGCTGCGGCGTCGTGACCACACAGACCCATTCAAAGTTCTTCGCCGCCGATCTCAGCATGGCGGGGCCACCGATATCGATGTTCTCCACCGCGTGCGGTTCGGTACAGCCCGCGCTCGCGATGGTCGCCTCAAAGGGATAGAGGTTCACGCACACGAGATCGATCGGCCGAATGCCGTGCCTCTGCATCGCCGCGATGTGGTCGGCGTCATCACGCACCCCGAGCAAACCGCCGTGCACCTTGGGATGCAGCGTCTTGAGCCGACCCGACATCATCTCCGGAAAGCCGGTAACCTCTTCGATGCCGACCACCGCGACCCGCTTGCCCTGCTCCGCGGCGGCCGCGACGGCGAGCGCGCCGAGCTGCTCGGTGACCTCGCCCGAGTGGTAGAGGTTGTTCGAGGCCACCACCAGCGGCCGGTCGGCCGTGCCCATGCCGAGCAGGGTGCAGG
>CAZJXA010000114.1:0-10291 GCA_964549785.1 uncultured Phycisphaeraceae bacterium | reverse complement strand
CGGGTGACGCGGTCGTAGCGGTCGAGGGAGTCAAGCGGCGCGGTGAGCACTCAAGCCCGCTCGGGAAGTGGCGGGTGACCGAGGCGGACGGCGTGATTCGGGCGATGGACCGCGTGGACGGGCTCGACATCGAGGTGAAGGCGAAGGCGGTGATCCTCACGTTCAGGAAGCCGGACCAAGGTTTGGGCGATGCGGCGGCCGAGCCCCTCGTGATTAATGGCGACAAGGTGGAGATCGAAAAGAGCGTGTTGACGTTCGAGCATCCGCTCGAGCTTTTGGGCGGCGAAGGGGTGTCGAAGGACCGCGCCGTGGTGGAGGGCGACCTCTTGGTGGGCATTTCGACGCTGCCGGATGGTTCAACCCATGTCTACAAAGCGGTGCGTCTTCCGGAGCCCAAAGAGGATGAGACCACCGACGAGGCGTGGCGGTTTGTGGGCATTCCGGAAGCGTTGCCGCTGCCGTTCGGGCCGTACGGCTTGCGAAGCGGTGTTCACACCGCCGCACCTGCGTACACGCTGATCGAGAACGCCACCATCTGGACGGGGAACGAGACGATTGAGAAGGGCACGCTGCTCGCGCACCGCGGAAAGATCATCTTTGTCGGCACGGGCGCGACGCCGATGTACGACGACGACACGATGAAGATCGATGCCGCGGGGAAGTTCCTGACGGCCGGGATCATCGACGCGCACTCGCACACGGGCATCAGTGGTGGAGTGAACGAGGGAGGTCAGGCCGTGACGGCGGAGGTCCGGATCGCCGATGTCACCAACCCGGACACGGTGGATTGGTACCGGCAGTTGGCGAGCGGGGTGACCAGCATGCTGGCGCTGCACGGGAGCGCGAATGCGATCGGCGGGCAGTCGCAGACCTGCAAAATGAGGTGGGGCGTCATCGATCCGGACGCGATGCACTTTGAAGGGGCCATTCCCGGGATCAAGTTTGCATTGGGCGAGAACCCGACGGGAAAGAACGGCAGCGGCGACAACGGCGGTCAGTACCCGATCAGCCGGATGGGCGTCGAGATGCTCATCCGGGACCGTTTTACGGCGGCGAAGGAGTACGCGGCGCGGATAGCCACCGATTCAGCACACGCCCGCCGCGACTTGGAGCTCGAGCCGCTCGCCGAGATCCTCGCGGGCACTCGTCTGATTCACTGCCACGCCTACCGCCAGGACGAGATCGTGATGCTGTGTCACGTCGCGAAGGATTTCGGCTTCAAGATCGGTACATTCCAGCACATCCTGGAGGGGTACAAAGTCGCGGATTATGTACGCGATTACTCCGGCGGCGGGTCGGGCTTCGCCGACTGGTGGGCGTTCAAACTCGAGGTCCAGGATGCGATTCCCGCCGGCTTGCCGATCATGCACGAGGCCGGTGCGGTGGTTTCGTTCAATTCGGATTCCGGTGAACTCGCGCGGCGCTTGAACGTGGAGGCGGCGAAGGGCGTGAAGTACGGCGGGCTCAGCACCCTTGATGCGTGGCGATTTGTGACGTTAAACCCCGCGAAGCAACTGCGGATCGACCGGGCCGTGGGAACGCTGGAAAAAGGCAAGGACGCCGACCTGGCGTTGTGGTCGGGCGACCCGCTCTCGACGTTCAGCAAGTGCGAGGCGACGTGGGTCGACGGGCGTCAACTGTTTTCGCTGGAGCAGGACGCCGAGCACCGGGCGTGGATCACGGCCGAGCGTCAGAGGCTTATCCGGAAACTGCTGGTGGGATCGGAGAAGAAGAAGGAGGGCGAAAAGGGCGAAGAAGCGGGCGACACACCCGCCGAGGGCGCTTCACCCCCCGGCCCGCCCGGTGAAAGGCGGCGTCGCCGACCATCGCCGGAGCGCGAATCCGACGCCGCGTGGGCGTTGCGGCGGCACATGCTCGCGAAGGCGGTGGGGTTGGGCTCGCACAAGCCAGGCGAGTGCGGGTGCGAAGAGTTATCCGAGGATCAGTTGATGGATATGGCCGAGCGGGCGATGGAGGGATCACGATGAAACTCGCGCTTCGCGCACTCGCGGCCGGAACGATCTTCGCGTGCATCGCTCCGCCTGCGCTCGCCCAGGACCTGGGAATCAAGGCAGCGCCGCAGACGGACGCGATCTGTTTGTATAACGCGTCGATTCATCCGATCATCGGCGACGACATCCCGAACGGGTTTATCGTCTTTGCGGATGGGAAGATTGTTGAGATGGGGACGGGGGATTCGAGCATTCCGGCGGTCGCGACGGCGGACGGGTTTGTCGCGATCAACTGCGAAGGGGGGCATATCTACCCGGGCCTCATCGCACCGTGGACGCAGCTCGGCCTCAGCGAGATCCAAGCCGTTCGGCAGGGTAACGACACCATCGAACTGGGCGGAATCACCCCCGAAGTGTGCCCCGCGACGGCGGTGAATCCGGACTCGACGCTGCTGCCGATCACGCGGAGCAACGGTGTCTTGACGGCGGCGGTGTGCGCGGGCGGGGGGACGCTGCCCGGCCAGGTTTCCATCATCCGGCTCGACGGCTGGACGACGGACGATCTCACGATCAACCGGTCCGCGGGTCAGGTGCTGCGCTGGCCGAACATGCGGACGTTCAACTTTCCCGGGATGGTCACGAGCGAGGAGGACCAACGGAAAGAGACACGCGAGGCGATACTGGCGATCGGGCGCACGTTCGATACGGTGGCGGCGTATCGGATGGCGCGGACCACGGATCCGACGAGTCCCATCGATCTACGCTGGGAAGCGATGGCGGGCGTCGTGCCCATCGGGCCGGCTGAGGGGAGTGACGGAGTTCGCGGCGACGCCCCGGGGAAGTCGGTCTTCGTCCAGGCGAACGACGTCGAGCAGATCAACGCGGCGGTGACGTTCGGGAAAGAACGCGCCCTGCGGATGGTGATCGTGGGCGGTCGGGAGGCCGATCGCTGCGCAGTGCTGCTGAAGGCCGAGGACGTCCCGGTCATCGTCATGGGCACCCACAACATGCCCGGACGGGATGATGCCCCCTACGACGAGCCCTTCACGTTGCCCGCCCGGCTGGCCGCCGCCGGAGTCCGCTTCACGATCGCGAATGCCGACGACACGGCCCACGAGCGCAACCTGCCGTACACCGTTGCGACCGCGGTCAAGCACGGGCTGGATCACGAGCGCGGTTTGCGGAGTCTGACGATCGATGCGGCGACCATTCTGGGGATCGACAAGGCGTACGGCTCGCTTGAGGTGGGTAAATCGGCGACGCTGATCGTGACCACCGGCGACCCGATGGAGGTGCGGACGATGGTGACGACGGCATATGTGGACGGGCGGCTGATCGATCTCTCCAACAAGCAGACAGAGTTGGCGAGAAAGTATCGGGAGCGCCTGAAGCAGATCGGCCAGAATCCCGGGCGGTGACGTCTGGTAACCCGCGCTGGATGAGGGGTTGACACGCGACGGGGCCGGAAAGTGCCGATGAGTTGTGCATGGACTTTGACCACCCCGGGATGCTCCTCTCCAGCCTTATCGTCGGGCTCATGGGCACCGCGATTTTCATCTACGGCAAGAAGCAGACCGACTTTCGCTGCCTCGCGATGGGGGTGACGATGTGCGTCTTCCCGTACTTCGTGTCGTCGCTGATCGTCCTGTGGCTCATTGCGGCCGGTTGTCTGGCGGGGCTCTACGCGTGGTGCCGTTGGCTGTAGCGGGCATGCTGAGACCCCGGAATCACCCGACACCGTCCTGCTCTCGATAGCGCGGCGTCGGGCGTTGGTGCAGCATCTTTACCGAACGCCGTCGCCGGTTGTGAATTCTTTAACAACGAAGAGCGGCTTCGGCGCAAATCAGCACCCATCGAACGCTCGTAAGTCGCGCACCGGCCAGCCTGCATTACCCCTTGGACGCCGTCAGGTCGCGCCACCGCTCAACTAACATTCGCGAGATCGGGCCGACCGCACCATCGCCGATCGTGCGGGATTCGACCTTGACGACCGGCATCACGCCCCAACTGCTGTTGGTCAAGAACACCTCGTCAGCATCGAGGACGTCCTGGAGGGCGAGGAGCCGGCGTTCGGTTCTGACGCCCTCTGACGAGAGCATGTCGAGAGCCCAGCGGCGGACCACTCCGGGGAGCACGGGGCTGGGGAGCACGGCCCCGGATGTGGAATCACCCAAGGCCTCGATGCCGTCGCCGTCCACCCCTTCGGCGACCTCCTCCTCCTCGCCGCGGCTGACGGGGCTGAAGACTTCTTCGTCCTTGACCAGCAGTATGTTGCTGACGCAGCCGCCCGCGAGGTGGTTGGAGACCTGCAGGAGAATCGCCTCGCCCGCGCGTTTGCTCGCTGCCTGCTGGAGTTCGCGTAACCGGGCCCAGTAGTTGACGGTTTTGTGACCCTGGAAGGGGTCAAGCGGGTTGAGTTTGAGGTCTCCTAGCACGGTGGTGATGCCGCGGGAAAAGATTTCGTCGGGATAGTGAGTGGCGGGCTGGGCGACAATGAGGAGCGTCGGCTGCTGTTGCGGGGCTGAGTGGCCCCGCGCGGCCTCGAGCAGGTTGAGATCGCCCCCGGTGATCGTGAGGCGGATGCGGAAGCGGATGGTTTCGGGCGAATCGACGGCGGCCTGCCGGATCGTGCGCTGCACCGCCTCGGCGAGAGCGTCGGTATGGATGGTTTCGGCGAGGCCGAGGGTTTGGGCGGAGGTGGCGAGGCGGGCGAGGTGCTCGCCCAAGTGGATGACGCGGGGCGCATCGGCGGAATCGGCGATCGCGACGAAGGTCTCGAAGAGTCCGACACCGTGCTGAAGGGCGGCGTCGAACGCGGAGAGGCGGGCTTCCCGCTGAGGGATGATGGAGCCGTTGATGAAGACGGTGGCCATGGGGCGGAAAGATAGCAGATGGCCGATCGGTAGATGGCCATTGGCGCGATTTCGCGGCGGTACACCCCATCAAGAAGGCCAAAACTTAAACAGGTGGGCTTCGGCTGCCCATCGGCATGGGTTCAACGCGTGACCGAAAAGGCGGTTGGGCGGCAGGTGGAGGAGTTGGAGGCCGGATCTACCGCCGCTGGTCTCAGGCCGCAGGCTTGCCGAGCACGGCGAGCGGATCAAAGCGTTCGGCTTCGGCCGCCGCCGCGAGGTCGCCGAACCCCGACATGTGGGTGGCGAGCAGGAAGCCGACGTAGATGGCCCCGGAGCGCGCGGGCGCGGAGTCGATAAGCGTGCGGAGGGCCGCGCGGGCCGCTTGCGGGGGCGGCGTTGAGTCACCGGTGATCATGCCGTCTTCGTGGGGCACGCCCGCGGCGTCGCACAGCTGGCGCAGAAGGGCGCGGTGGTGTAGCAGCAGCCAGTCCTTGATCGCGAGTTCGCGGAACTGGGTGAACGCGGGACTATCGAGAACCTTGATCGCGAAGCCGCGCTGCTGCTTGAGTGGATACCGGCGGAAGGCCTCGGATCGGACGTTGTTGCCCGCGGCGACGGCGTTCAAGAACTCGTCGTAGGTGGGGGCGGTTTCGGGGTGCGCGAGCGCGACCGGGGCGGTCCGCAGAACCGCTTCGACCATGGCGCGGTGTTCGTCGGGGGTGCAGGCGCGCCAGAGCGATTCGATGGTGGGGTGTGTCATGGGGAGAAGGAAGATACGCGGGATGGGCGGAGCAGGCGAGAGCGCCCTCACGCTCCAGCCGCGGAAACCTTGAGGCACGCGTTGATGAATGCGAGGTGCGAATAGGCCTGGGGGAGGTTGCCGAGTGCCATGCCGCGGCGTGGATCGAACTCTTCGCAGAACGTGCCGGTGGGCCCGGCGAGGCGACTGAAGTCTTCCAGCAGAGCACGGGCGGAGGCGATATCGCCGATCGCCGCGAGGGCCTCGATGAGCCAGCCGGTACAGATATTGAAGGCTCCCTCGATGCCTTCCATGCCATCGTCGAGGCTGTAGCGGTAGACGCCGGCTCCGCGGCGGAGACCCTGTTCGACGGCCCGGACCGTTGAGACGTAGCGCGGGTCGCTTGGCTCGATAAGACCGATCAAGCCGAGCAAGAGGGCCGCGGCGTCCAACTCGGTGGATTCGTAGTGCATCACGAACGCGCCTCGCTGCTGGCTGAAACCCCTTGCGAAGACCTCCTCGCGGATGGCCGATGCGGTTTCGAGCCAGCGGGTTTCGGGTCGGTCGAAGAGGTGTTCGTGCACCGCGGAAGCGGAAACGAGTGTGAGCCAGCACATGGCCTTGGAGTGAACGTGGTGGGCTCGGGCGCTGCGGAACTCCCAGATGCCGTGGTCGGGTTCGCGCCAGCGTGCTTCGACGGCGGCCGCCATGGACTTGACGAGTCGCCAGTGGTCGGGGGAGATCGGATTGCCCGCTCTGGCGAGTTCGCAGACGAGGTCGGCGACGGGGCCGAAAACATCGAGTTGCGTCTGGGCGTTGGCGGCGTTGCCGATGCGGACGGGGGTGCTGGAGCCGAACCCGGGGAGTTCGGCGATGCCCGCCTCAGGGGAGAGGTCCGTCGCCGAGACGGTGTAGATGGGTCGGAAACGCTCAGGAGAATCGAGCCGCTCGACGATGCCGCCGAGGTAGTCGAGGAGGCGCATGGCGGTGCCTGCGTTTCCGAGGCGGAGCAGGGCGAGCGCCGCAAGGGAGGCGTCGCGCGGCCAGCAGTAGCGGTAGTCCCAGTTGCGTGAGCACCCGAGTGCTTCGGGGAGGCTGGTGGTTCCGGCCGCGAGGATGGCGCCGGTGGGGCCAAAGATCAGACTTTTGAGGGCGAGCGCAGAGCGGAGCGTGAGGGCCCGGTGCACATCGGGCGGCCGGAGGCTGGAAGCCCACGCCGACCAGAACTTACCGGTCGCGGCTCGTCGAGTTTGCTCCGACAGGACCGCAGGGCGGAGGCTGGAGGTGCCGAGTCGGAGTTCGAGCACGACGGATCCAGATTCAAGGCGAGCGCGGGCCGTTTGGTGGCCTCCTGCCGCGGCCTCGATGCTCCACGCGACGCCGGGGGAGTAGAGCGTCACCGGGTCGGGCGCTCCATCGAGTTCCAGACCGCCGTCGCGGGCGTTGATGCGAGTGACTGAACGGCCGAAATCCATGCGGGGCGCGAAGACGATATCGGTGGGGCGCTGGCACTCGATGACACGCAGAAAATCGGAGCGGCCCGCGCGTTGGAAGGCGCGGCCGCCGCTGGTATCGAAGTAGTCGCGGACGATGAGCCCGGGCCATGTGGTGACGAGCACCAGCGAATCGCCTTCCCAATGCTGGGTGGGGGCGGCGAGTGATTCGGGCGGAGGAGCGGATGCATCAGAGCGTGAGGGATCGAGTGAGGGGTCGGGCGCGGGGCGGACTGTGAAATGGCCGTGCTGATCGGAACCCAGGAGCGAGGAAAACAATGAGGAGGACTCGGGGCGTGGCGCTGCAAGCCAACGGACGGAAGCGGCGGCGTCGATGACCGAGACCGCCCTTTGATCCGAGAGGAGGGAGTGGCGTTCAAGCCGGGGCAGGCTGTGTGCGAGTGAGTGGGCGGCCCGGAGATCCGCCAGACGGGCCAGCAGCGGGGCCACGCCCGAGCGTTCGGGGAGTGTGAGCGTCGCCACCATGCTGCCGGCGATCCCGACCCGGACGGAGACATCGGCTGGCCCGAGTGCGGAGATCGCGTCCTCGTCCGTGACGTCGTCGCCGATGTAGAGGACGGCGGTCGCGCCCGTGCGGCGTCGGAGCACACCCACGGCGTCGCCTTTCGTGGAGCGGCCGACGGAAAATTCGACGATGTGCTTGCCGGGACGCACGCGGAGGCCGGGGGCTTCCGGCGCGAGGGCCAGCGCCCTGGCTTCCGCGTCGGCCCGGCTTTCGGCGGGCAAGGTCCGCGTGTGAAGGGCGACCGCCCCGGGCTTGCGCTCGATGATGGCACCCGTCGCGATCGCCAGGTGTTCAACCAGATCGGTGATGCGGAGCAACTGCGTGTGCCAATCGGGCGCGACCGGCGGCGGCGGCTCGAAGGGGATCCACTGGCCGAACGGCTGCGGGCCGGCGTACGACTCGCCGTGCGAGCCGCACAGCAGGAAGTCGTGGTTCGGGCCCAGCCGGGCCGCAAGGTCGGCGAGGCCGCGACCGGAAACGACGGCGACTTCGGTGGCGCTGCAGAGGGCAAGTTTGCGAAGCGGGCCTACGCATTCGGGATCGGGCGTTGCTTCCCCGGGCGTAAGTGCAAGGTCGGCGATGGTGCCGTCAAAGTCAGTCGCGACCAGAAGCACTCGGGCCCGAGCGAGTGCCAGGAGCGGATCGATCCCCCGGGTGATTGACGGTTCGGGGCTCATGCTTCAAGGGCCCGGATGAAGTCGGCGGACCAGTCAAAGACGTCGTGGCGCTTGACGTTGGCACGAAGCATCCCCATCCGCGTGACGGCGTCGGTCTTTTTGAGTGACATGGCCTCGCGGAGGACCTCGGTGAAACCGTCCACATCGCGTGGATTGACCAGGAGGGCGCGGCGAAGTTCGCGGGCCGCCCCGGCGAACTCGCTGAGAACGAGAACGCCGCTGTTGTCGGTTCGGGCTGCGACAAACTCTTTGGCAACGAGGTTCATGCCGTCCTTGAGGGGTGTCACGACCATGACGTCGGCGACCTTGTAATACGCGACCAATTCCTCCATCGGCAGCGAGCGTCGGAAGTAGTGGACGGCGACGCGCCCGGGCCGGCTGTACTCACCATTGATGCGGGCCACGCCCTGCTCGATGAGCGTGCGCATCTCGGCGTAGTCGGGCTCGCTCTCGCGTGAGGGGACGGCGATTTGTATAAGGATGCAGTTCTCTACGCTCGCCGCGCCGCTCTTCAGGAGTTGCTCGAAAGCGCGGAGCCGGTCGTCGATCCCCTTGGTGTAATCAATCCGGTCAACGCTCAGGAAGACGGTGCGCTTCGAGCCGAGGGTCCGCCGGATGGTCGCGGCCGCCGAAATCACGGCCGGGGTGTCGGCCAGTGCCGCGATCGCGGAGGTATCGATGGAAATGGGGAAGGCCCGAACGTGTACGTCGCGCCCGCCAAAGTGGAGAAGCGTGTCGGTCCCCTCGGCGTCCGCGAAGCGTCGGGCGGCCCTCGCAAAGTTGTGGGCGCTCGGGGTGGTTTGGAATCCGACGACGTCGGCACCGAGCAGCCCTTGGACGACCTCACGGCGCCACGGCAGCCAGCTGAAGAGTTCGGGGGGAGGAAAGGGGATATGGAGGAAAAACCCGATGCGGACGTCCGGTCGGAGTTCTCGAAGCATGGCGGGGACGAGTTGGAGGTGGTAGTCATGGACCCACACAAGGTCACCCTTGCGGGCGGTGCGGGCCACGGCGGTGGCGAAGCGCCGGTTGACCGTGTGGTACGGCTCCCACCAGTCTCGATGGAACTCGGGGGTGCGGATGGCGTCGTGATAGAGCGGCCAAAGAGTGCGGTTGGAGAAGCCGTGGTAGAAGCGAGCAATCTCCCCTTCCGAAAGTCGGACCGGCCGGACGCTGAGACCCTCCGAATTGAAGGGCCGCGCGGCACGTCCCGCGGCACCGTCCCAGCCGATCCACTCACCGGGGTGGCGTTGGAGCGTGGGGGTGAGCGCCGAAACGAGGCCCCCAGCGCTCCGAACCCATTTCGACCCGACGCGGCTGAATGGCAACCGGTTCGTCAGGACGAACAGGCGACGGGCACGGCTTGGGCGTTTGGTGGGCATGCAGAGAACGGGCACGGTACGCGGCGGAACGTCGAAAGGGGCGCGTTAAATTGAGCTCATGCCACCGGGCGTGCCAGACGGGCGGTGCTGACCCGACGATGCCCGGGCGGACGCGAAAAAGGCCGAGACAGGAACACGACGGTTCCGGGCTCGGCCTTCGGCGTTATTCCGTGCGTTCAACGACCCGGCTACCAAAACCTATTCCGCCGCGTAGTCCTCAATGTAAGTGGCGAGATCGTCGGCGGTCACTTCACCATCGCCGTTGTAATCCGCGGCGGGATGTTCCGCCAGGTAGCGGGTGCCGAACAGGTTGAAGTCAGACGGGGTGGTTCGCCCGCTGAAGTTGCTATCCGATGCGGTGCTGGATGGTGACATGGCAAAGCTCGGGCTGGGCCCACGCGGCGGAAGACATGGCCAGACCGGCCACGACCGAGAATATCGAAACACTGCGCATGAGAAACCTCCACGAGAAAGAACTCGGCTATCGGCGACGCCGGGCAGCGAGCAAGACAAGGAAACAGGCAGACGTAAACGGCGATGGAATCACGGCAATGAATGGCCCGGAGACGGACTCACCCGCGAACGCCCTCCCATCGGGTGCCATCGCGCTCAAAATAAAGCGTTCGTCGGGCAAGAACACGCTGTTCATCTCGAGAAACTCGCGGGC
>CAZJXA010000113.1:0-10350 GCA_964549785.1 uncultured Phycisphaeraceae bacterium | reverse complement strand
GGTTGCTCGACGGCGACATCTATGGGCCGAGCATGCCGACGATGCTGGGGTTGACGGACCTCGAGACGGTGGTGCACCAGGGGATGTTGCAGCCGTTTTATGTGCACGGTATCAAGTGCATGACCATCGGGAAACTGGTGGACCCCGAGAAGCCGCTGATCTGGCGTGGGCCGATGGCGCACGGGGCGTTCAAGCAGTTGACGGAGCAGACGAGTTGGGGCGAACTCGATTACCTGATCATCGACCTGCCGCCGGGCACGGGCGATGTGAGCCTGACGATGGCGCAGTTGCTGCCGGTGGCGGGCGCGGTGGTGGTGTGCACTCCGCAGCGGGTGGCGCAGGACGATGCGGTGCGGGCAGCGAAGATGTTCAAGCAGTTGAATATCGAGGTGCTGGGCGTGGTCGAGAACATGAGTTACTTTGTGGGCGATGACGGCAAGGTGTACGACCTTTTCGGCCGTGGTGGAGCCGAGGCCATGGCGCAGCGGTTGAACGTGCCGTTCCTTGGGGCGGTGCCGATCACGACCAGCCTGCGCATCAACTGTGACAAGGGCAATCCGACGGCCAACTTCGTGGGGAAGGATGAGAGCGGGGCGCAACTGGCGCTGGCTTTGGAAGGCTTGGTGACCCGCACCGAAGATCAGGTCGCGCTGGCGGACATGCGGGGTGGCGGGCGGCCCGTGCTGAAGGTAAGTTGAGGGGACATCCTCAATTGGGCGTATTTCGGCGAGTTTGTGTAACCGGGCGGCGGGCCGTCCGGTATCACCCTGCGCAAACTCACGGGGAAACAAGCAATGAAGCATTCGATTGTCCGCATGATCGCCGTCGCCGGGTCATTTGCCCAGATGGCGTGGGGCCAGAGTTATTCGGGAACACCGTTGCCCGATACGTTCGGTCAGGCCGGGGCATTTCTTAACAATTCGGGGCGGGTCGCCGGCGTCAACCGCGACGGTTTGGGCTTCCTCATTGGGGGCGCGTATTGGTCGGGGGCTCCTTCCGTGACGATCACGGAATTGAGCGGGAACGGCACGGTGCGCGGCATACGGGCCGACGGCTCGGTGCTGGTGGATGGCCGGCCGAGTTACCTCTACGTGCAGGGTGCGTGGACGTCGTTTGGAACCCCTATTCCTTCGAATCTGCCGCCGAATGCGCAGGAGTGGCGATCAGACGGCCTTGAGGTAAAGCGCGTGGCGGCGACGGGCGGCTATGCCGCGGGTGTGCTCTTCGCACGCTACCGGGATGGGAACTCGGGCCTTCCGGCGGGCGGCGCGTTCCCGGTGCTGATCGGGCCGGCGGGTGTGACGGTGATCACGCTGCCCGACCAAGGGTGGGATCCGGACGTCAACTTCGCGGTCACGGGTGTCAACTCCAACGGGGTGGTCGTCGGCACCATGCTTATGAACGGAAACACGGTACCGTGGCTGTGGAGCGCCCCGTTCGGGGCGACGCGGTACCCGCTGCCGCCCGGCTGCACATCGGGCGAGGTGGCCGACCTGAACGACTCGATCGAAGCCGTTGGATGGGCGTCTCTCGCGGGGTCGGGCGTTCGGCGTCCGACGTATTGGAATCGCGATGGCCTGAGCACGACGCTCGCCTTCGAGCCTACGGACATTAACAACGCGGGGGTCGTAGTCGGGAGTTCCGCGATCAACGACCTCCTCGGCGAGGGTGTCATCTGGTCGTATGGCGAACTCTCGTACGTGGCCGATCAACGCGTCAGCGACCGAACGTGGAAGGTCCGGTCGGTGCTGGCGATCAATGACCTGGGGTCGATGCTCGTGCGGGGCGATCCTTTGGATGATTCGCCGCGGAGCGTGACATCGCCGTTGTACTTGGCGGCAAATCTGGCCCCTCCGCCTCCGCCTGGGCCTCCGCCTCCGCCTGGGCCGCCGCCTCCTCCTCCGCCTGCGCCCCCGCCGCCGCCCTCGGTCGTCCCTCCCGCGCCGTCACGCATCGCGGTCTGGGATCCGCGTCAAGGCACACCGACGTTCCGCAACGTGCGGGGAACGATCCACACGCGCGAGCCACTCCCGGCGTTTGTCGGCTCCGGGGTGACGGTGGGCGCGGGCACCAACTTCTATCTTGACGACGGGCTCTGGTACTCGGCCCCCGTTGATCGCCGGAGCAATGCCTTTCTGTATGACGAGTCCGCTTCCGAGATATCCGAGGGGCGCTACACGCTTTCGTGTTCCCAGACGCTGAACGGAGTGGAAGGCCCGCGTCGCTCGTTCTTCACGATCGTCGCAGATCGAACCTGCAATCCGCCGTCGGCCCCGGACCTCGCGGATGCCAGCGATTCGGGGAACACCTCGGACAACATCACCAACCGCAAGCCGCTGCTGTTGAGCGGCCGGGGCGAGCCCGGGGCCACGGTATGGCTTATTGAGAACGACCGGGTCTTGACGAAGGTCAAAGCCGTGGTCGGTGCCGACGGAAACTTCACGCTCCGACAGAGCAAGCCCGCTCTCGGATCGTCGGTGTACCGCTTCGTTCAGGAAGACCTCGCGTACAACCGGTCGGAGCCGTCGGAGCCTCTGGTCGTGGTGAATCTGGGCCGAACGCCCAAGCCGTTGATCCGGGGTATCCGCTCCGACGACATCGATGCGAGCCAACTGCCGCGGCGGATCGTCCTGACGACCAACCGGCCGACGATCGAAGGCAGGGGCGTGCCGGAGATGAGCGTGGCGGTCTACGTCGGCTCGGCCCAGATCGGGTTTGTTCCCGTCGATGCGGAAGGAAACTGGGAGTTCTTGATCGAAGGCGGTCTGGCGCGCGGAACCCATCAGATTTCGGCGAAACAGATCGATGCTGCGGGCGGCCTCTCGGCGGTCTCCGCGAAGATGAAGGTGATTGCTCCGTGAGAATTCGGCGCAGGTGCACGCACGGACGGTTTTCGTAGAGCCGTTCGATGCGGGCACGCGATCCGCAGCGCTTTCAGCCGGGCCGAAAGGGGCGATGAAATTCGGTTCGTTTTGACCGTGACACGCTCCTAAAATCGTGTACACTGGGGTCGAACCGGAGGTGTTTTCGTGCTGCAACTTATTTCGCTTGTGAGCGCGGTTCTGGCGACTTCTCAGCCGCACTTCGAGCCGGTGCAGGGTGAGCCGGCGAGCCCGGCGGCCGCGGTTCCCGGACCTAGGCCCACGGCGGGCATGCTGGTCCGCACGGATATCGCCGGTCTTACGGCGTCTTTGGAGGCTGCACCGGATTTCAACCGGTTCGCTTCGCTGGGTGAATATGGAGCCGTGATTGCGCTTCCCCACCCTGCGGGCGGCACGTTGGAGTGTGTGGTCGCCGAGTCGCCGGTGATGGAGGCCGCGCTCCAGGCCCGTCATCCGAACGTGCGGACGTATCTGGTCCGATCGCTCGACGGCACCGCGACCGGGCGGCTGGAGTTTGCGCCCCGCGGGCTGACAGCGATGCTGCGGACCCCGGATGGAACCTGGATGATTGACCTGTGGCAGTCTGCCGACCCGGAGCATGTGGTTGCGTATTGGATGCACGACTTGCCGAACACGGTGGACTACGCCTGTGAGACAGTGGGCGGCGTGGGGGTGGGGGCTGGCGCGGGGTTCGGCGGAGCGCACCTTGACGCCGCTGAACCCGACGCCGGCGGCTTCGGCGAGCGGACCATCCAGAATCTTCGGACCGTGCGGCTCGCCGTTGCGTGCACGGGCGAGTACGGCGTCTATCACAGCCAGATTCAAGGACGCCCGCCCAACATCGCCGACCCGCTTGCGGCGATCGTGACCGTGGTCGCGCGCACGAACGTGATCTATGAGCAGGATCTGGCGGTGCATTTCAACCTGGTGGAGAACAACGACCGAGTGATCTTCATCGATCCCGCGACCGACCCGTATAACGCCAGTTGCGGGGGCGATGGCGGGACCGATTGCTCGGGGCCGCTGCTGGGCGCCAACATCACGACACTGAATTCCATCATCGGCTTCGCCAATTACGACGTGGGGGAAGTGCTGACGCGGATTTTCGGCGGAGTGGCCAATCTGAGGGCGGTGTGCGGAACCAACAAGGGCGGGGGCGTCTCGGGACTGCCCCGGGGCGGTGATATCGATCCGTTCGCCGCGAATGTGCTGATCCACGAGCTCGGGCACCAGTTTGGGGCCAATCACACGTTCAGCGGAGTTCGGGGGCGGTGCGGCAACAACGCGAACATCACCACCGCGTGGGAGGCGGGCTCGGGCTCCTCGCCCATGGCGTATGCGGGCGCGTGCCCGGTGGGGGATGCGCCGCCCAGCGACAACGTGGTGCGTTTCGCGGACAACTATTTCCACAACGGCAGTTTCGGCGAGATGTCGGCGTTCCTGAACGCCCCGACCACGACTTGCCCGGTCTTGACGCCCAGCGGCAACACCATACCGACGTTGGTCTCGACGACGCCCAATACGCCGATCCCGCCGGCGACGCCCTTTACCTTGACCGCCGCCGCGAGCGACCCCGACGGCGACACGCTGACCTATTCGTGGGAGCAGCACGATAACGGTGTGGCCCGCCCGCTGCTGGGGCCGGGCTCTGGCGACAACGGAATGGGCGCGCTCTTCCGCATTTTTCCGCCGACGATCAGCCCGGCCCGCACGTTCCCGCGCTTCGCCGACCTGCTCTCCGGGGAGATCACTCGGGGCGAGCGGCTGCCGACGGTGGCCGGCGTGCAACGCCGGTTCCGGGTGATGGTGCGCGACAACCACCCCGGTGCTGGGGGCGTGGTGGTGTCGCCGAACATCTTCATTTCGATCGTGGGCACCCCCTTCAGCGTGACGTCACCGGGCGCGAGTTCGCGGCTTTCGAGCGGGCTCAACCCGGTGAACTGGACCGTGGGCGGCACCGCCGGGACGCCGATTTTCGCGGCAACCGTCACGATCAGCCTCTCGACGGACGGCGGCGCCACGTTCAACAGCCTCGGGTCATTCCCGAACACCGGTTCGGCGACGGTGAACATCCCCACGGTGCCGCCCGGCGAGGGCTTCATCCGAATCAACGCCAACAACCGCATCTTCTTCGCACTGTCGCGGGAGTTCCTGATCAACGTGCCTTGCACCGCCGACGCCGACCACGACGGCGACGTGGATAGCGACGACATTGTCGCGTTCTTCGCAGACTTTGACGCCGGAGACGCCGACCTGGACGGCGACAGCGACACGGACAGCGACGACGTTGTTACGTTCTTTGAGGGGTTCGAGAGCGGCTGCGGAACGTGAACCGCTGACGGTGACCCAAGGAACGAATTCTGGGACGCGGCGAGGGATTCAAGGCGCAACGCGGCGGTCAGAGGTGAGCCTCGTGCTCTGCGTCTGGTCCCCGCAAACTCGGCGTATCTCCGGCGTCCGGCTTCTGGCGCGGGGTGTCGTTCACCCTATCCTGCCATCCTTGAAACGCTCCCTGTCTATCGTCGCGTCGGGCCTGCTGATCGCGTCACCCGTGAACTTCGGCGAAGCCCTTGGCCAAACACCCGTCCAAACACCGGGTCAAACCTCGGGTCAAACGTCGGGCCAGACCGAGGCCGCCCAACCCGCCCCCGACCTCCGCACCGTTGCCGAGACGTCGGGCTTTCGCCGCACCGCCACCCACGCCCAGACCGTGGCACTCTTGGACGCGATCGCGGCCGCACACCCCACGTTGTCGCGGCGGGCTTCGATGGGGAGCACCGAAGAGGGACGCGATCAACCGCTGCTCATCCTCTCCGACCCCGCGGTCGGCACACCGAAGGAGGCCAAGGCACTGTGCGACCGCACCGGGCGGGTTCTCGTCTTTGTGTTTGCGAACATTCACGCGGGTGAGGTTGATGGCAAGGAAGCGTTGCCGATCCTGGCGCGCGAACTCCTGGAAGCACCCGACGAGCCGCTGCTGGATCAACTCGTGATCGTGATGGCACCGATCTATAACGCCGACGGGAACGAGCGCTTTGCGCCCAACGACGTCAACCGCAAGGGCCAGAACGGACCCGAGGAGATGGGCATCCGCGAGAACTCGAACGGTCTGGACCTCAATCGCGATTTCATCAAGATGGAAGCCGTTGAGACACGGAACCTGGTCGCCGCGGTCAACGCGTGGGATGCGCAGGTGGTCGTCGATTGCCATGTGACGAACGGCTCGTATCACCGGTTTCTGGTGACGTACGCCGGGCCAAAGTCTCCGGCCGGTGACGCCCGGGTGGTCGAGTTCAGCGACAACGTGTTTCTTCCGGACATCGACCGCCGCTTCGAGGCCGCGACGGGCGAGCACGCCTTCTGGTACGGAAGTTTTGAGGGTTCGTGGGGCGAAAAGCCCGCGTCCCGCACGCGCTGGGAGACGTTCCCGGCCCAGGGCCGCTACGGCACCACGTACTTCGGGATGTGCGGACGGTTGAGCGTGTTGGTCGAGTCGTACTCGTACGCCCCGTTCAAGGACCGGGTGCTGGGTACGCGTGATTTCTGCCGCGCCATCCTGCAATCCGCGGCGGCCCACGCTGGACCGATCCGGGGACTGCGCGACGGCGCGATCCGGCACGGCGTGGAACTTTCCCGCGATGGGATAGTCGGCATCCGGTCACGCGACATCCCGAACCCCGAGAAAGGCACGATCCTGGGGTACACCGAAGAGGCCAAGAGTGGGCAGTCGGCCCTCGAGACGGATCACGCCGAGTATGAGTGTGAGATTCTGCACCGGGTGGAGGCGGAACTCACGGTGAGAGCGCCGGTCGCGTACGCGATCCCCGCGGCGTTTTCCGGAGCGATCGCAGTGCTCGACTTTCACGGTGTCCGTCGGTTCACACTGAATCGAGAGCAGGCGGCGGAGGTGGAACGTTCGACCATCGACACAATCGCGCCCGCCTCACGGCTCTTCCAAGGTCACGCCGTGCTGCAACTGACGGCGACTGCCGTGCCCGCGAGCGTGACCCTCCCAGCGGGCACGACCATCGTCCCGCTCGATCACGAACGCTCGGGGCTGGTGGTGTATCTGCTCGAAGCGGCCTCGGAGGATGGGCTGGCGGCGTGGAACTTCTTTGACGAAGGACTGAAAGTGGGTGCACCGTTCCCGGTGTTGCGGGTGCTGAGCCCCAGTGCTGGCTGGGAGACCGATTGAGCGAAGTGTCCGCTTTGAGCCGCACAAAGGAGGGCCGGGAGACGAGGGATTCTGGTGCGGGGCAAAAACAAGAGCCGCCGCGGACTTCGCTAAAAGTTGCGGCGGCTCTATCGAACCAGTTGTATCGAAACCGTGTTGTCGGGGAATTTAGTTCCGGCGATTATCGCCCGGGGTCACGCGATCCCAAGCGTCGCGGACGGCGCCCTTCGCGTTGGACCAGTTGAGCGAAGAGTCGGTGCCGCGAGTCTTGTCCCAGTCGCGCTCCATCGTGGGGGACATTTCATCGAATGACTTGCCGTTCGAGCGGCTGGCGTTCTCCCAGCCGTAGCGATAGGCGGGGCGGTATTCTTTGTACTCAACCTGCTGCGAGGCGTACGGACGGGTGCGGTAGTTCTTCTCCCAGTAGGCGTCCTGGACCGTCGGATCGACGGCCTCGCCCGCCGCCTTGCCGCCGAGGCCACCTGCGACAGCGCCGACCACAGCGCCGACGGCGGTGCCGATGGGGCCCGCCAATGAGCCGATCGCCGCACCTGCCAGACCGCCGGCCCCTGCGCCAAGACCGGTTCCGACCGGGTGAGAGCCGGGTGCCCCGGTTATGGCGTCACGGTTGGCGGGGTTGCTGTCAACGTTCTTGCCGTCGCGATCAAGGCCGATGCCCCGATCGGTGCGAGGGCGGTTCATATCGTTCGTATTCATGATGGGCGTTCCTTTTTCGATGTGTCGGTGCGAATGAAGGCGGAACAAGCCCGCCGACATGGTGAGTTTGGATGCGCCGCCGTGAACCGGGATGAACGTCATATGAATGATCCGTTACGGGCCGCTGGATGCGATCTGACCGCGTTTTTGATGCCATAAAGAAACTCTCATTCTCGATTCAGCGATTTGACCGACCGGTTTGGCGATTCTGCTGCTGCGCCCCAGGTCACCGGGGCAAGGGAGATTTCATGCGATCGATCTGCCGACTCTTTACGCTGGCCGGAACGTGTGTTTCGATGAGCGCCTGCGGCCAAGCGGTGGAGAAATCCATTGACGTGAACGTGCTTCGGCCCAAGAAGGTCGAGGCCACGGCGGAGAACATCGCGTCGTTGCGGACGCCATCCGGGGAGAGGATTACCGTGTTCGCGAGGGACCTCGGGAACGCCCGAATGCTGGCGGTGACGGCCGACGGATCTGTGCTCCTCACTCGGCGCGAAGAGGGAGATCTTTTGCGGTTGCGGGATGCCGACGGCGACGGCGTTGCGGAGACCCGCGAAACCGTGCTTGCGATGAAGTCGGTTCATGGCATCTGCGTCCATGACGGCACGCTGTATCTTGCGGACGTGAACACCGTATACGCAGCGCCCCTGGCCGCCGATGGCAGCGTCGGAACGCCCAAGCCGATCGTGAAAGATCTTCCGGATGGCGGCCAGCACCCGAATCGCACGGTGGCGGTGGGGCCGGACAACATGCTCTACATCACGGTCGGGAGCACGTGCAACGCCTGCCGCGAAAGCAGCCCCGAATCGGCGACGATCCTGCGGTGCGGCCTGGACGGTTCGAACCGTCAGATCTTTGCCACGGGTCTGCGGAACACCATCGGGTTCGCTTGGCACCCGACGACGGGCGAACTGTGGGGCATGGACCACGGCATCGACGACATGGGGGACGACAAACCGGGCGAGGAACTGAACTTGCTGGAGGAGGGCCACGATTACGGGTGGCCGTTCGTCTCCAATAGCGAACTGAACACCACCATGGAACTGCCCAAGGGAGTGACGGCCGAGAGCGTGCTCTCCAAGAACACCAACCCGGTGCTGCTCTACACCGCGCACGCCGCTCCGCTGGCGTTCGCCTTCGCGCCGACGACGACCGGAGCGATGTTTACGGGCGACGCGTTCGTGACGTTCCGCGGCTCATGGAATCGCAACCCCGCCGCGGGCTACGAGGTTGTCCGTGTTGATTTCGAGGGCGGGAAACCGGTGAAGTTTGAGCCCTTTGTCACGGGCTTCCTGCTTGCGGACGGAAAGAGCCACTTCGGCCGGCCGGCGGGGATGGCGTTCGCGAAAGACGGTGCGCTGCTCTTTACTGACGACACCAACGGGATGATCTATCGGGTGAGCCCGAAGAATCCGTAAGCCGGAAGTAAAAGGCCCGGGCGATTGCGTCGCCCGGGCCCCGGATGTCGTCGTTCAGGCGGATCGCTCGTTACCGCATCAGGTCACGGAGAAGTTTGTCCTGCTCTTCGGTCCATCGCTTGAACTGCGGGGCGTCCATGTTGAAGTTAAAGAGAGCGATGTTGGGGCTGTTGCGGACCATGTTCACCATCTTGTTGAGGGTGTCGCGAGCCCGGTTGACGAACTTGCCGCGTTCGGCGCGTTCGGTGCCCTCGGCCGCCGCGAGCTGCATGTTGTATTCAGCGCGGTAACGACCGAGGTTGTCCTGATCGTCTTTCACCTGTTTGCGGTACGCGACGTTCCATTTCTCGGCCTTGCTGACGGGCCAGGGGACGTTCTTCACCTTCTCGCCGACCCATTCCAATTCCTGATACCCCATCAATGTCTGGAGTTCGTCGAGGGTGGAGGCGGTGCCTTTGGAGAACTTCACCTCGCGGGCGGTGCGTTCGTTGAAGGTGAGGATGTTCTTCTTGTCGTTCACCTTGATGTCGCCGGCCTTGTCGTCCTCAAACCAGCGGACGTCGCCGTTTTCGTCGATCGAGGCCGAAAGCCCCACCTGAACCTGCATAGCCTTCATAATCAGGGGATTCTTGCCGGAGAGGGCTGAGATTTGCTCCATCTGGCCGAGTACCTTCTCGAGGTCGAAGCCTTCAACGGCGTTGGCGAGCGTCGTGAAACCGGTGCACGCGCCGTAGTTGCCCTGGGGCGTGAAATAGATCTCTTCGAGGATGTGGGAGGTCATTGCCGCCGCAGAGATGGCCGACTCGATCCAGCCGACAACCCGGAACCTGGGCTTATATTCCTTGTGGATGACGTCCACCATCCGCTGGATTTCGTAGAGGTAGCCGCCGCCGGAACTGACGCGAAAGACGACGACGCCGGTGCGGTCTTTCCCGAGTTGCTCCTCAAGCATGGGTAGCATCTTGTCGAGCGCGTGTTTGGTCATGTAGACGCCGACCATGTCCATGTCGTTCTTGCCGTCACCCAAGGTGATGATCGCGGCCTTGGGCGTGCCGTCACCGGGGACGACCTCGGCGGGTTTCGCCGGCTTGGCAGCAACGGGCGCGGGTGCGGCTTCCGGCGTCTGTGGGGCCTTCCGGGATTGGGGCGCTCCCGGAGC
>CAZJXA010000112.1:0-10352 GCA_964549785.1 uncultured Phycisphaeraceae bacterium | reverse complement strand
TCGATGTCATATTCCACCGGGTCCTCGACCGTCAGAATCTTGGTCTCGATGTCGTTGAGCGTCGACAGGGCCGCGTACAACGTCGTCGTCTTCCCGGAACCCGTCGGCCCGGTGACGATCACGATGCCGTTGGGCCGGTTGATGAGGTGGCTGAACTTGTCAAAATCGTCCGGCCGAAGCCCCACACGCTCCAGCGACAGTTCCACGTTGCTGCGGTCCAGCACACGCATCACGCACGACTCACCGTGAATCGTCGGGAGAATGGCGACGCGCAGATCGACCTGCTTGCCCGCGACCCGCAGTTCGATGCGCCCGTCCTGCGGCAGACGCCGCTCGGCGATATCGAGGTTGGCCATGACCTTCACGCGGCTGGTGATCGCGGGGCCCAACTGCTTGGGCGGCGGGACCATCTCATACAGCACGCCGTCGATGCGGTACCGCATCTTGAACTCGTTCTCGAAAGGCTCGAAATGGATGTCGCTGGCCCGGTCCTTGATGGCCTGAAGAAGGACCAAGTTCATCAACTTGATGACCTGATTGTCCTCGGCGGCTTCCTTCAGGGCGTCCAGGTCGATCGACTTGTCCCCGGCGATCCCCTCAAACTTCTTCAGTTTGTCGTCCTTGGCCAGGTCCGAAACCACGTCCGAGATCGACTCTTTCTTGGAGAAGTGCTTCTTGATCTGGGCGTCAATCACCGAAGCGTCGGCCACCACCGCCTCGACGTTGAACCCCATCAGCATCCGCAGATCGTCCACCGCGCGGAAATTGTCCGGGCTCTTGAGCGCGACCTTCAGTTTGCGGCTCGTGGCGTTGTACTCGATCGGCAGAACTTCATACATCCGCACGTTCTCGGCCGGGATGATCTCCTTGAGCGCATCCGTCACCTCAAAGCGTGCGAGGTCGGCGTACTGCATGCCCGCCTGACCCGCCAGCCCCTCCGCCACGTCCATCGGTTTCACGTAGCCCAATTCGATCAACACCTGCCCGAGCTGAACCTTCCGCGTCTTCTGGACTTCCAGCGCTTCATGAACCTGTTCGCGGCTCACCTTCCCCAACTTGGTCAGGATGCGCCCGAGTTTGCGGCCCTTCAGTTCTTGAGGATCAATCGCCATGAAGACACATACCCTCCGGACCGACGTAAAGCCGCGAGATCGGAATACACAATCTGACCAAGCGCTCCGACGAGGCCTCCGCCAAAACGATCGGCGAGCTCCGTCATAAACGATTCGGTCAGACCTCCCGTGCGGTTGGCCGTGTCCACCTGATTATCAAGCCCATACGTTACGCGACACTTGGATTTTGAGGCCTAAGTGGTGATGACAGTTTGGATTATGAAGCCTTTGCCGCCGCCGCGCCGCCCTTTTCCGGTCCGAGATCGTCGTCCTCATCCCATTCAGAGCGACCGATCGTGCGGCCGAGGCGGTGGACTCGGTCTCGCAAATCCACCGGGTTCTTGCTGACGTCGATCATCTCTTCCGCGGACACCATCCCCTTCATGTACATCGACCAGAGATGGTCGTCCAATAACTGCATGCCGAACTTCTTGCCGGTCTGAATGGCGGAGTCGATGCGGAAGGTCTTGCCGTCGCGGATGAGGTTTCCCACGGCCGGGGTAATCACCAAGAACTCGTACGCGGCCACCATCCCAGGCTGGTCGATGCGGGTCAGCAGCGCCTGGCTGAGGACACACAGCAGCGACGTCGACAACTGCACCCGAATCTGGTTCTGCTGCGTGACGGGGAACGCATCGACGACCCGGTCGATCGTCTTGGCCGCCCCGGTGGTATGCAGGGTTCCAAACACCAAGTGGCCGGTCTCCGCCGCCCGGATCGCCGATTCGATCGTTTCAAGGTCGCGCATTTCGCCGACCAGGATGTTGTCCGGGTCTTGACGCAAGGCCCGCCGAAGCGCCTCCGAGAAACTCGGCACGTCGTTGCCCACCTCGCGCTGGTTCACAATGGATTTCTTGTGGTAGTGGTAGTACTCGATCGGGTCTTCCATCGTCACGATATGGTGGTCCATATTGATATTGATGTAGTCGATCATCGTGGCCAGAGACGTCGTCTTTCCGGAACCGGTTGGTCCGGTAACCAAGAACAGCCCGCGCGGTCGGCGGATAAGTTCCTTCACCACCAGCGGCAGCCCGATCTGATCAAACGTAAGTAATTTGTTCGGAATCTGCCGCAGCACCATCGCAATATCAGACCGCTGCTTGAACACCGATACCCGGAACCGGGCCGCGTCCCCGTACGCAAAGCCGAAGTCGGTGCCGCCCTCTTCCTGCAGTTCCTGCTGGTTCCGTTCCGGGGTGATGGACTTCATCAGCCCCACCATGTCTTCAGAATCGAGAACCTTGGTCTGGAGATCGCGCAGACCGCCGTGGTGCCGGATCGTGGGCCGTCGCCCCACTGTCAGGTGAAGATCGGATGCGCCGAGCTTGACAACGGTGTCAAGGAGTCGGTCGATTTGCATGCTGCTCATGGGCGGGGATTCCGGGACGTTGAAGAAAAGAGCGGGGAGCGTATCGAGCCCGAGAGGGGGCGGGGAGAGGTCATTCTTTGGCGGGAATTCAGTGCGTGACCGCGGCGGCCGCGGCCTCTTGGTCAACCTGGGTGGAAGCGGCGACTTCTTCGGCGGTGGTGTCGCCTTTCAGAATCTTGATCTTGCCGTCTTGCACCAAGGTCCGCATCCCGTTCGCGATGGCCGCCCGTCGAAGTTCGGAGATCGGCGCCAGTTGGAACGCCAGTTCCCGAATCTGGGTGTTCATCTGCATCATCTCGAAAATGGCCCGCCGGCCGCGATAGCCGGTGCTGTTGCAGGTGGAGCAACCGTGGCCCTTCATCGCCTTCCCGGAAGCCTCCTGACGAGTGATGCCGGTGAGGTGCAGGTACTTCTCATCGAGTTCGTCGTCGCGGGTGATGCGCTTGCATTCCTTGCAGTTCATGCGGATGAGCCGCTGCGCCATGATCGCCTGGATGGAGGAAGCGACGAGGAAAGGCTTGACACCGATGTCGATAAGCCGCGTGATGGCGGACGGCGCGTCGTTGGTGTGAAGGGTGCTGAAGACCAAGTGGCCGGTCAGGGCCGCCTGAATCGCGATCTCGGCCACTTCCTTGTCGCGAATCTCACCGACCAGGATGATGTTGGGGGCCTGACGCAGCATCGAACGCAAAATGGCCGTGAACGAAAGCCCGATCGTTTCGCGCACCTGGCACTGGTTGATCCCCTCGAAGTTGTATTCGACGGGATCCTCGGCGGTGATGATCTTCTTGTCGGGCCGGTTCAGCAGGTCAAGCGCGGAGTAGAGCGTCGTCGTCTTGCCCGAACCGGTCGGGCCGGTGACCAGGAAAATCCCGTTCGGCCGGCGGATAATACGGTTGAAAATCGCGAGGTTGTCGGGCTCGAACCCCAGGTTGATCAGGCCGATGCGCACCGAATCCGGACGCAGAATACGGCACACCACCGATTCACCGTGATACGCCGGGCAACTGCTCACACGAAAGTCGATATTGACATCGTCGACGTTCAGTTTGATCCGGCCGTCCTGCGGGGCCCGCTTCTCCGCGATATTGATGCCGGCCATCAACTTAAACCGCGAGAGCATCGAGTTCTGCATGCGCTTGGGAAGGTTGTCGCGCTCGATACACACGCCGTCGATGCGGTACCGCAACCGGACCCGATCGGCCATCGGCTCCACGTGGACGTCGCTGGCCCGCATCCGAACCGCCTCCGCCAGAATGCGGTTGCAGAGCTTGATAATCGGGGCGTCCTCGGCCGTGACGTCGATGGATTTGTCCATCGATTTATCGACCGACTTGTCAACGCTGCGATCAACGGACTTGTCGATCGACGACGTCATCAGGCTTTCGCCCTGCTTGAATTGCCGTCCGGTGCCCTGGGCGCTCGCGTCGATGAACTTCTTGATCGCGCTGCGGGGGGCGAGTTTGGGCTCCACCTCCACGTTCAGCCGGAACCGCAGCATATCGAGCAGTTCAAGATCAAGCGGATCATGCACCACCACCGACAGCCGCCCGTTGGCCTTCGATATCGGAAGAATCTGATGTTTCTTGATGAGATCGTCCGGGATCAGTTTCAGGTCGATCTTCTCCGACGCGCCGGGCGCCGCGAGGTCGACGTATTCCATCCCGAACTGATTCGCCAAGGCCTTCGCGACCTGGTCCTCTTTGGCGAATCCTGCCTCCACGATGGCATCGCCCATGCGCTTGCCGCCCGCCTTTGCGCTCTGGGAGGCCTTGTCGGCCTGAGCCGAGGTCATCACCCCCCAGCCGACCAAGATTTCACCGAGTTTCTTCTTCGACCTGGCCATGCACTCTCCACGCCGCCGGCGGCATTGCACACACCCCGCACACCCTCAAAGCCACGAACCAAATCGGCCTCTGATGCCCGCCCCCTTATCGAGGGGCAAGGCACGATGCGACCGCGCCGTTTAGTTTAGTGATGCCCGCGCCCCAATCAAATCCTGATCCGAAGGAACACGCCGGCCCGATTCCGGTGCCGCCCCTGCCGCCCCCGTGATTATGCTTCCCTTCGTGTCCCGGCGAAGAACGCCCTGCCGTCAGCCGCCTCCCGGATCGAGATTCCTTTTAGAACGGGCCCGCGCCGCTCCCGCCATCCACCCTGTTCCACTTTGGTGACCCACGATTGAACCGCCCAGCACCTTCGCAACCCATCAGTAATCCGCCGGAAAGAAGCCTGCTCATCACCGCCGGGCCGACCCACGAACCCATCGATGCCGTTCGATATCTGGGGAATCGCTCGTCCGGCAAGCTCGGGATCGCTCTGGCAACCGCGGCCGCCGCGCGCGGCTGGCGCACAACGCTCCTCCTCGGACCGGCTTCGACCCCCGCGCCTATCCCGGGGAGTGATTCGCGACTGGCGGTGCTGCGGTTCCTGAGTTGTTCGGACCTGCGCTCGCTCCTCACGGAACACGCGCCCCGGGCCGACGTGCTGGTGATGGCCGCGGCGGTCGCGGATTACCGTCCAAGGCCCAACGCCATGCTCTCGGGGGGCAAATTCCGCAGGACAGACGCCGCGATCACCTTGGAACTCGAACCCACCCCCGATCTTTTGGCCGAGGTCGCGTCCAAGCGTCGGCCCGAGCAGCTGATGGTTGGGTTCGCCTTGGAGCCGCGGGCCGACTTGTTGGCCTCCTCAAAGGCAAAGTTGGAACGGAAAAAAATCGACTTGGTTGTGGGAAACCCATTGGAGACAATGGATAGCGACACCATCGAAGCGGTTGTGCTGGGGAAAGACGGCTCCCAAACGCCGACCCCAGGACTGATGTCCAAACACGACTTTGCTCCTTGGCTGCTGGCCATGATCGAGTCGCGTCTGGACGTGAACGCCGCCCTCTCCACGACCACAAACACGACGAGAACGGCGTGAAAATCATCGGACACGGTGTCGATCTGGTCACGATCGATCGGGTCGCGAAAAGCCTCAGCACCTACGGCGACCGCTTCCGTGAGCGTGTCTTCACACCCGCCGAAGCCGCGTACTGCGACGACTCGCGGAAGCCCGCACAGCATTTCGCCGCCCGGTTCGCCGCGAAGGAGGCTGTCCTCAAAGCACTGGGCACCGGATGGAGCAGAGGGATCGCCTGGACCGATATCGAGGTGGTGCTCCTTCCATCCGGAGCCCCCACCGTTCGCATCACGGGCCAGGCGGCAGAAATCGCGTCGGCCTCGGGGATTACCGGCTGGTTCTTGTCGATCTCCCACACCGACGGCGTCGCCATGGCCTCGGTGATCGCCGTGGCGGATTGATGCGAACCCAAACGAGCTCCGGCGCCTCCCCGCCGCTGCCGCGCGTGGGGGCCCGCCTCCAAATCATCCGGGCCCGGGTTCGCTCGGCGCGGTCGGCGTTCCGGCCGGGTTCGCATCCGGTTGGGTGACGACCGGATTCGCGGCCGCAGCTTGGCTCGCGGCCTTCTCGTGTTCGACCTTTGCCGTCCACGTCGGCAGAAATTCTTTGGCGTACCACTCTCGCCACCCCGGTAGGTTCCAACCCAAAGGCGCCGTGTTCGTTTCGCTCAACCTCGACGTCAGTTCGACGAGTGCGTTATGGATGTCGAGGTGATACTCGATCACCACCGCGTCATTGATCCGAAGCAGCGAACCAGTCGTCACTACACTGAGTTGCGGGTCGAAAGCGACCGCGCTAGGCCCGACCACCGGGGTCAGATCGCTGACGAACGCCTGTTGCGTTCCGACCGCGATCCACGCCAAGTCGCCCTTGCGACCCCCGCCCGTGCCACCGCCCGCGGCGCGACCGCCGGCCTGAGTGGCGATCATCCACGGGATCGCTTCCACCACGCCCAGCACGTTCGCCAGCTGTGCGGCGGCGGCCTTGGCCTCGGATTTTCCAGACCGCAAACCCTCGTAGATCACCAGTCGTGAGGAGTCGGCGAGCGTTCCCTCGGACTCCTTCATGCGGACGCCCAGCCGCTGCGTCGCCGCGCCCCGCATCTCGCTTGAATCGTCAAACACGGCCACCCAGGCCAGCGAGGTGTCCCCGGACTCCTCGCGGCGATTGGCGAAGAGGTCCAGGATCGCAGAACGAACATCCGCTTCCTCTCGCGCAAAGATCTCGAGGAGCGATGGATCAAGCGAAGGATCGTTGAAGTCGTGAAGTTTGGCGATTCCTTCCTGACGCTTGCTCTGGGCTTTGGTGTTCCGGAAGTACACCATGCGGATCTTTTTCAGCTCGCGCTCGACCTCAATCCGTTTTTTCTGCGAGGCCGCGTACGCCCGGGCACTCTCGCTCTCGGGGTCGATCGCGAGCCGGCGCGCCCAGTCGGGAATCTGGTCGCCGGTCAGGGCGGTCGGCTCGCCGCTCGTCACCTCGACCTGGGCGAACGCCAGCGGCGAAATGAGCAGGGCCGCAGCGAAAGCAAGTGATTTCATGTGAACTCCAAGGGGCGGGACCGCACAGGTTCTGCCCCAAAGAGTTTTACGGTTGCCGCACGCTCGGGGTTGCGGGGCTCACTCATCGGTCGTCTGGACGACGCGGGCGGTCGTGCCGATTCGCCCCTTGAGGCTATCCGCAGCACCCCGTCCCGGGAAGGCCCCTACCCGCACCGCGTAGAGCCGCTGGCCCTTGCTGGATGAAACCGGGACGACGCGCGGTGAGCCGAATCGAGCGGCCTTGACGGCTTCGGCCTGGGCGTTCTTTTGGGTCGAGAACGCACCCATTTGCACGGCCCACATTCCCTTGGCAACGGTTCCGGGCCCGCCCGCCGAGCCGCTTGCCATGCGATCCGCGATCATGCCGCGGAGTTGGGTGTCGGATTGGACCATTCCTTGGGCCCGGGTATAGGCGGTGATCGCTTCTCCTGGCTTCCCTAGGGCCCGGTATGAGTCCCCGGCGTACATCGACGACCGGGCGGCTTCGTCGCCGGAAAGTTTGGTCGAGGCCTTTTCAAGCAGTACCGACGCCTCGAGATTGCGGCCGGATTCCTGGGCCATCAGGCCGAGGGCGGCCCCCGCACGCCCGGCGATGGCACCGTCGGGCGATTGCAGGATGGGCGTCAGCCAGCGTTCAGCATCGATGTCGCGACCGAGGCGCTGGGCGGAAAGCCCGGCGATGAGGGCGGCGCTCTCTCGCCCCTGGCCGGACTTCTTGTCGGCCACCCGGGCCGCCGAGTCATAGGCCTCGGCGTAGCGGCCCTGGTCGTAGGCGGCCAAGTAATCCGAGCCCGCCTTGCCGGCCTTATTGCACCCGACCAGCACGAAGGAAAGGAGCGCGATGGAAACGATCGAGAGGGTGCGGGAACGAACCGACATGACAATGACTCCGAATAAGAGCCGGAATATGGGCCAAAGCGACGATACCTTCGTTATCGTCAGAACGCGGCGGTGAAGCCCGAACTTTCTTTCCGACTTTGATGCCCTTTCGTTCTCCGGAGTAATTGACGTGCCCACCGTCCACTGGCCCATCATCCGAAGGTGTCTCTCGCGGCCCAAGCGAATCTTCACGATCGACGACAACCGGCAATACCGGGGCATCGACGTGGTGGGCGGGATGCTGCACATCGCCGGGTTGCTGGACGGGGTGTGCGGCACCGAGACCGTGGGCGTGCTGCTGCCGACCGGCGGCGGCTTTGGGGCCTGTGCCCTCGCCGCGTGGTGGCTGGGCAAAACCGTGGTTCCGCTCAACTATTTGCTGAAGAAGGAAGAACTCCAGTACGTCATCAACGACTGCGGGACGGACACCATCCTGACGGCGGGTCCAATGCTCACCCATCTAGGCTATGAGCCGCAGGTCAAGAACCTCATCGCCCTCGACAAGGCGGGCCTGAAAGGGGTTCCGACTCCCACCTGGCCGCGCGCCAAACGCGAGGACGACCTGGCCGTGCTGCTGTACACGTCGGGAACGAGCGGCAACCCCAAGGGAGTGATGCTGACCCACGCCAACCTCAGGTCGAACATCGAGCAGATCAGCGCCTGGGTGGACTTTAGCCCGGGCGACCGGATTCTGGGCGTCCTGCCGCAATTCCATTCGTTCGGGATGACGGTGCTCACGTTGTTGCCCCTGACGTTCGGGATCAAGACCGTGTACTCGGCCCGGTTCGTGCCGTCCAAGATCCTCCGGCTCATCCGCGACCATCACCCAACGATCATGATCGCCATCCCCTCGATGTACAACGCCCTTCTCACCCTCAAGGACATGTCGAGGGAAGATTTCGCCTCGCTCCGGTATGTGGTCTCGGGAGGAGAGCCGCTGCCCGAGGCGGTCTTTAACGCCTATCGCGAGCGTTTCGGGGTGACCATCAACGAGGGGTACGGCCTCACCGAAACCAGCCCGGTCTCCAACTGGTGCCGACCCCAGGAATGGCGCCCCCGGTCGGTGGGGATGCCCCTCCCAAAGATCGACCAGCGGATCATCGATCCGAACACCGGCCAGATTGTGCGGCGCGGGGCAGAGGGCGAGGTGCAGATGCGCGGCCCCAACATCATGAAGGGCTATTTCAACCTGCCGAAAGAGACCGCCGCGGCCTTTACGGACGACGGCTACTTCCGCACCGGGGACATCGGGCGGTTTGACGCCGATGGGCACTTGGCGATCACGGGGCGGCTGAAGGAGATGCTGATCATCGGGGGCGAGAACGTATTCCCGCGCGAGATCGAGGAAGTGCTGGATCAGCACGAGAGCGTCCACGCCAGCGGCGTTATCGGCGTCACCGATCCGATGCGGGGCGAGCAGCCGCTCGCGTTCATTGAATTGAAAGAGGGAGCGGCCTTCGACGAACGGGCCCTCCTCAATTGGTGCCGGGCCCGGCTGGCCGGGTACAAGGTGCCGCGGGAAATCCGAAACCTCGAGAAACTGCCCCGAAACCCCACCGGGAAGATCATGCGGCGGGAACTCAAGAAGATCGTGGCGGTTCCGGTCGCGCCCTAGACCGACCGGCTCATGGGGCGGCCTTGAATGCCTCGATTGCGGCCGCGCGGCTGGTGGAGAGATCGACGAGCATGTCGGGGTAATCAAGGGTTGACCGGAGGAGGACGGGGAGGCGCGAAGGGTCGTGGATCGCGTCGCCCTGCACGCGAGCGAGCTCCGGCACCCACTTACGGATGTAGTCCCCGGCTTCGTCAAAACGCTCGCTCTGGGTGACCGGGTTGAAGATGCGGAAATAGGGCGCGGCATCGGTGCCGGTGGAGGCCGACCACTGCCAACCGCCGTTGTTGCTGGCGAGCGAGCCGTCGATGAGGTTCAGCATGAAGTGCTTCTCGCCGAGTCGCCAGTCGAGGAACAGATTCTTCGAGAAGTACATCGCGGTGATCATGCGGACGCGGTTGTGCATCCAGCCTTCGCCCTGCAGTTGTCGCATCCCGGCATCGACGATGGGGACGCCGGTCTGACCGGCCTTCCAGGCTTGAAGGTGCGCGGGGTTGTCGTTCCAGCGGATGCGTTCGGTCGCGGGCTTGAACGCGCGGTGGCGGGCCACTCGTGGAAAACCGACCATCACGGCAACGTAGAACTCGCGCCAGATGAGTTCGCTTATCCATTGGACGATGCCCGCAGGACCGGTGTCAAAGGGCGACGTGCTGGCGGCGTTGGCTACTAGTGCGGCCGCGAGGCACTGGCGGGGCGAGACGGAGCCCGACGCGAGGTGGGGTGAGAGGCGGCTGGTGCCGTCGAGCGACGGGATGTCGCGGCTGACTTTGTAGTCGGTGATGGCGTTCGAGGCGAACCAACGGAGGCGCTTCTTCGCGGCGGCCTCACCGGCGGGCCACATGGATGCGGGAATGGAGCAACTGAAGCCGGAAACCGATTCGGGCACCGCGTCTGGGGAGACGTCGAGTTTCGGCTGGGGCCTGGGGTCGGGGAGG
>CAZJXA010000111.1:8062-10353 GCA_964549785.1 uncultured Phycisphaeraceae bacterium | reverse complement strand
CGGACATGAGGAGGTAGAACTCGGTAAGGTGTTCGACACCGGGGCGGTCGTCGGCGAGGCGGCGGTGCGCGAGTGTCGCGACGAGGGCGAAGACCAGGAGGTGGATGCTGACCGTGATCAGGACGTGGGTGAGCAGGCCCGAAACGAGGACGAGCAGGAGCGCGAGCATCGCGAACGGGAGCCCGCGACCGAGCGCGGCGGCGAGTGTGGGGAAGCGTGGCGAGAAGGCGATGATGAAACTGGCGAGGTAGATGAGGAGCGGGACAATCCAGAGGAGAGGGATGGCGGCGATATCGGTGGAGATGTGCTGCGTGACGCCGAGCATGAGGCTGGAGGGGATGAAGGCATAGAAGACCCAGAGGGCCCGGCGCTTCCACGTGAGGGGGACGGTCTTGGGGGCTTCGGGGAGAGCGGCGGTTTCGTACGAACGTGTCGCAGCGCGGGAGGCTTTGAGCGTGAGGGCGGCGCAGACCACGAGCGCGATGCCCAGGAGCGCGTAGCCGAGGGTCCACACGGTGCTCTGGCCCTCACGCGTCAAGAGCGGCTCGAGAACGATCGGGTAGGCGAGGAGGCCGATGACGCTGCCCAGGTTGCTGGCGGCGTAGAGGAAGTAGGGGTCTTTGGCCGCGGCGTGCTGGGTGCGGGAGAACCAGCGCTGGATGAGCGGGCCGGTGGTGGCGACGACGAAAAAGGGAAGGCCGACGGTGAGCGCCAGGGTTTGGAGGAGCCAGCGGGTGGGCGACTCTGGCGCAGCGGGGGCGAGCTCGGCGGATATCGGGAGGGAGATCGCGGCGAGGCTCAGGACGGCGACGTGAACGATGGCCTGGGCGGCGGGCTTCAGGTGCTTGGTGATGAGGTGGGAGTAGAGGTAGCCCAAAAGAAGGACGGCTTGAAAGAACACCATGCAGGTGTTCCAGACGGACGGGCTGCCGCCGAGCAGTGGGAGCAGCAGTTTGCCCGTGAGGGGCTGGACGAGGAAGAGGAGCGCGGCGGAGATGAAGATGGCGAAAGCGAAAGGGGGCATGGGGCTAGAGGGTACTGGGTGTGGGGGCGCCCAAGGGCGAAATAGCAAATAGCAAATGGCAAATGGCAAAGTACGAACGGCAGCGCGCGAAGGAGCGGGTCGGTGTTAGACCTTGGATGCCGCCAGTTGCGCTGTGGGAGTGGCGATTTTGCTCTTACCCCAACTGCTGGCCGCTGAGTTTCATGAGAGGGATCATGATGGAGAGCAGGAGGGTGCCGATCATGAGGAACATCATTACGATAAGGAGAGGTTCGAGCGCGGCGAGGAGGCGGCTGCTGCGGCGGTCGAGTTCGTCGGCCATGTCCTGGGCGAGGGTCTCGAAGGCGGATTCAAGGTCGCCGGCGCGCTCGGCAGCGATCAGGAGGCGGCGGGTGGGGACGGGGAGGGCATCGACGCGGTCGATGAGATTTCGGAGGACGCCGCCCTCGACGAGTTTGGTGCGGAGGGAGGAGAGCTGCTTCTTGAGCGCCGGGTGGCCGATGGCGGCGACGGCTGTTCCGAGGGCCTCGGCCAGGGTGATGCCGCTCCGCGTCATGGCGGCCATGACGGTGAAAAAGCGAGCCGCTTCCTGCGCCATCACGACGTCTTTCAGGATGGGGATGGAGCGCGAGGCGCGGCCCACAAAGCGGGCGATGCCTTCTCGCGCGAAGACGGCGGCGGTGACGCAGGCGAGGACCGTGAGCGTCGCGATGAGCCAGTTGTCTTTGAGGAAGGTACCCGCGACGACCATCATGCGGGTGAACCACGGGAGTTCAACGCCGGCGCCCTCGAGGGCTTTGCCGATTCGGGGCACGATCATGGTGAGCATGCCGGTGGTGACGATGACGCTGATGCTGAGGACGATGGCGGGGTAGATCATCAGCGTGCCGACCTTGCCGCTGATGGCGAGTTGCCGGCGGGTAGTCAACGAAAGTTGCTTGGCGGCCCCTGCCAGGTCGCCGGTGCGTTCGGCCGCCCGATACACCGAGATCGTAACACGGTCGAAGATGGCGACCTGCTCGCACGCATCGGAAAAACTCGAGCCCGCGGCGACCAAGTCTCGCATGCGTTCGACGCGGGGCTTGGTTCGGGGCGCGACGGCGGTGGAGGTGACGTCGAGCGCTTCCACCAAGGGAACGCCGCGGACCAGGAGTTGTGAGAGTTGCAGGTGGAGTTCGGCCTGATCTTTCAGGCGGACTTTATTGTCGGTGCCCGCCCAACTTGGGAGAGACCAGGTTTTAATCGCGACCAGACGGCCCTTGCGGAGATCTTCGCCGAGTTGGCGGCG
>CAZJXA010000111.1:0-7962 GCA_964549785.1 uncultured Phycisphaeraceae bacterium | reverse complement strand
TGGCGGCGAACACCAGGAAAGAGCCGCTGGTATCGGGTTTGGGGCCGGTGTGGGAGCGTGCGAGTGCGCGTGACATTTGGAAGACAACTCTATCGGCCGAAACGGGCGGGTGAATCGTGAACGCGGGGGAACGGGGGCACCCTGCGGGTGGTATGCCGCCAACCGGGGTGTGTTCGGGTGAACCGGCCGCTTTGGGCGGGCTAGGACGGCGGCGTGTACGCTCGGGGGATGGAGGGCCGGAGCGTGGCGATCGCGGCGGTGGTGTCGATGGTCGTCGGTGCGATGGCCTCCGTGGGTCTGGCGTGGGGACTCGCGTGGGCGGATCGCGGGCAATCGGCCTGGATCGAACGGACGTTTACGGGCGGGGCAGTGGAGCGTAACGGAGTGTGGTTCGGATACCGCGGTTCATCGGCGTGGGGACGTGAGCGGTTCAAGGCGATGGAGTTAGACTGGACCGCATCGCCGAGTCAACCTGAGCTTTCTTCAACCGCGCCGCCTCTCCCCGGTTGGGCAGAGGCGCGGCGGGGTGAAGCGGTCAACTCGTTCGGATACGGATGGCCGGTGCCGTGCGCGGCGGCCCGTGAGGTGGGCAGTTCTTTTCCGCGCCTGTTGGAGGGTTGGTGGCAGATTCACCGCTTGCCGAGCGGGTTTGTCCATCGTCGGGTGCCGGTCAGGTTGCTCGGGGGAGGGGTCGTCGTCAACACGCTGACTTTGGCGGCGCCGGTCTTCATCGCAATGGTGGGGGCCGGATGGGTTGTGCAGTTGAGTCGGCGGAAACGCGGGCAGTGCGAACAGTGCGGGTACGAACGCGGGGGAATCCGTGGCGTGTGCCCCGAATGTGGATCCGAACCATCACGGGGCGGCCAGTGAGCGCTCCGGGTTAGCGTACACGCTGGGCTTGCCGTTCGAGTTATCGGCGCGGACGTCGGCCAACGTGTTGGCACCGCCCGCCCCTCGGGGGAACTCGGTTCCTTTGATGGGGCGGACGTGGGCGTCGGCGAAGGCCGCGTTGGCGGTGTCGGAGGTGCCGTGGCGGTAGCCGATTCGGCCATTCGGGGCGTTCAGGCGGTTGTCGCGGTGGCGACCCGTGTAGAGGCCGTCAGCAATGGTGATGAGTTCGTGCGGTCGGACGAAGGCGGCGATGGTGGTGTAGTCAAGGGTGACCCCGTCACTGCTCGGCCCGTGGCCGACGGACGATGTATAGAACGTGTTTTGAGGGTTGGAGACCGTGCCGCCGATGGGGTTGTCGGCGTTGATCCAATATGCAACGCGGATGATGTCGTTAAAGCCGCGTTCCGGGATTTCTGTCGGGGTGTTGGCGACTCCGTTGCTGCGGAAATTGGGCCAATCCATCCATCCGCGGGAATTGAGCGGGTTAGTCCCGGTCTGGCCGGCGGCCATCCCTTCCACGTCGGCGGTGTTGGGGCAGGTGTACACACTGGTCTTGATGCTACGGGTGCCGAGTAGGTATTCGTCTCGGTGGAAGATCGGACCCCAGCCTTCTAGCGGCAGGTTGGTGTCGATTCCGGTCATCGTGTACGAGGGAACGACGCGCTCCTTGTGATCGTTGGCGTAGAGCGTGAAACACTTGGCGATGTTCGAGAGGTTGGAGGCGCACTTAATGTCGCGGGCGGCGTCGCGGGACTTGGCTAGGGTTGGCAGGAGGATGCCGATGAGAACGGAGATGATGGCGATGACGACCAGCAACTCGATCAACGTGAAACTTCGCGCGGAGCGGGAACGGTGCATCGCACAATCCTAACCGCCGGGGAAGAGGGATGCAAGGGTTTCTGACGTCGGTTACGCTTGGACCCATGAGTGAGCTTCGAAAGCCTTTGCCCGAGAGCCCCCGCCGCGTTTGGGCGACCCTCCATCTCTGGCAGATTCAGTTTGTGCGGGATGCGATTCTGATCGCGCTGTTGGTTGGCTTGGTCATGTTGGGGTACACCCTCCGCACCGTGACGGTGCCCATGCTCCTCGCCATCGCGCTCGCGTACTTGTTCGAGCCGGTGGTGAGGAGGGTGACCCGGGACGGTCGGATATCACGGCCGGTCGCGGCGGCCACGATCATCTTGCTGGCGATCGTCCTGGTGATCTTGCCGGTGACCCTGGCCGCGGGGTTCGGGCTGGTGCAAGGGGCGAAGTACGCCCAAATGTTGTCAACGAACATCCAGAACACCATCGCCTCGGTCCAAGACCCGACCAGTGAGGAGGCACGGCTGGCGCTCCCGCGTCGCGGCTGGCTCCCGATCCGCAATTACATTGTCGAGCAGCGTACCAAGAGCCTCGGGCCTGGCAAGAAAGGTGCGCTTCGGGCGCCCGATCCGACGGAGCTCCCTCTCGCGGCCAATCCTTCGGATACGTTGCTCGGGAAAACGGAGCCCGACGCCGAACCTGCGACCGAGCCGAACGCAGGAACCGAGCCCAGCGGTGAGACCGCGCCACCATCGCCGGAGGCTGCGGGGACCGGGGTGTTTGCGGAACGGGGAGAGACGGCCACCATTGGCGGGTCGGGAGTGGCGGGGGAGAGTGCCCAAGCCCAGACGTCCGAGCCGGGCGTTTCAAGCGACGGATCGTCCGATCTCTACCAGTTGGTGCTGCTGGTCGGAAACTGGCTGGAAGCCAATTCCGCCGCGATCGGGAGACGGGCTCTTTCCGCCGGCGGCGGGGCCGTGGACGCGGCCGTGACGACTCTCGGATCGATCTTCAAGTTTGCATTCGCGGCCTTCCTCACGGCGTTTTTCTTCTTTTTCTTCTGCAATCGCTTTGCAAGGATGATGGCCTTCTGGAACAGCCTGATCCCTCACAAGAAGCGAAGTCGAGTCGTAGACTTGCTGGGGCAAATGGACGAAGTCGTCGCCGGGTTCGTGCGAGGTCGCCTCACGATCTGCGCGATGCTGATTGCTTATTACTGCGTCGCGTATTGGATGATCGGGGTTCCCGCCGCATTGCTGATCGGATTGGGCGTGGGGCTGCTGACACTGGTCCCATACGCCGCCGGTGCCGCGATTCCCGTGGTCATGGTGCTGATGTGGCTGGATGCTTCGACCGGAACCTTCCGCGATGCCTGGTGGTGGGTGATCGGTGCGCCGTGCGCGGTGCTCGCCATCCAGCAGTTTCTCGATGATTATGTGATGACGCCGCGGATCCAAGGCAAGACCACGAACATGGATACGCCGACGATCCTGTTTGCCTCGATTGCGGGCGGCGTCCTCGCGGGCTTTTACGGGTTGCTGCTGGCGATCCCGGTGGCGGCGTGCATTAAGATTCTGCTGAAGGAGGTATTCTGGCCCCGGGTTCGGGAATGGATTCAGGGTCGGGTGGAAGACCCGTTGCCGATTGCGTCCGGGCCCCCCAAGGCGTAGACATCCGCCCGCTGTGCAACACGGGGCTCCGCAAAAGCGTCCGAGAAGGGATTGACGCCCCGCGGTTTGGTTGTATGCTGGACGAAAAGGGGGTGGGGCTTGGGGCAACGCGTCCCGGCCCACCTTCTGGGGTTCGCTTGTTTCGCCGGTCGCTGGGCTGCCGGTGTCATGAGACTTTGTGCTTGAGGGGTTCGCGCAACGGAGTTCACCATGAACATGCGTCTGTTTCGTACCGTGCTGTCGTGCGGGGTTCTGGCGATTTCGTCGGCCGCGATCGGGCAACTGGCGGTGGTTTCGAGCGTGCCGGGGTTGAACGCCATCAACGTGCCGCGGACGGGCGAGGTGACGGTGACGTTCGATCGGGCGGTTAATCCGGGGACGTTTGTGCCTGCGAACTTCCGGATGTTCGGCAAGGTGACGGGGCCGGTGGCGGGGGTGGTAACGTTCTCGAACGGCGACCGAACGGTGACCTTCACGCCGGGTGTGCTGCTGCAGGCGGGCGAAGTGATGGAACTTACCATGTCGCGGGACCTGCGAGGGGCCGACAACGTCGCGTTGCGGTCGTCGGGGTATGTGATCCAGTTCACGACGGTGGCGACTCGGTCGTCGCGGATTTTTTCGCAGATCGCGAGCATCTCGAACCGGGACGCGACCGGGGCCCAGACGCGGATCTACGGTGGCGTGGCGTGCGACCTGAATCGGGACGGGTACGCGGACATCACGACCGTCAACGAGGTATCGTCAGACTTGCGGGTGTTTCTCAACCGAGCGGACCACAGCGGGCTGTATCAGGCAATGCTCTTCCCGTATACGACGATCCCGATCGAGAGCAGCCCGAACGAGGTCGCGGACTTTGATGCCGACGGCTTTATCGACATCGTGGTGGGGAGTTACTACTCGAACGAGATCGCGGTGTGTTTTGGAAACGGCGACGGCACGTTCGACACGCCTCAGGTGATGCTCGGCTTTGCCCGGGCCCGGGGCTTCGGGCTGGTGGACGGCGACGGCGACGGCGACACGGATATCACCGTGGCGTGCTCGAACTCGGACAACATCGCGTATGTGCGAAACGACGGGAACCGGTCGTTCGCAGCGCCCACGTACTTTGAGGGGGGCGTGGGCGACGAGTACGGGCTGACGGCTGCGGACATGAACAACGACGGCCTGCTCGACCTGGTGACGGCGGGCGAGAGCAGTCGGACGGTGTGCGTGGTGCGGGCGAACGGCAACGGGACGTTCACGCCCCAAGCGGCGCGGCAGGTTGGCGGGTTCAACTGGGTGGTGATGTGCGGCGACCTGAATGGGGACGGGCGCATGGACGTTTCGGCGGCTAATAGCGGATCATCGACCGGCGGGATCTTGAGGGGCAACGGTAACGGGACGCTGGGGGCGGTGACGGTCTTCCCCGTCGGAGGGAGCGCCACCTCAACGGACCTGGCCGACCTTGACGGTGACGGCGACATCGACTGGATTCTGTCGTCGTTCGGCGGCGGTAACTGGTATGTCTTCGAGAACGACGGGGCGGGCGTGTTTACGCCGGACCTCACGTATCCCGCTCCCGCCAATCCTTCGTGCGCCGTTCCCACCGACTTTGACAACGACGGAGACATCGACCTGGTGCTGACCGACGAAATCGCGGACGTGATGCTGCTTCTCCGCAACGGGTGCCTCGCGGACACCGACTTTGACGGCGACGCCGATTCGGACGATGTGACGGCGTTCTTCGGCGCGTGGGAAGGCGGTATGGACTTGGGCGACGTCGATGAGGATGGAGACACGGACTCGGACGACGTGGTCATCTTCTTCACGACGTGGGACGGGGGCTGCTGAACGCGGAGCGGATGGGCTTATGGTGGGCGGTGTCGTAGCTCACCAACGATCGGGGCGTCCCTTCTGCGCCGAGAAATTTGCTCGGTTTCGCGCAATCTTGACACAATCTCAGCGCGGGGTAAGCGTTCACAGCGCGAGCCTGGCTCTATTGTGACCCAACCGCCGGTGGGGGCGGACATAAGAACAAGGGAGCGGACATGAAGAACGTTGCGCGTGCGTTGTGTGTTGCGGGGCTTGGATGTGTGCCGACGGGCGCCTTTGCGGCCCCCGAAGAAGTGATGATCATGCACTTTCAGTTCATGCCGGAGGACATCACGGTGGAGGTGGGAACCACGGTTCGGTGGACGAACCTGGATGCCATCGAGCACAGCGTGACCAGCCAAACGGGTCCGGGAACGCTTGTTCCCGACGGAGTCTTCGACCGCTACTTAAACGAGGGCGAAACGTTCGCGTACACCTTCGACGTAGTGGGGGTGTACGACTATTTCTGCGTTCCGCACGGCAGCAGTATGCAGGGCGTCGTGAGGGTGGTGGCTGGCCAAGTGTGCGTGAGCGACTTTGACGGTGATAGCGATACCGATTCCGACGATGTGATCGGTTTTTTCGTCGCCTGGGAGCAAGGTGACGAGATGGCCGACGTCGACGCCGATGGGGATACGGATTCCGACGACGTGATCGTGTTCTTTACGGCATGGGACGGCGGCTGCTGAGGACGGGATTGTCCAACGTGGGGATGGAGAAAAAGGGCGGGTAACAGCCAGCAAATCGGTCGCGGGGGTGAGCCTCTGCCCCTGCAATAATTCCCGCGCTCGGGCGTTTCCGTTTCGCGGCCGCTCGGTTGGCCGGGAGATCTTCCATGCGTGCATCAAATCGTCTTGGGATGTTGTTGACGCGGTCGGCGATGGTCGCGGGGGGGGCTTTGTGCGGCAGCGCGGCCGCCCAGTGCATCAACTTCGAAGAGGTCACGACACTGGCGGAAGGGGCGCTGGTGGGGGACGGGATCGATTCGCCGGTGCCCGGCTTCGAGTTGCTGTTCATGGTGGACGGCGAGGTGGTGTATCAGCGGGCGTTTGGAACATGGCACGTGGGTCGAGTGGGGAATACCGACTCTGCCACCAAGACGCTTGCGGGTGCGCTGATTGTGAGCCTGACGGCAGAAAGCCCGCAGCCGTTTTCGTTGGACACCCGATTGAGCGAGTACATCCCGCAGTTCAGCGGAAACAAGAGCGGGATCACGATCCGACAGTGCTTCGCCCACTGTTCGGGATTGCGGGCCAACAACGCGAACGCCAGCACGACCTTGACGCTCCAGCAGGCGGCGCTCTCGATCGCGGCGTTGCCGCTTTTGTACACGCCCGACTCGGCGTTCTCCTATGGCGGTACGTCGATGCACGCCGCGGGCGCCGTGGCGGAACTGGCGTCCGGGCAGTCGTGGAACGCGGCGTTCGCAGCGCGGATACTGAACCCGCTGGGGCTGACGCGGACGCGCTTCGTGCTCAGCAGCCCGACGAACCCGCGGATTGCGGGCGGGTGCGAGTCGAACGCGCTCGAGTTTGGAACGGTGATGGAGATGTTGCGGAAGGGCGGGGTGCACGATGGGGTGAGGGTGATGCCTGCGGAGGCGGTCGAGGACATGTTCACTCGCCAGTCGCCGGTGGGTGTGCCGGTCATCAACAGCCCGATTTTGGGCGAAGGCTCGGATTACGGCGTCGGTGTGTGGCTGGACGATCGCGACTCGGACGGGGAATTGACCGGGGCCATCGCGGCGGGGGCCCGCGGATTTGCTTCGTGGATTGACTTTGACGACGGCATGGTCGGCGTGTTCGCGACCGATCTGTCGGCCTCGGGGAACGTGCAGCCGCTGCTCTACGCGCTGCGGGCCGCGGCGGAGAGGGCGTTGCGGGCTCGCTGCAATGGGGACGCCGATTGCGACCTCGACACCGATTCTGACGACGTCGCTGCGTTCTTTGCGCAGTTCGAGGCGGGCGATGGCGACGTGGATCGGGATGGCGATACCGATTCGGACGATGTCGCGGTCTTTTTCGGGGCTTGGGAAGGCGGGTGCTGAAGCCAATCGGCTTCACGAGTGACTCAGCCGCGTCCGGCGCGGGGTGATGTGCGATATCCGCCCGTCAACGACCACGTGGGCGCGTATTTTGGTGGCGATCTACAGTTAGAGGGCGCTGGTCGGCGAAAACGTCAACCGTCGCCTGCCCATTTCCCATGAACCCCGCCCTCGTCCGATCCCTCGTCACGATCCTTGAGCACAAGGACATCTCCACTGCGGCCCATACCTGGCGCGTCGTGCTGTACACCCGCGCGCTGGCCGAGCAGTTCACGCACGACCACGATTTCCTCCGCCGCCTGACCTTTGCCGCGGCCCTGCACGACGTCGGCAAGATTGAAATCCCGGACATCGTGCTTCTCAAACCCGGCCCCCTCACGGACGACGAGTTCGCGGTCATCAGGCAGCATCCCGTTTTGGGATGGGAACGCCTCCGCCGTTTCGAGGAGGCCGACCCGTTGGTGCTCAATTTGGTGCGGCATCATCACGAGCGCTGGGACGGGGGGGGCTACCCCGACCGACTCGCCGGAGACGACATCCCCGTGGCCGCCCGCTACTTCGCGGTGGTCGACGCCTTTGACGCCATGACGAGTCTGCGGCCGTACCGCTCTGAGGTCGGGGAGGACGCTGCCGAGAAAGCCGTCGGCGAACTTGTCAAAGGGTCCGGCACCCGGTATCACCCCGACGCGGTCGCCGAGTTTG
>CAZJXA010000110.1:0-10362 GCA_964549785.1 uncultured Phycisphaeraceae bacterium | reverse complement strand
CTTGCCCGCTGTTCGAGGAATGCGGCGGCCGCGCCAAAGACGCAGCCCGAACCCCCGGCCACGTCGAGGTCGCCGACGCCCTCGCGCAAAAAGCCCGCGTCAGCCTCGGCGTGTGGAAGACCGAGATGCTCTGCCTGCGTCCGTCGCGCTCACACGCTGTCCTGCCCGAGTTCGACCACGCGATCCACGTCAAACCATCGCGGACGATCCACTGGGACGCCGCGGCAACGCTCGTGGCCGGGATGGACTTCGGCTACCGAGCCCCCACCGTCATCCTCTGGGCGATGTTGCAGCCCGACCGCACGCTCACGATCTTCGCCGAACACGTCGAATGCGAACGCCTGATCGAGGAGCACGCGGCCACGCTGTTATCGCCGCCGCCCCATCTCCCGATCGGCGCTCCGACCCCGGCCCCGCTGCTCACCATGATCGGCGTCGACCCCGCGGGCTCGGGCGTCACCGAACACGTCGGCAAGTCGTGCGTGCAGATTCTTCGCGCCTACGGCCTCAACGCCATCTACCAGCCCTCGAAAATCGAACACGGCCTCGAACGCATCCGCGTCCGCTTCCGCCCGGCCGACCCCAGCAAACCGCCCCGCCTCTTCATATCGGACGCGTGCCCCAAACTCATCGAGGCCCTCGAACGCTACCACTACGACCCCAGCCGCCCCGACAGCACCACGCCCATCAAAGACGGCCACGACCACCCCATCGATGCCCTGCGCTACCTCCTCATCAACCTGGATCGCCCCTGCACCACACGCTTGCTCGCATCGTGAGCACCAATGACTGTCGATCTTCTCCGCTCTCTCCGCTCAATCTCTGCGATCTCTGCGTACCTCTTCCGCCTCTTCGGGCCTTCCGCCTTCCTGCCCGACAGACCTGCGCGCCGCCATCTCCTCCACCCTCGTCAGTTGTCTCTGCACCCGCCCCCTCACCAACTCCAGTTCCTCCACCGCCGGCCGCTCAAGGTTCCATATCCGCTGCATGCTCGCATCAAACTCGTCCTTGAACTGCGGCCAGATGCGGGTGCGGGGACAGACGAAGCCGCGCGGGCTCGCCGCGATCGCCGTGTGCACCCGCACGCCCTTGTTGGGGTGGCTCGCCAAAAACCCTTCCGAGACGTTCGCCAGCGAACTGTTCTTGAAGTGCGCCGTGCTCAGAAACTCGACCACTTCCTGCCGCTGTGTGTACGCGATAAACTCCGCGCACGCCTCCGGGTCCTTCACCCCCCGCGGCACCACCAGCACGTCCGAATCAATCAGCCCGATCGGTTCCGACTCGTTCAACACCTCGGGGGCCGTCGGGAACGCGCACACGCCGTAACCCAACCCCGGGCGGTGGGCCTCGATCACGTTCGCCAGCCACGGCCCCTGCACCACCATCGAGCACTTGCCGTCCAGGAAGCCGTTCAGCGCGCTGTCGTACGCCGTGCCGAACCCGGAGCGAAACTGCTTCGTCCGTTCCGGCCCCAACCGACCCTCGCCGTACCTGGCGCACGTCGCCTGCATCCACTCAAACGCCTTCGCATTCTCCGGGCTCGCCGCGAGGCAGGTCCCCGCCGAGTTCCCGCCCACTCCGCCCGGCTCATACAACGTCCCGCCGAATGAGTATCCCCAGAACCAACTCCACCACCCCGGTTCCGTGTGCAGAAAGCCGGCCCGCTTGATCGTCCCATCCCGCCCCACCACATCCAACTTTCGTGCCGCCGCATCCAACTCCGGAATCGTGAGCGGCGGTCGATCCGCATCCAGCCCCACCTCCCGAAAGTGAGCCCGGTTGTAGTACATCGCCACCGTCCCGCACGTGTTGACCGTCGCCCACATCCGAGACCGCCCCGTCCCATCCGGATGCACAATCAACTTCCGCACGCCCGTCGCATACGTCTCCACCGTCACCCCGTGCGGCGCCAGCAGATCGTCCAGCGGCAAGATGGCGTTGGTCTCGGCGTACAGCGGGATGTTGTAATTCCACAACCCCACGACATCGGGCGGGTTCCCCCCCGCCACCGCGATCAACGTCTTTTGGTCAATCCCCGCCGTCACCAGATACCGCACGAAGATCCGGCTCTGGCTCGCGTTGAACTCGTCCACCACCTTCTGCATCGCCCGGCCTTCGTGCCCCGTCCACTTCTCCCAATAGTCGAGCGCTATCCGCCCCGAGCCGTTCTCCTTCGGACCCCTCGGCCCGAACAGCACGAACCCGGCACCGGCCGCGGCGAGGCCGCCCACCGCCGCCCGCCTCGAGATGTCCGCAACGCGTACCGCCATGGCGACATCCTAACGGCCTCGGGTGACTCGAGGGGAGCGGGCGAGTCTCTCTCGACCTCGACCGGCCTTCACCGCGTGCGCTGCGCTGCAATCCCCTCGACCATCTTCTTCCACTCCGCGCGGTCGGGGTAAAAGCCCGTGAGCTTTCTCGTCTCCGGATTCTCCAATCCCTCTCCCGGATCCAGCGGCATCGGTCGATCCCACATGACCTGTTCAACGCGCCCCCGCGCCATCTGCATCTGCTTGCCATCGTCCTCAAACCGGATGGTGACGTCGGCGGCCAAGGCCTGTGGCGCGGGGTCGCCGCCCGTGAACCTCACGCTCAACACCAGCACCACCAGCAACACCACGCCCCCCAGGACGGCGTAACCGATCCAGGGATTCTGTTTCGTGAGGTCACGAACCCGCAGGAGCTGCTCGCGGATCGGTACCATGCGGATTCTCCTTTACTGACCCCAGTTGAAAAACGGCCCCGGCGTGCCGTACGGGTCGCGGGCCTCGATCGGCCGGTAGTCGCGCAGCGCGATAGCCCGGATCGAGTTGTCGCCGAACAGGAAATTGTTGGCGTAGGCCGAGGCCCCGTTGGTCAGGCCTTCCCGCCCGCCGCGGTTTTCGCGGTTGGCGTGCCGCGGGAATTCGTCGAGGGCATCGGTCGCCCACACCAGGGCGTCGGGAAACTTGACCTTGTTCATCTTGCGGCTGGACAGCCGGTCATTGAAGAAGTACTCGGTGTAGATGTCCGGCGGGGGTGAGGAGCCGTTCAGGGCGGGCACCCACGGCGTCAGCCGACCGTCGTTCTCCCGGATGCCGCCGTACGCGCGGCTCCCGCTCAACAGGTAGAGGGCGTTCGCGGGTGTCTGCACGCTGAGCACGCCCTTCGCGGTCGGACAGGTGTAGGGCTGGTTGCCTTCGATGCCGAGGAACTCGCCGAGCGCATCGGCCGCGCCGATCTGGTAAAAAAAGAAGGGTGCGGTGAAGCGTCCGCTGGGGTTGTCTTCGTAGGTGGTGGTGAACCACTGCGGATTCCTCTGCTGGTCGAGGTACAACTGAGTGGCCTGCCCGATCGACCTCAGATTTGCCTGGCAGATGACGTTCCGCGAGGTCGCTCTGGCCTTGCCCAAGGCCGGCAGCAGGATGCCGATCAGCAGCGCGATGATCGCGATCACCACCAGCAATTCAATCAGCGTGAAGGCGTGCGAACGAAGCGGCGATTGTCGGACGGCGAGTGTCTTCATGGTCTGCACTTACCTGGGTGGCGTGGGCGGAGTGGGCGTGGGCGGCGGAGTCAGCAATTCCCGAGCGACTTCGGGTCGCACGACCTTGGTTCGATCCGGGCCCGCGTTGTTCGCGGCGGCCTTGGCGGGTGCCGCCGCCTTGGCGTCGGCCTTCTCTTTCTGGATCCGCGCAATCCACGATTCCCAATCCTTCTTGTTGAACGGGAAGCCGGTGGCTGCGCCCGTCTTGGGGTTGATCACGCCCGCTCCCGGGCTCAGGTCGCTGCGGCCCCGCAGTTCCTTGTCGAGCCGCCCCCGAGGAATCTCCATCTCATCACCGGTATCGGTGAACTTGATGGTGACCATCTCGGTCATGCGCTCCGGGCTGTAGGGGTCGCTGTTGCCCGTGCGTCGCACGTAGATCACGATCGCCACTACCAGCAGAACGCCCGCCACGGCCCAACCCAACCAAGGCTTCTTGGACATTTCCTCGCGGATGTTGATCAACGGCCAGTCTCCAGAGTGGTTGGAAGCGTCGCGTCAGCGGAAATACAGCGTCAGCGAAAATACAGATGACCCCAGTTGTAGAACGGGGCCGGGGCTCCGTAGGGATCTTGCTCGTCCTGGTACTCGGTATAGGTCATCAGTTTGACACGGCCGTCACCGAAAAGCAAGTTGTCCTGGCCCCTCGCCACCTCGCGACCGCGCGACTGGTGGCGAGGAAACTCATCCATGGCATCCATCGACCAAACGACCTCTGCCGGGTTGGCGATCAACCGTATCTTCTGGCTCGAAACCCCGAAAGGGGTCCGAAAGGCGGAGCCGGCCGAGGCGGTGTTGCGCACGGAGTCGTTGAACCAGTACTCGGTGTAACGGCTCACCACCGGTTGGCTTCCGGGGACCGGCGGCGGGATCACGTCGTTGCCTTGGGCATCCGGAGTCAGTATGAAAATTCTGCCCGCGGGAATCAGGTACAAGAGGTTTTGTGGATCTCTCACGCTCGACAACCCTTTGGCAGCGGGGCAATCGAACGGCTTATTCCCCGAATCACCCAAATTTTCCTGCAACGCGTTCACCATCATCACCGGCGCGAAGAATCCCGGGGGAATCGCGTCGCTCGCATTATCGTCTCCGTGGATGGTTGGAAACTGCGGATCGCGCTGCGCATCCATGTAGGTTTGCAGCGCAATCCCGATTTGCCGAAGGTTGCTCTGACAGATCACCGTCCACGCGCTCTTGCGGGCGTTCCCCAAACTCGGCAGCAGGATGCTGATGAGCAGCGCGATGATCGCGATCACCACCAGCAATTCAATCAGCGTGAAGCCGTTCTTCCGAGACCGGTTGTGGGTCGTCCTCATCGCGTCGCCTCCTTTTGCGCTCGGATAACCCCAGCGCCCGGCGTGTGTCCGCCCGCGTTCCAAGTGCAGGAGAGTTCCAGCACACCCCTGGCCCCACCGGCTTCTCCACCGGCCGAAACCGCTGCGGCCAGCGCGGCGTCCACCACGCCATCCTTCAGCACTCGCCACCCGTCCGAAGTATTCATCGTCACTTCGGGGGGTGCGCCCGCCACAAAGTCCGCCGCATCGAACGACAGCCGCACCTTGACGCCGCGGAAGAGCCGCTCGACCGTCACGGGTCCGAGTTCTCGGTAGGGGCAAGGGTCGATGAGCAAGCCCCGCCAAGTGGCCCGCAACCCAAGCACCCATTCGAGGCTCACCTTGTTGAGCCAGGAGGCCGAACCCGAATACCACGTCCAGCCGGCCCGGCCCGGGGTGTCGGAGAGAGGCCCATCGACATTCCCGGGAAGCACATACGGCTCGGCGAAATACGCATCGGCGTCGCCTCCGCGAAGGGGCGGCGCGATCGACTTCATAATGCGGCCCGCAACCTCGGGCTCTCTCCGCTTGCAGGCCGCGAGGAGGGCCCAGGTGGCCGCGTGCATGTAGACGCCGCCGTTCTCGCGGCTGCCGGGGCTGTAGCGGGTGACGTAGCCGATGTCGGGGTCAGGAACGGTGTAGGCCGGGGCCAGAAGCAGGGGGCCGTAGGGCGTCAGAAGTTTTTCCTTGACGCTCCGCCACGCGGCATCGGCCCTCTCGGGAGGGGCCACGTTCGCAATGATCGACCACGTCTGCGGGTTGAGATGGATATTGCCCTCCGGAGAGGACGATGCCCCGACCCAGTCGCCGTTGTCTTTGGTGGCGCAGCGATAGTGTTCGCCGTCCCACGCGTGCTCGTTGATCGACTTGGCCAGGGCCCCGCGGCGACGGCGGTAGTCTTCGCCGGTTTCGGGTTCGCCCGCCACATCAAAGACGTGCGCCCAGTCTTCCAGCAGCTGGCACATGAAGAGTGCCAGCCAGACGGACTCGCCTTTCTCCTGAATCCCGACCGCCGAGAGCCCGTCGTTCCAATCACAGGAGCCGATGTGCGGAAGGCCGCGCTCGCTGAAACGGCTGAAGGCCCGGTCAAAACTGCGCCGGCAGTGCTCCAAAAGCGACCCGGTGTCGGGCGTGTGGCCCGCGGGTGCTGGTTTGCGGAAGCCGCCCGCGCGGAAGGGGATGCGGGTGTTGAGAGACGCGAAGTCGCCGGTCTCCTTGAGATACCCCCCGACGACATACGGAAGCCAGAGATAGTCGTCGCTGCACGCGGTGTGGTTGCCAAAGTCGGCGAGGGCGTGCCACCAGTGATTCACGCTCCCGTCCTCGAACTGGCGGGTGGCCGCGACCTTGATGTGGTCGAGACAGCGCGCGGGCTCAAGCGGCAGCCACACGTGCGTGTCCTGCAACTGGTCGCGGAAGCCAAACGCTCCCGACTGCTGGTAGTACCCGGTGCGGCCCCACAGCCGGGCGCTGATGGCCTGGTACCGCAGCCACGTGTTGTTCAGCACGTCGAACGATTCGTCGGCACTTTCGATGGTCGTCGCCGAGAGCAGATCGTCCCACATCGCAAGGGCATCGGCGGCCACGCGCTCGGCAGCGCCAGCAACCGAGTAGCGATCGACAAGCCCCATGGCCTCGTTGACGTCGCGCCCGATCGTGATGAGATACGCAAGGTTGGCGGTGGCCCCGGAGCTGAGAGCAAAATCACCGCCCAACGCGGCGACCTGATCCGTGAATCGACCGAAGCCACCGATGTTGGGTTGAGTAGCCACGCGGCCGGGAGTGCCCGTGCCACCACCCGCCATGGCCACCGGCTTGTCCGTCCCGCCATATTTCCCGATGAAGAGTTCCTTGTCCGCGATCGCCAGATCGCGGGTGAACGTCAGGCCGGCCCCCGGAACCACCGCGTGCGCTGCGGCGTAGGGCCAGGGCTGGTTCCAGTGCTCGCGCTCGGTCTTGGGCGGGATGTCCCACATGTTCTTCGTGGCCACCACGGCCCGGCGCTTGGCGTCGTGGGTGGTGGTGATGAAGAGGCGATGGAACTCGCGCTTGGTGTCGGGGGCCACGCCGCAGCACCACTCAAAGTAACTGGCGATCCGCAACGCTCGGGGGCGTCCGGAAGTGTTGCGGAGCTGGACCGTCCAAACCTCGACGCCTCCCGAGGAGCCGTCCTGGGGTGCCGCCGCGAGGGTCCATGTCGTTTCGATGCCCGCGAACGCCGTGCGGAACGTGGTGCTGCCCAGGGTGTGGGTGCACTCGTAGGAGTCGTGCTGGGTTCGGCACGGGGTGGGGGCGACGCTCCACACCTGGCCCGACTCAAGATCGGCCAGATACAGAAACTTGCCCGACGAATCCCGCACCATATCCATTTCCCAACGAGAAATAACGCAGTGTTGGGCATCATCAAAGAAGGAGAACCCGCCGCCGTTCTGGCTGATGGTGAGTCCAAAGCGCCCGTTGCTGATGACGTTGACCCAAGGCATCGGGGTTTTTGGATCGGTGATCCGGAAGGCCTTGCCGTCGTTACAAAAATGTCCGTAGCGGTTGGAAAGCATGGGGGTCCATCATGGGGCGGAACGATCAGAACGAACGAACGCCCTTGTAAACGTTTACAGTGTCGCACGTCAAAGGGTTCCTGTCAAGCGAAAAAAGAAGATGGTTCGGAGCCACCGCTCGTCCACGCGCGGAAACCTGTGTACCGAGCGAAACACGAACGACCGCTCGCCATCAATCGGCTCGCGCGCCTGCGCAGTCACAACGTGCTGGGCTATGCCTGAAAAAGCGAAAGGCCCGGGCGTTATGCCAAGGCCTTTGCTCATCCCCGATCGATGACTCGTTTTAGACCGGCCGACCCTTCCGGCCGAAATTTGACCCGGAGTCATCTCAAAACTCCGTTCCTCGCTCCCCCTCCTCAGGGTTTGCGCGAACGGTCTCTCAACTGTGGTGGGCATAGGCAGGGGCGACGCTGCGCCAGCCGCTGCCGCCGCCGCGGCGGATCGCCGCCGGTGCGATTGGGGCGCTCCGAACCGTGTCCGCACAGGTGTAATACAGGTTCTCATAGCGGGCGGTCAGGCGGCGTTCGTCGAAGGTCTCAAAGACCCACGGGCGAGCCTTGGCGGCCATCGAGCGGCGGAGCGTTTCATCGCGGAGCAGAGTGCCGATCGCACTCGCCAAATGCACGGGGGCTTGATCGACGATCTCGCCGGCACCGCTGTCTTGAACGTCCTTCCAGATATCCACGCCCTTGGTGGTGATGAGCGGCGTGCCGCAGGCGAGAGCCTCGATCAACACCAGGCCGAAGTTCTCCTGGCTCGTGGGCAGGACGAAGAGGTCCGCCGACTGATACAGGCTCAACTTCTCCTGGCCCTTCACCTGACCCAGGAAATGGACGTTTTCATCCAGGCCGAGTTTGCTGGCGAGCGCCTTGAGCGAGGCGACATACGTCGCTTCCCCGGTTCCGGCGAACGCCACCTTGCCCCGAATCCCGTCGTCCCGCAGGCTGGCCGCAGCTTGGAGGAGAAGTTCCGGGCCCTTCTTGTAGTGGATGCGGGAAAGAAACAGCACGGTCGGCTCGGACCCGTCGCCCAGCATCGAAAACTTGCGGCGCGCGATCTCGGGTCCCGGCAGGTCGCGGAAGGGCTCCAAGTCCATCAGGTAGGGGATGACCGCTTCGCTGCCGTTGGGGAACCACTTCTTCGATTGATCGAGTTCCGCAGGGGCGGTGCAGTGCACTCGGGCCGCCTTCTCGAGGAGGATGCGGCCGCCCAGCGTGTGGAACACCTTCTTCTTGAGCGACCGCTGATCCATCGACCAATCGTCCAGCATCCCGTGGCACGAAACGACGTACGGGACGCCCATTTCGCGGCAGAGTGCGCCGATCTGCAGCGTGCTGGGAGACCAGATGCAGTGCAAATGGACAACGTCGCAACTGCGGATTTCTTCGCGGGCAACGCGGGTTTGGGCGGGCCCGAGCAATTTGGAGAGCAGCGATGGCCGGCCGAAGTTGACGACCTTGGGAAGCAGGCGGTCGCCCGCGTTGGTGCCGCCCGCGGCGGGGCTGAGCCAACCGGCGGGGGTGTCGGTGTGATCGCTGGTGAGGATCGTGGAGGGGTGACCCTCGGCCGCCATGACGCGGGACGCATCCAACACGAAGCGGGGCACCCCACCCACTTGGGAGTCGGTCGATTCGACGTAGTGAAGAATTCGCATGGCCGGTTTCCTTGATCGCGCGGAGTCAGCGGATAACAAACGGCAAGTGCGCCGTTGTACCCACGGTTGATTCAAGAAGGACCGAGAGAATTGACCTGCGGGGGAAGGAGAGAGATTCCCAGCAGGTACTTCACGCGGGAGAGAGGAGCGACTTTCGGTCACCGATCTCACCAACAGGACGAACCGATGCGGAACGGAGAGAGTGCACCGCGGAGGCTCGTTCTATCGCCCGGGCGATGATGTCGTCGCCCGCACCGTAAATGTGCGCCATAACTGGAAAAATGCCACCCGATTGTGACGGTTGTGATGAAGATTTGCAATAAAGGGGGTTTTCCGGGAACGGGGCATGCCGGAGCGATCGAAACAACCAAGGAAAACTTTTGAAAATTGACCGAATTGGGTGGGCATTCGGCGTGCGAATGAAAAACCCGCCTGTACGGCGGGTTATCGGGCGTACGAAGAGCAATGTCGGTTACTTGGGTCCGTTTCCGCCGTCTCCCATCTCCGCGATCTTGGGCCGGAGGAACCGCAGAGCGCTGTAAAAACCCTTGCGCTGATCGATGGAGAGGGTGGCCTCCATCTCCTTCATGATGGCGATGCGTTGCGCGTCCGTGGTCTCGGGCTTCATGCGGTCGGCGTAGGTCATGAGGCGGTCGATGAGTTCCTGCGGGACGTAGACCTCTTTAATGAGGTAGGGGAGGTGGCGACTGGCCTCCAGTTGCATCTGGTCGTAGACGTACATGGGTTCTTCGAGCCGCTGGCGATAGATCGCGACCATGCTCTGGCCGGGCTCGCCTTTCTCACCGCTGGCGACCTTCGCAGGGCCCGCAGTAAGGTCGGTTGAATACTCGTTAGCGATTTTCTGGCTGAAGCGGGACTGGACGTTGGTGATCAGGCCGAGTCGCTCAAGATCGCCCGCCAACGCTGGCGGAGCATTCGGGACCATCAATGGCTTGGTCGCGCGGACGATGCCGCCGAACTCTTCTTTAAGGCTCGGATCGGCGTTGGAGAGGAGGCCGCGGTCGAGCTGGTCCATGAGTTCGAAGTTGGAGACGACCAGGTTCTCGTAAGCTTCCTTTCGCTGAGCCATGGCGGGCTTGAACTTTTCCAGGTCCTCCGGGGTGAGCAGTGGGTTGCGGTCAACGGCCAACCACTCGGCAGGCTTGGTAAGGGGCTTGAAAGCGCCCGTAGCCGGGTCCACCTCGGCCAATCTCCGGTACTCGACTACCGGAAGAGGCTCTTTGACCGGCTGCGCCCTCGTCGGGGCGGCGATCGGGCGGGGCGGCTGCGGGG
>CAZJXA010000109.1:0-10389 GCA_964549785.1 uncultured Phycisphaeraceae bacterium | reverse complement strand
CCCCACTACAGCCGCCGCCCCCGCCGACGGCGGTTGGGCTCCCATCACCGTCACCACCCGCGAACTCCTCATCGACCGCAAACGACCACGCAGTTCCTTCGAAATCTCGTTCCCGCAGGGCGTCGTCTGGGGCCTCATGGGTTGCATCATGGCGTTCGGTGCCTCCCTCGCCGAGGAACGCACCAAAGGAACCCTCACCCGCCTCACTACCGCCCCCATCTCTCGCGGCCAGATCCTCGCGGGCAAGGCCCTCGCCTGCTTCGTTTCATGCCTCCTCGTTCAAGCCCTTCTCGTCCTGCTGGCGGTCCTGGTCTTCAAATCACGCTTCCTCAACCCCGGATTCACCATTCTGGCCATGCTGGCCGCCTCCACCGGCTTCACCGGCATCATGATGCTGATGGCCGGGCTGTCTCGGACCGAGGGCGCGGCGCAGGGGTACGGTCGAGCCGTGGTGCTGGTGCTGGCGATGATCGGCGGCGGGACGATCCCGGTTTTCTTTATGCCGACGTTCATGAAGACCGTCAGCGGGATCAGCCCCTTCAAGTGGGCCGTCGAGGCGGTGGAAGGGGGCATGTGGCGCGGTTTCACCTTCCAGCAGATGCTGCTGCCCGTAGGAATCCTCCTCGGGATCGGCGTGATCGGGTTTGTGATCGGGACCGCCGCGATGAAGTGGACCGAGCAATAGTCGCCGCGCTGGGCGTCCCGTTACTTCCCTTCGGTTTTGGCCTTTTGGTAGAGCGCCATGTTTTCTTTCGCGTGCTCTAAAAAGTTCGGGTTGGCGTTGGTCGCCGCTTGGGCGTCGCGCAGAACACCGTCCTGAACCTCGATCGCGCGGTCGACGTGGCCCGATTTAAAGTGGGCGTAACCGACGACGTCCAGGACCATCGGCTTGGTCTCTTCGTCCTCCCAGGTGGCCGCAGCGCGTTCGGCGAGGACGAGAGCGAAGGCGTAGTCCGGGGCTTTGAGATTTTCATCGGTAAGGATCCGTTCCGCCATCACATACTGACTGAAGCCGTCGTCGCGGAGCGGGCCTGCAGCGGCTTCCTTGCCGAAGGCGTAGCCGGCGGCTTCATCAAAGCCAAGGATGAGATCAAACTTAAGGCGGTTCAGGAAGTTCTTGCCGTCCGCTTGCTCCTCGACGGCGATCAATTTTTCGAGTTCCACAACGGCGCTGCGCTTGTCGCCGCTGTCCGCCAACTCGGTGACCTTCTGGAAGATGGCCTGCTTGGCTCCCATGGCCTCCGCGGCCTTGGCCTTGCGCACGACTTCATCAGCGGGGTCGAAGGTTCCTGCGACGATCTGCGTGAGCGCGGCGTCCATGCCGTCCAGTGGGTGCCCGATCCATTGAACGATGCCGTTCTTGACGATGAACGCGGCGGGGATGCCTTGCTGACCCGAGGCGGCCATCCACATGTCGGCCATGTCGTGTTCGGCGGTGTCGGCGGCGACCGAGTAGATCATCTTGTCGCCCATCTTGGTGACGAACTCCTCGACCTTGGGGAGGTATTCCGAGGAGGTGTCTTCGGGCGGGGTTTCCCACACGCTGACTCCGACAAAGGTGACCGTGTCCTTCAGTTCGGCGGCGAGTTTGGTGAGGTGAGGGATGGATTTCTTGCAAGGGCCGCACCACGTCGCCCAGAACTCGACGACGTAGACGCGGTCGGTAGCGAGTTCCTTGATCTCATCGCCCTTGATCCACTTGGCGACCTTGATCGCCGGTGCCTTTGAGCCAACCTTGAGGGTCGGCCCCTCTTCTTTGGGCAGCGCGTCGGTGGGCTGGGCCGCGGGTTGCGGGGCCGCGGCGGAGGGTGCATCGGGCTTGGCGCCTTGATTGAGGTCGGCGGTCTGCGCCGAGGAGGCCGCCGAGCCGACGCAAGCGCACAAAAGCGCGATTCGGGAGACGCGAGCGGCCACAGTCAACATGCGAAAACTCCGAGGGACTTCGAGGCGATGCCGTCGCGAAAATCGCGACGAAAGAGATTGCCTCAATGTCAGACGCGGGAGTCTGACGGCTGTTCCGGAGGCAGAATGCGAGTCCGCCGTCGCCTCCATCCGCGACCGCCCGAATAGCGAACAATGCGGCATGAGCGACACTGCGACACCCGGCCCGTCAGTCCGACCGCGATTCCCCGGTTGGATCAAACTGCTGCTCGCGGTGTCGGTCGTACTAATGCTGAGTGGACTGGTGTTGCCGCTGGTGATGCCGAGCCAGCCAACGACGCCGCGATCGGGCATTTCGTCGTTCTCCAACGAGGTGCGGTCGGCCGACGAACCCGCTCCAGCCGAATGGTCGCAGGCGGTGTTTCGGCTGGGATTCAGTTTCTTCGTGGCGTTCGTCGCGGCGTACGCGCTGCGGACGGTTTTCAAGCTGGCGCTGCTATTTGCGGGGTTTATCGCGCTGCTGCTCTTTGGCTTGCAGTACGCGGGGATGGTCGATATCAAATGGGCCGCGATGGAGCGGGAGTACGGGCAGGTGAGCGGTTGGCTCTCCTCTCAATTTTCAAGCGTCAAGGCATTCGCCACCGGGTATTTGCCTTCCGGAAGCGCCGCGGCCTTTGGGTTCGTCTCGGGGTTTCGCAAAGCGGGCTGACCCAAGACGCCGCGAATCAGCCGACTTTCGCGAGGCCGCGCTCAAGGCACGTGAACACCTTGGGCCAGTGCGCTTCGTCCATGACGGGCATCGGGGGCAACATGCGGACGTGGTAGGGTCCGTGGCCGCAGTAGAAGAGGATGACGCCTTCCTCGAAGCAGGCTTTGCACGCCGCGGCGACCTTGTCTTTCTTGCCGCCGAACGGGGTAAGACGCATCATCCCGCCCAAGCCGCCAACGAGAGAATCGGAGTTGGCACCGAGGTCGGGGACCGTGGGGAACCACTCCGGGTGCCGACCGATAAGGCCTTTGGCGTGCTCCCGGAAGAGGGCATGATGGCGGGCGAAGCGGCCGTCATCGCCATAGTAATCGCCGTCGCGGAGGCGCTCGATGATGCGCTGGCCGACCCGGAACGAGAGGCCTTCGCCGGTGAAGGTTCCCGAGAGCAGGCCGGGCTTGGGGTTGTATTCCTCTGTGAAGCAGGTGACGCAGGCCTGCGTCATCTTGCCGACGCAGAAGACGTCAACGTATTCGCCGAGATTGAAGTGTTCGTAGGCGAACATGCGGTGGGTGCGGCCGAAGGTCTGAATCTCGTCGTCCCAGATCGCGACGCGGCGGGCTTTGCACACGTCCATAAGAGCCTTGAAGTAGTCGCGATTGCCGACGTTGAAGCCGCCCTCTCCCTGACAGAGTTCAAAGATGAAGCAGGCATGCTGACCCGGATAGCGGTCGAGATATTGCGTGAGGTGAGCAACCCCCATGTCGATGAACCGCGTCCCGCCCATCCGGTCCGCGGCGGCCTGGTCCCAGAATGGCATGTAGTCGACAAGGGTGTTGAGGGGGACACCCTGGCGGTATTCCGCGGTGTCGCCCACTTGGCACATGGTGATGGAGCGTCCCATGAAACAGTCTTTGAAAGCGATAATCCGCGAGGCCGGGGCGTGCTTCTGGAAGCATACTTTCAGGCCGTTCTCGTTGGCCATGGCGCCACTGGTCGAGACGTAGGCGAATTTGAGCCGGCTGTTCTTTTTGGCCTCGTTCAGCAGGGTTTCGCCAAACTCGTACGCCTCAAAGTTGCTGAGGAGGTTCCCCTGCTTGACGGTGTCGTCCAGAGACGATCGGGCGGCGGCGCGGATGGTGTCGGGATCGGAATGGCCGAAAAAATGGACCCCGATCCCGCAGATCATGTCCCACTTCACGCTGCCGTCGGCGAGTTCGACGAGCGGGCCGTTCCCTAACCCCGAACCGAGGTAGGGATACAGGAGTCCACGCCCGCGAACGTCGGCGGCCCGCTTCATCAACGCCTCATAACTCTCTTTCAGGCCGGGATTGCCGTCCTTCGTTTCGGTTATCTTCGCCGAGGCCGCCCGGGTTTCGCGGACGATCGTCTCAATGGCGGCTTGAATCACCGGGCTGTGGACGAGTTGCTGGCCGTGGGTCATGCTGGGGGCCGAGGTCGGGGCGGGCGTGGAAGCGTTGCTCATTCGATCGGGTCTCCGGGTCGCGGTATCGTAGGTGTGACGAGATTATCGGCGGTGCTGACGCGACGATTGAGACGCTTCCGCGTACCCACTGTCATATGTCTCCGGCCGTCGATCGCGGTAGAACTGCCAGACTTTCCGCACTTGCAAGATGTCGTCGAGGTTCAGGTCGGCGATCAGAACTTCGTCGTGGGTGCGGGAGGCCTGGGCGATCACCTGGCCGCGTGGGTCGCAAAAGTAGGACTGGCCGTAGAACTCGCCGATGTTCCAAGGGGCTTCAAAGCCGACCCGGTTGATGGCACCGACAAAGTACTGGTTCGCTACCGCGTGGGCGGGCTGCTCGATCTTCCAGAGGTATTCGCTGAGGCCCGCGACGGTGGCGCTGGGGTTAAAGACGATCTCGGCCCCGTTGAGCCCGAGTTGTCGGGCCCCTTCGGGGAAGTGGCGGTCGTAGCAGAGATAGACGCCGACCTTCGCGAAGCCCAGGTCAAAGACCGGGTAACCGAGGTTGCCGGGGGTGAAGTAGAACTTTTCCCAGAAGCCTGGCTCGCAGTGCGGAAGGTGATTCTTGCGGTACACCCCCACCACTGTTCCGGAAGCGTCGATGACGGCGGCGGAGTTGAAGCAAACACCCGGCATGATGCATTCCATAATCGGGGCCACAACCGCGATTTTTCGGTGGCGGGCTACGGAAGCGATGGCGGCGATCGTGGGGCCCAGGTCACCGTTGCGGTCGGCGATGGGTTCGGCGAAGTCATACCAGCGCGGGTTCTGCTCCGCCGCGAAGTACGGGCCATTGAAGAGTTCCTGAAGGCAGACAATCGCTGCCCCCTGCGATGCGGCGTGCTCGATCGCCCCGACCGCCTTGTCGATCATGTGACGTTTCAGCAGGTGTTCGGGCTGCTCGGCGGAGAGGGTGCATGCGGATTGCACGAGGGCGGCGCGGACAATGCGGCTCATGGGACGAGGGTACTCCGAGGACCGAAGCAGGAGTCTCGATCGACAAGGAAGGCATCCGCGCCCGCGGCATCAAGGCATCAGGCAGTCGCGGCTCTCACCGCCCACGTTTCGGCAGATAAACTACCAAGACACCACGACCGACACGGCCCCGACAAGGATTCCCCCTCACCATGCCCATGCTTCATTTTTTCGTGCTTTGTTTCGCGCTCGCGTGCTGTGCGGCAGGAGTGGCAATCGGGCAGACCCCGGCCGGTCGGGAGCCTTCGGAGCCAAGAAAAGCGGGCCGGATCGAATACTTGATCGACATCGAGAACCCGGCGACTCAGACGTGCGACATCACGATGACGGTCCGCGGCTGGACGGGCGAATCGCTTGATGTCCACCTGCCGGTCTGGAGGCCGGGCCGGTACGAGGTTTTGGAACCAGCGGGCACCATCCGGACGATGGCGGCCACCGACGGGAAGGGCAAGAAACTCCCGATAGAAAAGGTGGCGAAATCGAGCTGGCGAGTGACGACCGGCCGGAACTCGGTGGTCAGAATCAAGTACACCCTGTACGCGAACGCGCTCAACAACCGCACTCGGCACATCGACGACACGCACGCGTTCCTGAGCGGATCAACGGTCTTCCTGTTTGTTCACGAGTTGCGAGCGGCACCGATCGAGGTAGTGGTGAACGCGCCGAAAGGCTGGGAAATTGCAACGGGGCTTGAACGGTCTCCATCGGTCCCGAACATCTTGATCGCGCCGGATTACGACACGCTGGTCGATTCGCCGCTGGAGATCGGCGAGCACGAGGTACTCCGGTACGAGGTCGAAGGGGTTCCGCACGAAATCGTGATCTGGGGCTCCTTCCCTGTCAACGCGGTCGTGACGCGGGACCAGATGTTGGCCGATTTCGCGAAGTTCACCAAGGTTCAGCACGATCTTTTCGGCGCCTTTCCGTACACGCGGTATGTGTTTCTCACTCATATCGGGGCCGGGATGGGCGGAGGCACCGAGCATGTGAATTCAACGATCATCCAGACCAAGCCGGATAACTTCACGGACAAAGGCCGGTACCGGAATTTTCTGGGCCTGGCGTGCCACGAACTTTTCCACACATGGAATGTCAAGCAGTTCCGTCCGGAAGGATTGAAGCCGTACGACTACCTCCGCGAGAATTACACCAAGTTGTTGTGGGTGGCGGAAGGGACAACCACCTATTACGACACGCTGCTGTTGGTGCGGGCGGGACTGACAAAGCCAGATGAATATCTGGAATCCCTGGCCGAGAACATGCGGTCCGAGGCCAATCGTCCGGGCCGCCTGGTGCAATCGCTCGAAGAATCGAGTTTCGATGCGTGGATCAAGTTCAACCGGGCCACACCCGACAGCGCGAACTCGACAGTCTCGTTCTACAGCAAAGGCGAACTGGTCAACTTCCTGCTGGACATGGAGTTGCGGAAGCGCACGGGAAATAAGCGATCGCTCGACTCAGTGATGAAAATGTTGTACGAACGCTACCCGCTGTCGGGTCCGGCGTACTCCACCGATGATCTGAAGGCGATCTTGGCGGAGATCGGCAAGGGATCGTACGAAGAGTTTTTCTCCAAGTATGTCTCGGGAACGGAAGAACTGGATGTTGACATCGCCCTCGCCGCGGCGGGCCTGGAACTCATGCGGCAGAAGGCCCCGGATATCGACGGCGAGGATGCAACGCCGGCCAAGACGCCGTTTCTCGGGCTCACCCTCAAGGACGTCGAGACCGTCGCGGTCGTCAGCGCCGTCCAGTCCGATGGTCCCGCCTCGAAGGCCGGCGTGATGGTCGACGACCAGGTCATGGCCCTCAACGGGCGAAGGCTGCGGGCCGCGGATCTCGATACCCACCTCCAGGGGTTGGGCGTTGACGAAGCCGCAACGCTGCTGGTGTTCCGCCGCGATGCGATCCGCACGATCGAGATCAGGCCGGAGATGCGGGCCCAGGAAAAGTGGTCGATCAAGCGTGTGGATGGCGCAAGCGACGAGCAGAAGACCATATATACCTCTTGGCTTGGGCAAGCCTGGCCGGGCGGCGACGGGACCGACGCGGCCCCATCTAAACCGGATGACGCGCCCGGTCCTGCGGCGGCCGAGCCGAAAACCGAACCGGCCCGAAAGCCCCGCTTTTGAGCGCCGCGCGGCCGGAAGCCTCGCCCTGGGCGCGGCGTTACGCAACCTCGCACGGCACCAAGAGAGCTCGTCTGGTCGTGGTCATCGAACTGGTGCAGAGTGTGGCCGCAGTTTTTCGCTGCGCCGGAAACCCCGGCCCGTGCGGCCCCGGCGTGTTGTCCGGCAGGGTGGTCGAGTGCGGCGGGTCGTGCGGACAATTGGGAGGTTCTTCCCTACGCTCAACGCCTTATGACGCACGTGTGGCTGTGGGTAGCATTTATCGTATTCGTGCTTGCGATGCTCGCGCTCGATCTGGGCTTGTTCAATCGCAAAGCACACGTCGTCAAGACTGCGGAGGCGCTGCGTTGGACCGGCGTGTGCGTCGTCCTCGCCTTGCTCTTTACGATCGCGGTCTACTACATCTACCAGAAGAATGTGCTCGGCTACGGGACGGCGTTCGTCAACGAGATACGCGCTTTCGAGATCGACAAGATCAAGGGTGAGAAACCGGACCTCGCGACGTGGGTGCCGCCCCCGGACAATCCCGCCGCGATCGCCGAGGCCCGGCCCGGTCGCACCGCTTCGGTGCAGTTTCTGACCGGGTGGCTGGTCGAGTACTCGCTCAGCATGGACAACATCTTCGTGATTGCCCTCGTTTTCGGGCACTTCAAGGTGCCGCCGCAGTTCCAGCACCGGGTGCTGTTCTGGGGAATTCTGGGCGCGCTGGTGATGCGTGGCGCGATGATCGGCGCGGGGACGGCGCTCGTGACCCGGTTTCACTGGGTCTTGTACATTTTCGGCGGGTTCCTGATCTTCACGGCGTTCAAAATCCTTTTCTCCAAGACCGACGCCGACGTTTCCCCCGAGAACAACATCGCCGTCCGGCTGGCCCGGCGGATGTTCCCTGTCACCAAGGACTACCGGGAGCAACGATTCTTCGTGCGGGAGACGATCGGTGGTGTGACCAAAACCGCCGCGACGCCGCTCTTCTTGGTGCTCCTGGTTGTTGAAACGACGGACGTGGTGTTCGCGGTCGATTCGATCCCCGCGATATTTTCGATTACCCGCGACCCGTTCCTCGTCTTCACGTCCAACGTCTTTGCGATCCTTGGCTTGAGGTCGCTCTACTTCGCCTTGGCCGGGCTCATGGGGAAGTTCGAGCATCTGAAGTTCAGCCTCGCGTTCATCCTCGCGTTCGTCGGCGTCAAGATGTTGCTCGAATACTTTCATATCGAGATTTCCGGGCCGGTGTCGCTGGCCGTTATCGTGGCGGCGCTGGTGGTGGGCGTCGGGAGTTCGCTCGTCTCCTCGTCGGGCCCGTCTGCTCCTCCAGAGGCGAGGAGCCCCCCGGGTGAGTAATCCCGGCAACGTCGTTCTCCGTGACCGGGCCCCCGCACAACGGCGTGATCAAGCCTCATGATTACCGCCTGGCTCTGCGTCATCGGCATCCTTGTTGTGCTCGCATCGCTCGACCTGTGGTTCTTTAACCGCAAGGGAGACGAGGCAACGAGGCCCGCGGCAGCGTGGGGCTGGACGTCGTTTTATCTTCTGGTGGCGGTCGCCTTCAACTTAGGGTTGTGGTTGGCCGCTCGCGACGGTTGGTTCCACGGGTTCTTCCCGGCGGCGGACGCGAAGCGAGTCTCCCTCGAGTTCGTTTCGACGCTGCTGCTCGACCTCGTGCTCGACCTCGACATTGTGTTCGTGTTCGCGGTCGTCTTCGACCACCTGCGGTTGCCGAAAGAACTGGAACGGCGGGTTCTTTTCTATGGGTTTTTCGCGGCCCTGGCACTCCAAGGCGGGCTGATTCTTTCGCTCACGCTCTTCACTCGGCTCACGCCCGCGGCGTCGTATTTTCTGGCCGGTCTGCTGATTCTCGCCGCCCTGCGGATGCTGCTTATACGCAGCGAGAACGCGGACCCCCAGAAAAGCCCGGTGGTGAGGTTGCTGCGGCGCTTCGTCCCGGAAAGCGGCACCGGCGACGGGGCTTCGCTGCTGACGACCAAGAAGGGACGCACGGCCTTCACGCCGCTCCTGATCGCGCTGGTGCTGCTTGAATCCGCCGACCTGATCTTCTCGTTGGATACGGTTCCGGCGGCGTTCGCGGTCACGCGTGAGCCGCTGATCATTTTCGCGGCCAATGGATTCGGGCTGCTCGTACAGAGATCGCTGTTCTTTGCCATCCGGGACCAACGGCCGTCAATCAAGTACTTGAAAGTGGGGTTGGCACTCATCCTCGGACACTGCGCGGTGGCCGTCTCGCTCCCTAGCGAGCAACGGCTCGCTCCCGAGGTGTTTCTGATCGTGATCGCGGCCGCCGCCGCTCTCGGGCTCTTGCTCGCGGCCCGCTTCGGTCAGCGGCCCGAGCCGGCTCACGTCTCGCCCCTGGGACCAGACGCGGAGCGGCTCGCGCGGTTCACCCTTAAGCAGGCCCGCAAGATAATCGTGCTGGTGTTGGGCGTCACCACGGTTATCATCGGCGTCATCATGATCGTGGCCCCGGGTCCGGCGATCGTGGTGATCCCCCTGGGTCTGGCGTTCCTCGCGACCGAGTTTTTGTGGGCGCGTCGCTTGCTGGCTCGCTACACCGGGCATGCACAGACGTTTGCCAACAGCGCGCAGCGCATCTTGGCCAAGAAGCCGCGCCCCCATCTGGTGATTCCGGTGGTGCTGCTGACCTTGGGCGGGCTCGCGGCGGTGTGCTGGTTCGGGTCCTGGCCCACGCGGAAGGTCTTTCTGGCAGCGTCCCCGGTGCTGGCCTTTGTCGGGTTATGGGCGTTCACCACGTGGCGCGCCGCGTACGGCAAGCCGCCTGTCCCCGACGAGAAAACCGAAAGCGAAAAGGCCGCCAAGCAAGACTCTTGAGGGGCTGTAGGGCGGGCACCCTAGCGGTTTCGGTTCAGGCGGAGCGGGCGAAGGCGGAGGCGAAAGCCGACATTCCCAACCCTGTCTTCTGAATTCTCTGCTTCTCCGCTCTCCCTCTGCGGACTCCGCCTAAGGCTTCTCCGGTCCGGCCATCGGAATCGCCGACTCCGACCACGTCACCTTCTTCTCCCCGAATCCCCCTCCGCTCTGCGGAGGGGATGCCGCGCCTCGCGGCGGGGGAGGGACGTTTCGCTTGCCTCCCGCCCACGGTTCGCAAGCGCGAACACCCAGCCGGGTCAGACCAGCGGCATCGCCCCAATCGCCCGCCCGCGCGCTCCGCCACCGGCACGCCCCAAAGCGCAATCTCC
>CAZJXA010000108.1:0-10467 GCA_964549785.1 uncultured Phycisphaeraceae bacterium | reverse complement strand
GGGTGGGGCATGAGAACCTTTGGGGATGAGTTGGACATCGCGCGAGAGGATGTAAGGATAATCCGGCGGGGCGTTTCCGTTACGGGGATGGGAAGAGTTCGTCCAGCGGAGGGCAGGAAGGGGCCTTTAGACGCCGAAAATCGCAGCCGGCGGTGTTTCGGATGCTCTGCTTCCCCCGGGGGCGGAGAGCGACGCGCGGGGGCTTCATATGGATACGTTGCTTTGGTGCGTTCGGCGGATCGGATTGGAGGCAAGGTGTATGGATACGCGGCAGTCGTGGTTTGATCGAACGGACCGGGCCGTCACGGCGTGGATGGCCCGTCACGGAATATTCATTTTGCGGGTGAGTTTGGGGGCGGTTTTCGTATGGTTCGGGGCGGTTAAGTTTGTTCCGGGGTTGAGCCCGGCGGACGGGATCGCGACGCGGACGATGCAGGTGTTGACGGCGGGGACGATCGGGCCCGAGGTCACACGGCCGGTGCTGGCCGCGTGGGAGGTGCTGATTGGCGTCGGGCTGCTGACGGGGGTGTGGTTGCGGGTGACGCTGTTGCTGATGGGGGTGCAGTTACTGGGGGCGATGAGTCCGCTGGTGTTGCTGCCGCGAGAGACGTGGAAGATTGTGCCGGTGGTGTTGACGATCGAGGGGCAGTACATCGTGAAAGACGTGGTGCTGCTGGCGGCGGGCCTTGTGATCGGGGCGACGGTGCGAGGCGGGAGGGCGATGGACCACAGGGACGGTAGCCAGATATTCAAGAGTGCCAGGAATCCGAAATGATCACGAGAAAGTTCAGGTGAAAGGTTTCGTCGCGCCTGGTGGTCGCTCGGTCTCAACAACGCAACCCTCGTGATCATGCCGTGGACGCTCGCGAGGTAGGGTTCATCGGGTGGGGTGAATCAATCTACTCCACCAACACCGGCATTCCATCGCGGAGGGCCCGCGGCGCATCGATGACCATCGCTATGTTCGCCGGTGCGGAGGTCAGTTCACGCGTCCCATCTTCGGTCGGCGCAGCTTCCACCCGGTGCTCAACCACCTTTCCGTCGATCACGGAGTAGATCCGTTGCACGCCCGCGAATTGTGAGACCGCGGTTTCGGGAATAAAGCGGGCACCGGCCTGCGTAGTTGTAAAGATCCGGGTCCGCACGAAACTGCCGGGTTTGAGCGAGCCACCGGGGTTGGCGGCTTCAATCTCTATTTCGAATGATCGGGTCGCGATATCGACGGCGGGTGAGACGCGGCTCACGGCGGCCTGAAAGGGTTCAGGAAACGCGTCGAGAAACAAGGTTGCTTCGGCCCCGACGACCACCTGGGCCGCGAACCGTTCGGGAACGACGCCGCGGAACTTGACCCGGTCGCTGGCGACGAGGCGGAACAGGGTCTGGCCCTCGGTGACCACTTCGCCGACGGAGACCGCCCGCGAAACCACTCGGAAGTTCAGGATCTGCTCGGCGGGGGCGCTGACGCGCGTGTCGGCGAGTCGCTGCTGCGCCGACCGCAGGCCGGAATCACGAACGCGAGCGTCCGCAACCAGCGAGAGGGCGTTCAAGCGTTCGACGCCGGCGCTGGTCGAGGCCACCTCGTGCTGCGTGCGAATGTCCGCGAAATCCTGTTCGGAAAGCAAGGGGGGAGTGCGATCAAAAAGTTGTCGGGCCCGGTCAAGACGAGCGAGCGCGTTGGATTCCTGGGCCCGGGCACGGGCGACCAACGGCAAGGCCGTGAGATCGATATCGGCCTCCGGGAGTGAGTCCAGCCCGACCTTCGCGAGTGCCGCTCTGAGCGCTGCGCGGGCTTCCTCGACCGCGAGTTCGTAATCGGTCGGATCAATGGTGGCAAGGGCTCCGCCGTGCGTCACCGCATCGCCCAAGTCGGCGTGGATGGCGATGACGCGCCCCGAAACCTCCGCCGAAATCGACAGTTCTTCCTGGCCGAACAGAGTCCCCGTGACTTCAATGAACCGCTGTGCTGGGCGAGTCTCTACCGCCACCATGCGAACGGTGCGAGGGGCGGAAGTTTCGGCTCGTGCCGACTCGACGTCGGTTCTGCCGCAGCCCGTCCCGCTGAGGACAAGCAGCAAGGAACCGGCGGACCGGAGCGCGCGGCGAGCGTTGGATCGAAGTGCGAACATTTGCGGATGGCTCCGGAATACGCGAACCTGAACGGCAGAATCCGACGTACTACAAAACTGACCGGTCAGTTCGCACCAAAATGAGGCAGAGGATTATCGCACGTTGGGCGCACATACACCGAACAAAGCAGATGGAATCCTGAGCGCTGCGGCCGAATTGTTCGCGACCAAGCCCTTTCACGAAGTGCGGCTCGACGATATCGCCGCCGCGGCGCACGTGGGTAAGGGCACGGTCTACCTCTACTGGACCAGCAAGGAAGAGGTTTACCTTGCGATTATCCGGCGCGGGTTCAAGGCCGTGTGCGAGCGGATTGAACGGGAATTGCCGGGCTGTCACGGGTTCTGTTGGGACGAGGTCCACGTGATTGTCGCCGCACTCGTTGACTTTGCTTTCGCATACCCCGGCGTCTATCGCATCATGCGGATGGCGACGCTGACCCCGGAAGACCCGGAACTGCAGGGGATGCGTAACGCGCTCGCTGACCGCGTGGAACGCGTGCTGACGGCAGGAGTCGCGTCCGGTGACGTCGTTGATGCCTGCCCGGCCCTCACGACCCAGTATCTCCTGTCGTTTGTGCGTGGAGCCGCCTTGTATCCGCCGGCGGGTCTGACGCCGGAACTCTTACGTGACCACCTTATCAACCTGTTGCGACGTGGGCTCGGCCCGGGTGCGAAGGCGTGATGTTGCGCTACGCCCGCGCTCTGACACCGACCCTGTGCGCCGTTCTGACGGTGCTCATGCCCGCCTGCGCAACGGACCAGGGCCGTGACGTGGAGGAGTACCGGACGGTGAGTGATCCGCCGGGACCTCTGCCGCGCCACGCGCGAGGGGAGGCCTTGTCGCTGGTAGATGCGCTGCGGATGACTGCGGCACACAACGAGCAACTGGCGGCTCAGGGCGAACGCTACGTCCAGGCCCTCGCGGATCGGCAGCAGGCGGCCGCAGCCCTCAAGCCGACCTTCGACATCTTCGCGGAAACCAGCCTGTTGGAGAACACGGGATCGCGCGGGGTCGTTCAGACGGATTTGGGGATGTCGACTCAATACCGGTTTTTGACGGGGCTGGGCGATTCCCGAAACATCGATGCGGCGGAAGCCCGGGCGCGGTCGGAGCGATGGTTGATCCTGGATTTGCGGGAGACGTTGCTGCTGCAAACCGCACGGGCGTACTACGCGGCGATACTCGCGGAGCGGCTCACGGCGGTGCTGGAATCGTCGGTGCGGGCCCAACTGGATCGCCTTGATGACGCCCGGGCACGAAACGCGGTGGGCTTCGCGCGCCCCTTGGACGTCGCGCAGATCGAAGCCCAGGTGTCCCGGACCCGCACGGGACTGATCTCCGCGGAAAGTCAGTCCCGGGAGGCACGGGCCAACCTGGGCCTTCTCGCCAATGCCGATGTCGCGGAGTCGGTGCTGACCGATGGGTTTGATCCGCCCGCTGACGATCGACCCCTTCAAGACCTGCTGGCGATTGCGCAGCGGCACCGTCAGGACATTATCTCGGCCCGCAACAACGCGGCGGCGGCCCGGGCGCTTGTGGAAGCCGCGATCGGTCAATACGCCCCCGGCATCACGCTCAATCTGGATTATTTTCTCGCGCAGATCCCCGACGACTCCGCCGCGAATGTTGCCGGGCTGATTCAATTGCGGGTACCGCTCTTCTCGGCCGGTCGGATTGAGGCCGACATCCGCGCGGCGTGGTCGGTTTTTCGTGAGCGGGTGCTCGACTACCGGCTGCGGATGCGCGAGGTGCAGCGCGACGTCGAAACCGCGGTGCTGCAACTCGGAGCGGCGCGGGCCAGGGTCGATGAACTCCGTACGCAGGTCCGCGTGGCCCGCGAGACACTGGAACTCGCCGAAGCCTCGTACCAAGCCGGCTTGGGTACCAACCTCGAACGCACCAGCGCGCAGGATCAACTCCTCACGGCGGAACTCGATGCGACGATTGAGGAGTTCAACACGCGAACCGGGACGCTCACGCTGCTGCGGGCCTGCGGCCTGCTCTCGGGAGAGACCATCCAGACAGCATTGCCGCCCACGTCCCCGGCCGACATGATCCTCCCGGATGCGCCGCTGCTCGACCGCGCCAGAGACGGGGCGCCACTCCCGACTTTCGGAGGGCGAACTCCATGAGAGGCCTCGCTGAAGTTTGTATACGCCGTCCGGTCTTCGCGGTGATGCTGATCGCGGCCATGGTGGTCGTGGGCGTGGTCGCGTTCAACAAACTCGGGGTTGATCGCCTCCCCTCCGTCGATCTGCCGACCATCAACGTCCGCACCAGCCTCCCCGGCGCGTCGCCCGAGGAGGTTGAGTCGCAGGTTTCGCAAGTGATTGAAGAGGCGGTGAACACCGTCGAGGGGATCGACGAACTTCGGTCGATCTCCGGGCAGGGTCAGTCCATCGTCATCGCGACGTTCAAACTGAGCCGCGACATCGAGACGGCGGCCCAGGACGTGCGCGATCGCGTTGCCTCCGCCGTCCGCGACTTGCCCGATGACGCCGAACCGCCGGTGGTTTCCAAGTTCGACAACGACTCTTCGCCGGTCCTCACGCTGGCGCTCAGCGGCGAACTGGGGATCCGCGAGCTTACCGAGATCGCCGACAAGGTCATCCGGCCGCGGCTTGAGAGGTCAACGGGCGTCGGTCAGGTCTCCATCGTGGGCGGCCTTGAGCGGACCGTGAACATCGATATCGATGCCGAACGCCTGGCCTCGCTCAATATCCCCATCACCGCCGTCCGCGACGCGATCGAACGTCAGAACGCGGACGTCCCCGGCGGAAACGTCACCGGACTGGAGCGCGAGCAGGTTCTCCGCACGCTCGGGCGGCTGCGTTCGCCCGCCGACTTTGGCGACGTGATCATCTCGGTCATCGACGGAACGCCGATCCGAATCCGCGATGTCGGGGCCGTCTCCGACGGCACCCGTGAGCAGAGATCGTCCTCGAGGCTGGACGGCGTCGCGGCCGTCTCGCTCGAAGTCCGGCGGCAATCGGGCGCGAACAGCGTGGAGGTGATCGAAGGGGTCCGTGGCGAGCTCGAGGCGCTGCAAGCCAGCCTACCCGCGGGCGCCACGCTGGGCGTCATCCGTGATCAGTCGCGCTACATCTATTCGGCGCTTCATGAGATCGAGGTGCACCTGATTCTGGGGTCACTTCTGGCGACGCTTGTGGTGCTGGCGTTCATGCGTTCGTGGCGGTCCACCATCATCGCGGGCGTGGCCATCCCCGCCTCGGTCATCTCGACCTTCGGCGCGATGTGGGCCCTCGATTTCACGCTCAACAGCGTCACGATGCTCGCCCTTGTCCTCATGGTGGGGATCGTCATCGACGATGCGATCGTCGTGCTGGAGAACATCTACACGCTCGTCGAAGAGAAGCGGCTTTCGCCCATGCAGGCCGCCAAAGAGGGGACCGCGGAGATCGGTCTGGCCGTCCTCGCGACCACCCTGTCCCTGGTCGTCATCTTTGTTCCGGTCTCCTTCATGTCCTCGATCTCCGGGCGCTTTCTCTTTCAGTTCGGCGTCACCGCCTCGGTCGCGGTGCTGATCAGCCTGCTGGTCTCGTTTACGTTGACACCGATGATGGCTTCGCGGATGCTGCGGGCCCCGAAGACCGACGCCCCCGCGCACGCCGCGTCGCGCAAGGGCTTCTATGCCTTGATCGATCGTGCCTATGCGGGGTCGCTGGGCTGGTGCATCCGGCACCGATTCCTGACGTTGATCGCCGCGGCCCTGTTCATCGGCTCCTCGGTACCGCTCTTTCTGGTCCTGCGACAGGACTACCTCCCGAGCGATATCGATGAGGCCGAGTTCAATATCAACGTCAATGGTCCCGAGGGCGTCAGTTTCGAGGCCTTCGATGGAGCGCTCCGCGAAGTGGAGGCCCGCGTCGTCGCCCACCCGGCGGTGGTCACCACCCTCTCGTCGGTGGGGGGGTCGTTTCTCGGTCAGGTCAACCGGGCCGAAATCTACGTTCGGATCGTCCCCCACGAGGGTCGCTACTTCTCGCTCTCCCGGCTCTGGCACGAGACCGTCCGAGGCCGGCCGCTCGAGGCCTTCCGCAACAACTTCACGCAGTCGGACGTCATGCAGGACCTGCGTCGGAGCTTTCGGCCGCTTACCGACCTTCGGGTGTCCGTCCGACCCTACGCCGCTTTCAACATCGGTGGTGGCAACTTCGACGTCGACATTGCCATCCGGGGCCCGGAGCTGGACCGCCTCGCCGAGTACACCGAGACACTCCGACTGCGGGCCCGCGAACTGGGCGGCTTAGGCGATGCCGACACGACCCTCAAACTCAACACGCCCGAACTCCGCGTCGTGATCGACCGCGAACGAGCGGCGGACCTTGGCGTTTCGCCGCGCGATATCGGCACGGCCCTCCGCATTTTGGTGGGCGGCGATACCGAGGTGACCCGCTTCCGCGACGAATCCACGAACGAGGACTACGACGTCCAACTGCGGCTCGCGCTCCGCGACCGATCCGACCCCACCCGCCTGCCGCGCCTCCTCGTTCCCGCCCCGGGCACCGACAACCGTGTCGTTGAACTCCGAAACTTCGCTTCGATTGAGTCCGCTTTTGCGCCTGCCCGCATCGACCGCCTCGACCGCGTGCGGGCCGCCAACCTCCGTTCATCGGTCGGGCCCGGCTTCGCGCTCGCCGACCGCCTCGCCGCGATGCGCACCGAGATCGACGCTCTCAACATGCCCCCCGAGTACAGCGCCCGCGTGCTCGGCCGGGGCCGCGAACTCGAACGCACGTTCGGCGAGTTCCTGGTGGCCTTCGCGCTGTCCATCGTTTTCATGTACATGATTCTCGCATCCAACTACGAGAGTTACTTGCACCCCTTCACGATCCTGCTCTCTCTTCCCCTCTCCATCCCCTTCGCGTTCTTTTCACTCTGGATCACCGGCGAGTCGCTCAACCTCTACTCGGCCCTGGGCATCCTCGTTCTCTTTGGGGTCGTCAAGAAGAACTCGATCCTGCAGGTCGATCACATCAACCGGCTGAACCGCGCCGGGATGGTGATCGAAGAAGCCGTGCTCCGCGGCAGCCGCGACCGTCTCCGCCCCATCCTCATGACCACTTTCGCCCTGATCGGGGGCATGTTGCCGCTGGCCGTGGGCACGGGCCCCGGAGCGGAAGAGCGGCGGGCGATCGCGGTTGTCGTGATCGGCGGCCAGATGCTCTCGTTGGTCTTGACGCTTCTGGTGACCCCGGTGGCCCACCTGGTGCTGAACAAGGTCTTCTCACGCCGAAAGGCGGCGACCGTTCCGGAGGCCGTCGCGGTTGATGCCGCGACCTGAGCCCCCGCGTTTATACCCGCATTTGCTTCATCTCGTCGTAGGCGTCCATCACCCGGTTGCGGAGAGCCTGCAACAGCCGGAAGGCGTCGTCGGCCTTGCGCGTCGCTTCGATGACGTTTTCAAGGTCGCCCCGCTCGCCGGTCATCAGGTCTTCAACGGCCCGCGTCGCTTCCTGCTCGGCCTTGTTCACTTCGTCGAGGTTCCGCGTCAGAACGTCCTTAAACGAACCGCCCTCGGGCACCGCGCCGGCGCGGACCCCGGGCATCGGGAACGGATTGACCCCCCCGGCGCCGCCCACCCCCCCTATCAAACCGAGCGGATCCGCCATGACTCGCCACTCCCCATCCAAACCATTCCAACTCGAACCAGTCGTCTTCCGCCGTTTTATCCGGCCCCTGCGGTCTCCGCAGTCTTTCGTATCCTCCGCGTTTGACTTCCAGCCTAGGCCAGCAAACGTAACGCCTGCTGAATCATCGACTTTGTGGTCTCCGCAGCCACAACGTTTGCTTCATATGCCCGGGTTGCCTGAATCGCGTTGACCTGCTCGACCACCGAGTTGACGTTCGATTCCCGCACATATCCGGCGTTGGGCCCGTCTTTGAGGGCCAGCGGATGACCCGGATTCCACCGCAGATTGAACGGCGACGGGTCGTCCCGGACCGCCGCCAAGTGCACGCCAAAGTTGCGTCCATTCTTGGTCCGCGCCGTCGGATCTCCGGGCGCAAAAAATACCCGTTTCGCGCGGTACGGCGTCCCATCGGCCTCGACGCTGTGCCGATTGGCCAAGTTCGCGGTAACGGCCGTCAGCCGCGATCGCTGGGCGATCATGCCGCTTGTCGAGATGTCAAGCAGTCCGTACATGGATCAGACCCTCTGGGAAATCGCCACTCGGAGGACGTCGGTTTGGCGGCGGAGAAGATCAGACGCGGTCCGGTACACAAGGGCATTCTCTGCGAGGTCCTGCATCAACCGCTCCACATCCCGATTATTCCGGTCGTGATACAACACCCCACCCCGATTCGTCTGCGGCTTGAGGATCATCCGATTCCCGTCGCGGGCGATTTCGCGGCTTTCTACGCGCTCAAGCCGACCGACCTGCCCGCCTCCGCACCCGCCGCGGCGTTTTTCGACGGCGTCGGCCAGGGCCCTCTGAAACTTTGTAACCGAAACATCGGCCGGTCGGAAATCCGGCGTGTCCATGTTCGCGATGTTGTGAACGAGGAGCCGCTGCCGGGCTGCGCTGAAGCGCATGACCTCATTGAGGACGGGGGTAGAACCGGCGGTGGCAAGGTCGGTGATGAGCACAGGCGGTAGGGAGAGACGCAAATGGTGGGCCACAGAGAGTCAGGACAGCAAATGGCAGATGGAGATGGAACCGGAGAAATTTTAAAGTGGAAGGTCCGCAAAGGGCCCGGTTGTCCGCGCGGTCGGAAGAGTTATTGGACGGGGACGGGTAACGGACAGGGGATTAGGGTTGGGCTGGAGGAAGTGGCGCGAATCCCGCCGCGGCGGGCCCCGCCATGGCAAGCACTTCTTCTCAAGCGGCCGCCCGAAGCCAGTCGATACCCGCCACTGCCGGGGCGCGTTCTGCGCACGACCGGCAAATAGTGCGCCCGGAGGGCGCGAGCGCTGAGGCAGGAGGCCGCCATGGACCGGTTGCGACAGATGGTCGCGAATATCAGTAAGCAGTTCGGGCCGCTGCGGGCCACGCACAAGTTGCTGATGGCCTCGGTGGTCGTGATCGCGCTGATGACGCTCTTTGTCGTGTCGCAGTACGCCGGGTCGTCGGACCTGCGGGAAGTGCTGCCGGGGATGCCCGTCGAGGATCAGCAGCGGGCCGTCGCGCTTTTGACCAACCTCGCGATCGACGGCAAGATGCAGGACGGCAAGTTGATGGTTCCCGCGGCGAGCGAGATGAAGGCCCGCGCGGTGCTGCTGCAGTCGGGCGAGGTGGGAGACGACAAGGCGATCCTGTTCCAGAACATCCTGCAGAAACAGAGTTGGACCAACAGCCGGCAACAGAACGATCGGCTCTACGCGGTTGCGTTGCAGAACGAACTGGCGCGGACGATCGCCTCGATGACGGGGGTGAAATCGTCGCAGGTGTTCCTGGATATCCCTGAGCCGAACGGCTTGGGCGGGCGTGTCAAGAAGCCAACCGCCTCGGTGACGGTGGAAACCGATACGGGCCAGCCGGTGACGCAGGCGATGGCGGATGCGGTGGCGGGGCTGATGGCGGGGGCGTTGGCGGGCCTCGAGTTGGATGCGATCCGGATTATCGACTCGAGCGGACGGCAGTTGCGGGCGCGGTCGGAGGGCGACCAGATGCCCGCAACATATATGGAGCACGCGACGCGGGTTGAGACAAAGGTCCGGCAGACGGTGCTCGACCTGCTCGAGTACATCCCAGGGGTGGTGGTCGCGGTGACGGCCCAGGTGGATGTGACGCGGGTGACTTCGCAGGAGACGAGTTTTGCGCCGGAGAACAAGGGGACTGTTTCGCTCGACAAGGAGCGGACGAAGATTACGAACGATTCCAGCGAGGCCTCGCCCGCGGCGATCCCGGGCGTCGAAGCGAACCAGACGGCGGACATCACCCGGCTGGGTTCGGGGGTCGGCGGGATCATGACCCGCAACGAAGAGACGACGCTGAAGAGCGAAAATCACGTCGGGAGCAAGACGCAGAACACGCTGGACCCCAAGGGGTATCCGACGTTGGTGGCGGTGAGCGTGAATGTGCCCCGGAGTTTCGTGGCGTCGTTGATCCGGACGGCGGAGCCTCAGGGCGGCGGGGGTGTCAGCGGGACGGACGAGAAGGCGGCGGGGCCGACGGATCAGCAGGTGCAAGAGAAGTTCACGACGGCGGTGCGGCCGGTGATTATCGAGAGTTTGGTGCCACAGGTGCGGGCGCTGATGGTGCAGAGTGGACGGATAGCGACGGCGGAAGAGATCAAGAAACTCGCGAGCGAGATGATCAGCGTGGCGATGATCCCCTTGGATATCCCGATGGGCTTGGGTGGTGGTGGCCGGGGGAG
>CAZJXA010000107.1:9645-10735 GCA_964549785.1 uncultured Phycisphaeraceae bacterium | reverse complement strand
ACCCGCACCCGCCGCCCCCGCCACAACGAGATCGACTGGAACCGCACCATCCGGGCCAACCTCAAGCACTATCAGGCAGAGTACCAAACGATCGTGCCGGAGACGCGCATCGGCTACGGCCGCAACCGCCACGAGTCACGGACCATCGTCGTCTGCATCGATCAATCGGGGTCGATGGGGCAGTCGGTCGTCTATTCAGGCATCTTCGGCGCGGTCCTGGCGTCGATCCCGGCGTTGCGAACGCACGTGGTGGCGTTCGATACCAGCGTCGTCGACCTTACGGAGAAGATGTCGGACCCGGTGGACGTGCTCATGGGTGTGCAACTGGGCGGCGGCACCGACATCAACCGTGCCCTGGGGTATTGCCAGACGCTCATCAACAACCCGCACGACACGATCTTCGTGCTCATCACCGACCTCTACGAAGGCGGCGACAATCGCGAGATGCTGAAACGGGCCGCCGTCATCGCCGGCTCGGGCGTCAAGATGGTGACGCTCCTGGCCCTGGCCGATTCCGGAGCCCCGGCCTTTGATGAACGGAACGCCGCGGCCCTTGCGGGCATGGGCGTCCCGAGTTTCGCCTGCACCCCCGACCTCTTCCCAGACTTGGTCGCCGCGGCGATCCAAGGCAAGGACCTCGGACAGTGGGCCGCCGAGTCGGGGTTAACCGCGACGCGGGCTTCAGAGAATTAGATCACCAGTTGATCGAACCCGGTCGATCGGGTGTATCCGCCCATCGGAGCGTTGGGCGTTCCGCCGTTGGCGGGGGCAGAATTCCACACCTCCTACATCGACGGGGCTTCATGCCCGAGCAGCGGTACTTCGAGGTGTCGACCCCGCCCCCTTCACGTTGCGGCGGTGCCCGTTGAAGCGGGTCTTCACGAATGGCGACGTAGAGAGTAGAAAAATATCCCCCGCACACCGGCGCTTGCCGGGGTGCGGGGGATTTCGACATGAGCCTGAATGGCCCGTCCATGCGCGGCACGCGTTACCGGCGTCTGCGGCCGATAAAGCAGGCCGCGGGCACGCCGATCAGGAGTGAGGCACCGGGGGCGGGGATGCAGCCTGCGGTGATGATGTTGGAATCCAT
>CAZJXA010000107.1:0-9545 GCA_964549785.1 uncultured Phycisphaeraceae bacterium | reverse complement strand
AATGAATAGACGCCGGGGAAGAGGGTCAGGCCGCCGAGGTCAGTTCCCGTCAGGACCTGCGTGGGCGCCATCGCGGCGAGGGCGTCGTAGGCGGTCGTGACGTCGCTCTGGGCCTGCTGGGCCACCGCGTCGCCCGCACGGATCGTGCCGTTCACAATTCCAGGCGGAAACCCGGTGATCGCGTTTCCGGGCCAAACGCCGAGATCGCCGGTGAGAACGGTTGGGCCGGTGTTCGTTACGGTCGAACCACCCAGCACCGAAAATGCTTGGGCCGAGCCCAAGATTTGGGCGCCGGCCGATTCGGCGACGCCGATGCCAGCAAGGATCGCAACAATCACCAATGCGTGCTTCTTCACATCTCACCTCCTGTTATCATCGTCCTGGCGGTGCACCGAAGCGTGTCGGGCGTTAGTTGCGGAAACCAACGCCGAGCGACGAGCCAGTTGATACATCAAATTGGGAATCTTGTTGCTCTCACAGCTCGCCAAGTCGATCACGGAAATTCTATTCCCTGGCGTGCGCTGTGCTTCCGGCATCATGTGAGTAGATTCCCCTCAACTCTCGACGTACTTTAACAGTACTTTAAAGTCGTTCATCGGTTTCGTTCCGGCAACCCGATGGCAGGCCCTGCTGTGATGGAAACGCTTATCATCTGTGACTAGTCACATGCAATAGCCGGCTTCGCAATTCCGACGGAGCCCTCTGGCGCATTAGAAATGGGGATTGACCGTGGTCGCGAGTGAAAGAACAGTGGGCATCATCTTCATGTTCGCTTCATGCTGGCTTCATTTTAGAAGCCGGGATTTTGATCCCACCGCCTTCGGCGGGAGCGCATCGCATCGAAGAGAATCTTGAAAATTTTTTTTATTTAATTTACGTTTTGGTCCGGCGCACGGGGGAAACCCTCCCGGTAGGTCGTCCGCTCCGGCGAAACGGCCAGGTTTGTTGCCCGCGACGCCTGATGCCTGCGTGACCGCGCAAAAGCAGGCTCCAGCGAGTGAGTTCACCAGTTGATCGGCTGTGTACCCGTCGGGCGGTCTGTTCGGGGGAGGGTTCCAGCGGCGGGCGCGGGGCGCGCGTTCTCGAAGGCCGATTGCAGACGGTCGACCGCGAACGCTTGGGCCGAGCGGGCCTCCGCAAGGACCGCCGCCATCCCGAAGAATTCGTGGGTTACGCCCTCGTAATTTTTCGATGACACCTCGACGCCGGCGGCCTTCAGCCGCTGCGCGTACATCATCCCCTCGCTGCGGAGCGGATCGATCTCCGCCAGGATGATCGTCGCTTCGGGCAGTTTGCTGAGGTCGGATTCCGAGGCCCGCAGCGGCGAGATGAGCGGGGAGTTGCCGTCGGCGGGGGAGCGGAGGTAGTGCCCGAAGAACCACGGCATCATCGGCGCGTTCAGGGGCTTGGCCCTGGCGTTCTCCCGATAGCTCGGGGTGTCGAAGGCGTGGTTGGAGACGGGGTACACGAGGAGCTGATGAACCGGCATCCTTCCGCCGCGCTGGGCCGCCATGATGCACGCCGCGGTAGCCATGTTGCCGCCGGCGCTCTCGCCCGCGATGGCGACTCGATTGGGGTCGCCGCCAAAGGAGGCCTCGCCGCTGAGGGCGTGCTGCAGCACCGCGTAAACATCCTCGTGGGCCGCCGGGAACTTGTGCTCCGGCGCCTTGCGATAGTCGACCGAGACGACGACGGCATTGCACTTATCGGCGAGGGCCCGGGCCGAGCCGTCGTAGACCTCGGGGCTGGCCAGCACCCAGCCGCCGCCGTGAACGTACACAATCGTTGGCACGACCGCGTTGTTTTCCGTCGCGTTGGTGGGCGTATAGACGCGGACGGGGACCGATAGCCCCTCGGGGCCGCGGACGGAGCGCGATGCGACCTGGACGCTGGGGGCCGGGCCGGGGGGCGGGGCCGTCGGTTTCCCTTTGTCGCGCATGATCGCCGTCACAGCGTCCACGGGCGTCGGCTGCTTGCGAGCTTCGGCCGGAGTGAGCGACTCGATCGGCTTCCCGCCCAGCGACTCCAATTTCGTGATAATCGCCGTCATCTCAGGGTTCATCTCGCGTCGCCACGCATCGGTGGTGAAGGAGCCCGGGCTGGCGCGACGATCGTCCGAGGACGAACACCCGGTGAGCAGGGTTCCGGCGGAGACGACGAGAAGGGCCGCGAGTCGGAGAGTGGGACGGCCGAACGTGTGCATGGCGGGCTCCGGAAGGTGTCTTAGAACCTTCGGAGTATGCACCCGTGGCCTGGGCTGTGCACTGAAGAACTTGTGAAACCACGCTTATTGCGTACGACCGGTCCGGTGGCGCCGAATCAGGCTATGCGGCCATGCGCAGTTGGGAGTGCGGCCGAACGGGCTCGGCGGCGGGGCGACCGAGCAAGTACCCCTGCACCAAGTCGATCCCCATTTCGCGGGCGGCTTCCAGTTGCTCCGGCGTTTCCACCCCTTCAATGAGGGCCGTGATGCCGCGGTTATGGGCGTGTTCCACGAGGCCCCGCACCAGCCCGAGGTCGTCGGGGTGCGGCCGGTCGGGCAGCAAGCCCTTGGCGATTTTGATGATGTCGGGTCGCAACTCCTCGATGTAGGACAACGCGGTATGGCCGGTGCCGATGTCGTCGAGGGCGACCGTGCATCCGCGTGCGCGGTACGCATCGAGGATGTGGCGCAGGTGGGGGATATCGGGGAACGCCTCGCTCTCCACCACCTCAAAGACCAGTTTGTCCATGCGCCAACCCGCCGCCTGCGCGGCCTCCCAGGTTGTTTGCAGACAGATCGCGGGGTCGTAGATCACCATCGGGGTGAAGTTGACAAAGAGCAGTTCGCCCGGCAGCACTCTGTCGGCGGCGTGCGTGATCGCTCTGGTGCGGGCCTTCTGATCAAACTGGAAAAGCGCGTTGTGAGCGCGGGCCGCATCGACGAGTTCGCCACCGCTGATGAGTCGGCCGTCGACGTTGGCACGCATCAATGCCTCGAACGCGATGGTGCGACCCGTTTCCATCTCAATGATCGGCTGGTAGTACGGGAACATCGCGTTGTCGTTGAGCACCCGCGGCAGCCATGGCGAGTTCTGCCGCTCCATGAACGTCGCCGCCGACACGGCATTCCAGGCCTGCCAAGTTCCGTCCGGGCTCACGCCGGTGGCCTTAACCTCATCGCGTTCGACGGGCGAGAGGCCCTGCAAGAACGTTTTCACTCGCGCGGCCCAGTCGTCGCCCACCACGAGTATCGGCGCTCCTGGCTCGATTGCAGTGCCGTCAAAGCCCGCGAGCTTGTGGGCCACCACCTCCGACGACGACCAGAGGGAAACGCCGATGGCGGCGACGTCCGCGACTTTGCTGCGGCACAGACAGGGCTTGGCGTGGGCTCGAACGGGCAATTGCATAGACGATCTCCTTGGGGAGTTGATCGGCGTCCTGCATGTTCCCCGTTCACTCCCAAATCGGAGGGCCCGGTTCGCCCTATGCGACGTGAGCCGTTTGGACGCGTCGCACGGGCGGTTCTGATTGGAGGGGCCGCAGATGGCCGGGAGTATGGCGGTTCACGGACGTCCGCACGCGATCCGGGGGCTCGACCCGGAGGGCTCAAGATTGGTGAATCGACGTCCCCGAAGCGGATGTGTGGATCGTTTGATGGACACGCAAAATAAGCCCCCGCACGGTGCGAGGGCTTTTAGTAAAAGCGAGGCGGACGGGAATCGAACCCGCAACCTCCGAATCGACAGTCCGGTGCTCTAACCAATTGAGCTACCGCCCCGAATTTTTGAACGCACTTCAACATGCCGGTCGGCACCCTGAAACGCCCCCAGTGTCGAAAGTGGGGAGCGGAGTTTAGGAGGGCGGGTCGGAGTGTCAAGCCGACCACCCGAAGGCTGGTTTTCACATCGCGATGCGGATGTCGGGAACGTCTTTCGCCGGTCGGTGGACGTTCGTCCGCTGCCGGAGCGAGGGGTGATCCGGGGCACCCGGACTGGCCTGACGGATTTTGAATGTCGCAAGTTCCAGTAATAAAGGGGCAATGACCCTATTGCGTTGGCGTTCACAATCGGTAATCTGTGTGCAGAGATCACGTCAGGTCGGCGCTTCACCGCATTTCTCACCGTTTCCCCACGCGCGACGCACCAATTTTATGAACGATACCACACCCGCCGTTTTGACGAACACGCCCGGCTCAAAGCGGTCTCCGTCACCGGTCCCCCGTCGGGGGCTGCTGTTCGGGGCGCTTTCCTCCGCCTTCGCCGCGGCGACGGTCGCGGCCCGTGCGGAACCGCCGGAGATCGCGGCCGATGTGGATCCATCGAGCCTGCTCAACCGCCTTATCGCGCGGACCAGTTTTGGGTTCACGGACGCAGAGCGAACCCGGGCCGCCCAGTTGGGTTACGCGGGGTATCTCGAATACCAGTTGAATTTTGCCGCGATCAACGATTCGGCGGTTGAGTCCAGCCTTTCGGCGCTGACCACGCTGACCATGGCGCCGTTGGATCTGTACAACGTGCAGCCCGCCACGATCAGCAACCAATTGACCGAGGCCACCATCCGGCGGGCCGCCTTTTCCAACCGTCAACTTTTTCAGCGGATGGTGGAGTTCTGGACCGACCATCTCAATATCGACATCACGACGGATCAGTCCAGGTACATCAAGACCGTGGACGACCGGGTGGTCATCCGCGGCAACGCCCTGGGGACGTTTCGGGCGATCCTGACCGCCTCGGCCCACAGCCCCGCGATGCTCAACTACCTCGACAACGACGCCTCGACACGGATCAGCCCGAACGAAAACTACGCCCGGGAACTGCTCGAACTGCACACGATGGGCTCCGACGGGGGCTACACCCAGCAGGATGTCGAGCAGGTGGCCCGGTGTTTTACCGGCTGGACGAGGGGTTCGGGCGCGACCCACGGGCAGTTCCGATTCAATCCGTCAACGCACGACACCGCTCAGAAGATTATTTTCGACAACACGCCGTACCGCCGGGTCATCCCCGCTCGGTCGGCGAGCAACGGCGAGTTGGACGGGATGGACGTACTGGATTCACTGGTGCGCCACCCCAGCACGGCGGCCTTCATCGCCAAGAAGTTGACCCGCTGGTTCATCGGGGAGGACGCCCCGCAATCGCTCATCGACTCGGTGGCCGCGGCGTATGGCACGGGCGACGGCGACATCAAGGCGATGGTCCGGCGGGCGCTCTCGCCCAACGCCGTGGCATCCGCTTCGCCGAAACTCAAGCGCCCGTTCCACGCCTTCGTGGGGCCGCTGCGTTCGCTGCCCACGGTCGTCAACAGCACCTCCACACTCCGCAGCCTCTTGGACGCGGCGGGTCATCGCCCGTTTTATTGGGGGCCCCCGGACGGGTACCCCGACACCATCACCTACTGGTCTGGGTTTCTGCTGCCGCGATGGAACTTCGGGGCCTCGCTGCTCTTTGTCAGTAACGGCGGTAACCCGGGCATCAGCGGCATCATGGTGGACGTCTCGACCTTCCTTGATGGCCTTGACACCGTCGACGCCATGCTGACGCAGATCTCCGACGCCCTCTTCGGTGGCGAGATGCCACCGGCGGAGAAGGCTCGGATCGGCAACTACCTCGCCGTGAGTTTCGGTTCCCAGATACGCCAACGCGAAGCGATCGGCCTCGCGATCGGGTCCCCGTCGTTCCAGTGGTACTGACCAGCCGGGTCGTTTGAAATCCCGCCCGCGCTTCCTCTCCCGGACGTTCGCGTTCTCCGCCCAGACTGCTTTTCCCGAGAGTTTTCATCAATGATACACGGCTGCCCCGAATATCTCGCTCTTTCCCGACGCGGCTTTCTGCGGGTGGCCGGCTCCGGAGCGGCCCTGGCCGCCGCCGCGTCGGCGCCGGCGTGGCTGCCGCGCGTGGCGCTCGCGAAGGACTACCGCTCGGGGCAGCGCGACGTGCTGATCTCGGTCTTCCTGCGGGGGGCTTCCGACGGACTATCGATGTGCGTGCCGTGGGGCGAGGCCGCGTATTACGCGGCCCGACCGACCACGGCCATCGCGCGGCCGGATTCGACCAATCCTGACCGGGCCATCAATCTGGACGGGTTTTTCGGATTCCCGCCGGGGTTTGCGCCGTTGATTCCGGCGTATCAGGATGGGAACTTGCTGGTGGTGCACGCGACCGGGTCAACCGACTCCTCGCGTTCCCACTTTGATGCCCAACGCTTCATGGAAGTTGGTAAAGCCAACGACGCCACGCTGGGAACCGGGTGGCTCGGGCGGCACCTCCAGACGACCTCGCCGCTGGTTCCGGGTTCAACCCTCCGGGGCGTGGGCATCGCGACCGGCCTGCAGAAGACGCTGGTGGGCGGGCCGCAGACGTTGCCGATCCCCAATCTGGACAACTTTGGGCTGACCGGCTCCACGTCGTCGCGCATTGACCGCCTTTCCGCCATCGGCGACCTCTACGACCTCGTGCCCGACCCGCTGCACTCAACCGCCCAGAACGCCATCGACACCATGGCGCTCCTCGATCAGATCGAGTTTGCGAACTACGTCCCCCAGGGCGGCGCTGTGTACCCCACCTTCAGCACCGGGGTTGCCTTTGAATCCGCAGCCGCACTGATCCGGGCCCAAGTGGGCGTCGAGGCGATCGCCATCGATGTGACCGGCTGGGACACCCACGCGACGCAGGGTTCCGGGGTGGGGTCTCTGAACAACCTCATGAGCCAACTGGCCCAGAGCCTCGCGGCGTTCCATCGCGACATGTTCGCGACAACCGCCCCGTCGGTGACCGTCGTCGTCACCTCCGAGTTCGGGCGGCGGCTGGCGGAAAACGGCACGCAAGGCACCGACCATGGTCACGGCAACTGCATGCTGGTGATGGGTCACCAGATCGACGGCGGACGGGTGCTGCGCAATTGGCCGGGCCTCGCGGCCGGGCAACTCTACGAAAACCGCGACTTGGAGGTGACGATCGATTACCGCGACATCCTCGCGGAGGTCGTCCAGGCCCGCCTGGGCAACAACAATCTCTCGACCATTTTTCCGGGCTTCACGCCCACCATCCGGGGAGTCACCCTTTGATCACTCGATTACTTTCCGGTGTCGTGGTGTGCGCGGCGTGGACCGCGAGCGGCCAGGTCGCGTTCAGCAATTCCGGCGATGCCAACGATCCCGGCGTCGTCACGGGGTTTGTCAGCCGCTCGGGGCTGGCGGCGCCGTCGGGATCTCTCTGGAGCGAGACCGCCCTCGATGCGGAGGCGGCGAACGCCTTGGCGGGCGTTTCCTGTCACTCGCTCTCCGCCGGGCGGGCCTTCCGGCTGGCCGACAACTTCACCCTGAGCACGAGTTCCGAATTGCGGTCTCTGGTGGTCTACGGCTACTCCACCGACACCTCGCTGGCCCCGGTCGTGGGCGGTTCGGTGCGGGTTTGGTCGGGCGTTCCCGACGAGGTCGGCTCCACGGTGGTCTTTGAGTCGTCCGGACCGGGGTTGGTGGTCGCTCAGTCACCGATGTCGGCGTTCCGGATTTTCAGTTCATCGACGGCGCCCCTGCCGCCGGTGCCTGACACCACGCGCCCCATCTGGGCCCTGGAACTCGCAACGCCCATGATCCTGTCCCCCGGTACGTTCTGGTTCGAGGTCGAACTCACGCCCAGCGACATCAACGCCCCGCTCTTCCTCCTGCCGCTTCGACCCAGCGCCGGACGCAGCAGCGCCGGTTGGGACGCCCGGCAGCGCAGCCCGGACGGCGTCTGGACCGCCATCAGCGATCCGGCCAAGCCGCGCTCCGCCGTCGATGCCCCTGTGGATTTGGCGTTTCAGTTCTTGGCAGGCTTTTCGTGCCCGGGCGATTGGGACCGCTCGGGCTCGCCCGACAGCGACGACATCATCGCGTTCTTCACCGACTGGGACGCCGGGAACGCGGATATCGACGGGTCGGGTAGCACCGACAGCGACGACATCATCGCGTTCTTCAACTCCTGGGATTCGGGCTGCTGATCGGCGGAGCGGCGGATCGGAACAAGACAGAATAAAAACGGGCCGGTGCGTTCCTCGCACCGGCCCGTCGCAATTTGAATCGATCTTGCAAGCCCGATTTACTTGGGCGCGGGAGCCGGCGTCGGCGTCCCCGTAGGGGCCGGCATAGGCATCACACTCTTCGTGAGGCTCGAAATACCATCACCGATCTTCACGATCGTCGCCTTCACGCCGTCGCTCAGCTTCGTGTACTGATCCGCGGAAGCGGTCTTGAGGGCATCGAACTGGGTACCCAACGTGGTCATGTTCTTCTCGACGTTCGACACTTCGGTGTCGGCGGCGGTTTTGCGGGCCGGATCGGTGATCTTGGCCGCCTGAGCCTTGAGGTCAGTAAACTGCTTCTTCATGGCATCGATCTGCGTCTGGAACGCCATGACGCCTGAATCCTTTGCCCGGGTGAGGGCGTCGCCTGCGGCGTCGGAGGCATCCTTGACCGCGTCCTTGGTCGTGTCCGCAGCTCTGTCGACCGCCTTGGCGGCATCCTTGGCCGAATCCTTCATCGCGTCGGCGGCCTTATCCATGCTCTTGCCAGCATCCTTCATGGCATCGGAAGCGGGCTTGGTGGTGGTCGGGGCCGGCGTCACAACCACGGGCGTCTTCTTTTCTTCGCATCCCACAAGCCCGCAAGCGAGGATCATGGAACCAATCGCAGCCGTCATGGAGAGAACTTATTTCATCTTCAACTACCTCATGTAAACCTTGGTCGGCGGTCGCCTATTACCGGCTCGGCCGGGGTCCGCAGGTGGCACACGTCATGCCTGATAACCATAGGCGTCCCGCGGTAATCCTTCTTGGGAAACACGCGGAACCGCTTGCACACGCGCGGCTTGAAACAAGTTCAGGCCGGGCGACCGCCGATGGCACACGTCAGGGGGGAAGTTCGTGAAATAATGCGGATTCCGCAGCCCTGTAAGCGCAGATGCAGGTCTTCGATGTGTTGGGAATCCCTGACTTCCACCGTGCAAACCACTTGCACGGTCGAGACGTCCGCGCCAGCGAACGCCCGCTCATGGTTGATCTCGCGGACACTGGCCCCCGCGAGCGCGATCGCCGCGGTCAGCGACGCCAGACCGCCCGGACGGTCCGAAATCAGGGCGGTGAACTGCGTCACCCGACCGTCGGCGACCAATCCGTGGTCGATCACCCGTCCGAGAACCGTCGGGTCGATGTTGCCGCCACACAACACCAGCACCACCTTTTTTTCCGGCAAGTTCGAGTAATTTTCCTTCCAGCAGGGCCGCCAAACCGGCCGCACCTCCCCCTTCCACGACGCCCTTCTCAAGTTCGATCAGCCGCAGGATCGCGAGCGCGATCGATTCCTCGCCGACCAGAACCACCTTGTCCACCACGTCCTTGGCGATCGCGAATGCTCTGTCCCCCACCTTGGGGACGGCCAAGCCATCGGCCAGCGTCGGATGCACCTCGGACGCCACCGGCCTGCCGGCGGCCAAGGAGTCAAAAAAACTCCTGGCTCGCTCAGGCTCCACCCCGATGATCTGAACTTGCGGCGACATGCCCTTGACCGCCCTCCCCAACCCCGCGAT
>CAZJXA010000106.1:0-10848 GCA_964549785.1 uncultured Phycisphaeraceae bacterium | reverse complement strand
CGCCGGCCCCGCTCCCAACGCTGGGATGGCTTCCCGTATCCACCACCGTCCATCCGCAGCGATGTTCCCCGCGCTGCGCAGTTCCGCCCCGAACGACTCAAAGTCCACCCACACCGCGCCGCTCGAACGCTCGCCCGGCGGTGCACTCGCGCTCGCTTCCCCCGCATCAGCGTCGCCCCGCGCATCAAACCGAACGACCACACCGCCCGTCAGATTCGCGACGCTGACCCGCTCCCCGGCCAACGTCAACGCGCCGCCCCCTCGTGGAGTCGCACGCACCAACACCTGGCCCGCGCCCCGCCGCGGCAGGCGCAACTCCAGTCTCCCATCCGCGACCAGCTCCGGTCGATGCGTCGCCCTCAATTCGTCAAGCACCGCCACGGCCGATCGCGAGAAAACCGCCACCGCGTCCTCTATCGGAGCCTGCAACCCAAGCCCCGACGCTTCCACACTCAAGACCAGCGGCTCATCGATCTCCCCGCGAATCGGCGTCCCCATCGTGACCGCGATCGACCCGGCGGGCCGGACGCCGCCCGGCACATCGGGATCGTTCAGCGTTTGCGCATCCGCCGTCAACGACAGCCCGACGGTCGTCCGAGTGACCTTGACCTTCCCCCGGATATCCGCCAGTCGCAGTTGCGGCCCGGCGCCGCGCCGGCTTCTCGGTGTCGCCGAAACACCATCCAACGACACTCCGATTTCGTACACGGGCTCGCCGTCCGAGCGCATCGAGAGCCGAACCTCCGCATCACCCGTTCCCACCGGATGCAACTCGCTCAACACCTGCCCCAACGTCCGGCCGTCGCCTAAGGACCCCTTCGCCTCCGGCAACGCCGACAGCAAGAGGGGTGAGATCGACACCCCCTTCGCCGAAACTTCCAGATCCGGCACAAACTCCGCCCCAGGCTCACTCATCGCCCCCAAGTCCATACGGGCCGCCGCCTCTGCTTCGCCACCATCCAAACCGCGTAGCGTCCCACCCGTCACTGTCGCCAGGTCGTCATCCTTCTGAAATGTCAGACCCTCGCCAACAAGCGGGTATGGAAAGGCCTCCGACAAAATGCTCACCCGATCCAACCTCACCGTGATGTGGTCGTGCCAGTCACCGTTCCCGTCCGCCATCGGAAGCCGAATGACCTTGACGTCCACATCCGCGACACCACCCGGCTCAAACTCGGGCGCCCCGCCCGCAGCGCCGGGCCGACGCACCAGGCCCAGCCCCAACAGTCGCTCATACTTCCCTTCACTGAACACCTCATCCAATATCTTCCCGCGACGGCGCATCACCGCCCGCAACTCCGCGTTGAGCGTCATCCGCTTCACCGCCACGTCGATCTCCGCTTTCGGATTTTTCAGAGGCATCAGCGTCCCGCTCGCCACCATCGTCGCTCCGCTCGGCTCATCCCCCTCAAGATGCACGATCCGAATCCCCTCCGAATCGAACGTCACCTCGCCCTTGATATTGTAAAAGCGGTACGGAAACTTGTGGAACGCCGCCGACACACCCTTCAGGATGATCCGTCCGGAACTCTCGACCGCGGCGGGGCTCCCATCGACCTCGTCGCCGCGCGACACCACGACTTCGGCATCCACAATTCCCGTCGGGTGCCCGAACTGCCGGAAGCGCAACTGGGCAACCCCGGGCGCATACCTCAGCACCGCGGGCTCTGCTTTCAACTCGAAGCCCTTGGTCACCATGGTGATGTCAAACGGGCTTTCCGACGCTCGCCCCCGCCAATCGATCGTCACCTCATACGGCACGTCCTCGGCCACGCCGCCAAACTTCGCCTTCCAACCATCATCGGAAAACGACACCCTCCCCGAAACCCCGGTCATCCGCAGCGGTCGATCCGCTTCCTCCGCCGTCATCGGCACCGGGTTGCCATCATTATCTTCGAGGGGTTGCGGCTTCAAGGGCACACTCAGGGCAGCGTCCACCAACTCAAACCCCGCCTCAAACCCGCCTTCAAACCCGTACTTGAACTCGCTGTTGGTGATGCGCCCCTGCACCCCCAACTCACCCAACGACTCGCGGATCGGCGTCGGCAGATTCTCAACAGCCAAGTCCGCGAGTGACAACTCGCCCATCGAGAGCGCCAAGCCATCGGCCGAGTAACGCCCCGAAATATCCAAAAGACCGGCCGTCCCGCCCTCACCCGCGGTCACCTGACGAATCCGAATCACCGACTCCCCAGCATCGCTTTCCGACCGTTCGACCAACCCCTCGACCTGTACCTTCTTGAGCGCGGTATACGTCGCGCCCGAATGCTCCCCCAATTCCACCAGCCCGTTCTCCACCACCATCCGCGGCAACGTCTCGGGCAACGTCTTTCTCTCCCGCTCCTTCACGCGGTACTTGATGAGCCCAAGCACATTCACCGACCGATCGTCCACCGATTGGCTGATCCGAACCATCGGCCGCGTCAAGGCCACCTCGTCGATACCTGCAACGCCCCGCCACAACGCACCGAGCGATGCCACGACCGTCACACTCTCGGCCGCGAACACCTCTCCACCCGGCCCGGCAACGCCGTCAACGCGGAGCGACAGCCCGCGCACAACCACCGTCCCCGAAGTCGAAATCGACACCGAATCAATCTCCGCCTTCGCGTTCAATTCCGAGGCAACAATCCGTTCGATAACCAGCTCGGCGATCATGCCCCGACCGAGCCAAGCCGCCAGCACGCCCACGACGACGACGACAACCGACGCTCCCAAAACCCGACCCCAGCGCCGCCGCCGCGGGGGTTTGGCGTCCGGCCCGAGTTGAACAGCCGCGTGCCTCACCGCACCCCATACTCCTTCAACTTCCGGTACAGCGTCCGCTCGCCGATCCCCAGCAGCACCGCCGCCTGTTCGCGGTTCCCGCCGGTCAGCCGCAGCGTCTCCCGGATCGCCCGTTTCTCGATCTGCTCCAAGGTCGTCCCGGCCAATGACCCGATCGAACCGCTATCCGCGTCCGGTGAATCCCCGACCCGCACGTCATCCGGTATGTGCCGCGTCTCCAGCGTCAACGCCGAGCCCTTCGCCCTCTCTTCCCCCAACGCCTGCACCACCATGTTCTGCACCACGTTCAACAACTGCCGCACATTCCCCGGCCACGCGTAACTCGTCAAGCGCATCATCGCCGCATCCGTCACCACCGGGGCCGATTCAAACGCCGCCCCCATCGTCTTGGTCGCCCGGGCCGCCGCCACCGCCACGATCGGCGGGATGTCCTCCCGCCGCTCCCGCAACGCCGGTAGATGAACCGCTGCGCCCTTGATCCGGAAATACAGATCCTCGCGGAACTCGCCACGCGCAATCAACGCGTTCAGGTCTTTGTTCGTAGCCGAAACGAGCCGTACATCCGTCTTCCGCGGCTCGTTGCTCCCCAGCCTCACCACCATCCCCGTCTCCAGCACACGCAGCAGTTTGGCCTGCATCTTGAGCGGCATGTCGCCGATCTCATCCAAGAAAAGCGTGCCGCCCGTCGCGTACTCAAAGACGCCCTCGCGCTCACGCTCGGCCCCCGTGAACGCACCCCTCACATGTCCGAACAGGTGATCTTCCAGCAGCGTCTCGGTTTCGGCCGCACAATTGAGCGCGACAAATCGTCCCTTCGCACGCGGGCTGTTCTGGTGGACCGCCGCCGCGACCAGTTCCTTGCCGGTCCCGGAATCCCCCGTCACCAACACCGGCAAGTTCGAGGCCGCGACCGACTTGACCGTCCGCAACACCCGCCGCATCGGCTCGCTGCTCGCGATGATCCCCTCGAACCCTTCCACAACCGGCGGACCGCCCACCGGCGCCGGCGATTCGTTCCTCGATAAGACCGTCTCGGCCGCCCGGTTCACCAGGCTCCGGAAAACGTCCAAGTCCAACGGCTTCTGAATGAAGTCAAACGCCCCCGCCTTGAACGCGGCACGGGCGGTCGGCACGTCCCCGTGGGCCGTCACCATCACGACCTCGGCATGCGGCTGCACCTTGCGGGCCTCGCGCAACACCCGCAACCCCGCGTCCGCCCCATCCGCGGCGACCCCATCGACCCCTGCCGACGACGGCATCCGCAAATCCGTCACCACCACATCAAAGGTACCGAACTTCAATTCCTGCAACGCCGCCGCGACATCCGTCACCACGGTGCACACGTGCCCCGGCTTCCGCAGCGCCTCGGCCATCACGTCGGCGTGTTCGGGTTCATCCTCCACGATCAACACTTGTGCGGCGTAGCGGCGAGAGTCGGCGTTGAGCGGGCGTTCGGCAATCGACATTCTTTAAGAGAGTATGAACCGATGGCCCCTAATGCGGAGCCCCGTGTCGAACCCCATCCGAGACGCCCTTCTCTAGCCGTGTTCGGGTGCCGCACGGGGTCAGGAGCCCCCTCAACTTCCATAAATAGAGAATTATCCCTAGATTTCGGTGGCACATTCCCGCCCTTCATGTATCCTTTGCACGGGCGCCGCTCGAAGAGGCGTCGATCCCAGCACGACCGGTAAAAGAGAGCTCCGCTAATGAAAACGTTCCTCTGTTCCGCCATTCTCGCCGTCTGCGTCTCGGGCGCCGGAGCGCAGAACCTCGCGTTTGTGCGAAACGAGCCGGGGGCGGGGTTCATCGACATCGCCATCCCCGCAAACCGTCTCGCGTTGGGGGCCAACGATGTCACGACGATCCCGGTGACGAACGGCAATGCCTTGTTCCCACCGGGCGGCTCCTGGACGATCGGCAACAAGGGCGCCATGGGGTACAACGTTCCCGAAGGTCAGCAATCTCTCGGCGGAGTCAACGCGCCGATCCCGCCGGGTAATCTGCCGGGCCCGCTCTTCGGAGGGCTCGCCAAGGCCCTTGCTCCGGGATGGGATGATGAAGGTGATTCAGTCGCGTTCCCCGCCGGCGTCTTCGCTCTTGTCGCCGCCGACCGGCTGATCGTTCAGTGGAACAGGATGCCGGTCGGCAACGCCGGCGACACGACGACCTTCCAAGTGCAGGTGCCGTTCGGCGTCACGCTCGATTGCGGCGTCTACGCCCGCTTCATTTACACCGACGTTGAGAACCCGACGGTCAACGGCGGTGCCATCTTCAGCATCGGGTATCAGGACGGCGGCCTCGAAGGCCAGAACAGCAATGCCCCAGTGAGTTTCAACCAGCCCGGCGTCATCCAGAACGGCGACGTCCTCTCCCTCACCTGCGCCCTCGTTTGCGCGGCCGATCCGAACTGCCCCGCCGATCAGGACGGCGACTTGGACATCGATTCCGACGACATCGTCCGCTTATTCTCTAACTTCGCAGACGGCGACGTGTGCGGCGATCAGGACGGCGACGAGGACGTGGACTCGGACGACCTCAACGTCTTCTTCGGGCGGTTTGAGACGGGTGGCTGCAATTGAGGCCGCGTTTCGTGGGGGTCGAACATCGTCAGTTGCTCTTCGCGATCTGCACCCGCACATGCTCCGGCAGCCGTGCCACGCTCCGGGCCGCGCCGCCACGGCCACCGCTCCGCAGGCTAACCCCCGCCGCGCCCAGGCGAAACCGATCCGCCCCGCACGCCGCGATCGCGATCGCGTCCGCCACGTCGGGCGGGCTCGGCGCCTGCACCAGCCCGTATCGACCCCGCACCGCTTCCTGCATTTGTTCCTTCGAGGCATGGCCGAAGCCCGTCATCGACTTCTTCACTTCGTTGGGCCGCAGTTCGATCAACGTCAAACCCGCCTGCCGCACCGCCAGCAACAGCACGCCCCGCGCGTGCCCCATCACGATCGCCGTCGCCGGGTGCTTGTAATGGGCGAAGACCGCCTCAATCGCCACCGCCCGCGGCAGCAAGCGACCAAGAATGGCGCGGAAATCCCGGTCCAGTTCCACCAGCCGTTCGGAAACGCCGGCCGCCGAACGCGATGATTGCTCTATCACGTCTGCGGAACGCAGCCCGAGCCGGATGGCCCCGGCCTCAACCAGCGTCTCGCCGGTCTCCGACGCCTCAAGACAGCCGTAGCCCGTGATTCGCAACCCCGGATCGATTCCCAACACCCGCATTCTTGCTCCTTCGTGGCCCGCCAAGACTCCAACAGTCATCGGCCATAGACCTTCAACCAGTGCACGATTGTCCGGGCCATGATGTCGGTCTCGACGTTGCACCGATCACCCACCTGCAAGCCGCCGAGTGTCGTCTTCGCAAGAGTCACCGGTATCAGCGCCACCTCAAACCAGTCGTGCTCGACATCGACGGTCGCGACCGTCAGCGAAACCCCCTCCAACGCCACCGATCCCTTCGGGACCACACACATCATGGCGTCCCGGACCAAACCGATCCGCACCCGCCATCCGTCCTCGGTCTCGATCCGCTGAACGATTCCAACCGCGTCAATATGCCCTTGGACGACATGGCCGCCCATCAACGTCGCCGCCGTCACCGCGTGTTCGAGGTTGACGATCGAACCCCGACGCAGCCCGCCCAGCGCGGTCCGCTCAAGGGTCTCGGGAATGACGTCAAACTCGAAGCTGTGCGAAGCCGAACCCCGTGCCAAGGCGGCGGTCAGGCAGCAGCCGTTCACGGCGATCGAATCGCCCGCCGCGGCCGCGTGCTTCCACTCGGGCACATCCACTACGAGCCTGACGTTGCCGCCGACCCTTTCCCCGGCGGCGACCGTCCCCACCGCTTGTACCAATCCCGTGAACATCGCCCGAAGGATAAGTCGTCGTACCGTGGGTCATGGCCGAGCCCTTCAAACCCACCAGGCAGCAACTTCTCGACGCGAAAGGCAGCGAAACCGTCCCGGACATCGTCGCCCGCGGCTTGGGCGTGTTACTGGTCGGCATCAACCCGGGTTTGTACTCCGGTGCCACGGGGCATCACTTTGCCCGGCCCGGGAACCGGTTCTGGCCGGCCCTGCACAAGTCGGGATTGACGCCGCGGACGCTGCACCCCAGCGAAGAGCAAGAGTTACTGGCCTACGACATCGGGCTGACCAAGATCGTGAAACGCGCAACCGCCACGGCGGCAGAGTTGACGGACGAGGAGGTGCGGGCAGGGGGCGCTCGCATCCGGCGGCTGGTGCGGAAGTGGAAGCCGCGTACGGTGTGCTTTTTGGGGGTCGGAACATACTCCCAGGCGTACGGCGTCAAGAAGGTTCGGGTTGGGTTACAGATGGAAACGTTCGAGGGGGTGCCGCTGTGGGTGCTGCCCAACCCCAGCGGGCTGAACGCGAACTACCAGATGCCGGACTTCGTGAGGTTGTTCTGCGAGCTGAAAACGAGCGCGGGGATTGGTGGGGCGGCTCATATCCCTGCGTCATAGCGTGGGAACCGCAGTGCCTTCGCCCTCGGAACGTCGCTTCGAGGGACACCCTCGTTTCGCAGGCAGTTCAAGAACCCGCCGGCCGCTACGGATCGCTCACGACACGCTTCCTGCCCGCCCGTTCAGTTCCACCGCGATCCGTTCCCGCGCGAGGCTTGCGTACTCCGGGCTGATCTCCAACCCCACGAAGCGGCGGCCGAGGCGGCCGGCGGCGACAGCCGTCGTGCCACTGCCCACCATGGGATCAAGGACGCGGTCTCCGGGGTTGGAAAAGCACGACACGAGGTCTTCGGCGAGGCGGTCGGGAAAGGTGGCCGGGTGCTTGAGCTTCAACCGGTTGCCCTCGGTGTTGCTAGTGGCGTACGACCACACCGTGCCGCGGCACTTCTTCGGATTCACCGCCTTGCGCTCGATCTTCTTGAAACTCCCATTGGTCAACCGATCCGTGCCCGAGTACACCTTCCCCGCGTGCTTGCTGTCGACCATCAACGGTTCTTTGTGGAAGGCGCGGGGGCGCTTGCCCTTGAAAAAAATAAGCAGGTACTCGTGATCGACGCGGAAACGCTGGGTCCACCACGCACCCGGATTTCCGTGGCGGGCGTAGATGCAGCACTCAAAGAGCTTCCAGCCGATGCGGTCGCACCAATCGACGGCCCAGCGAAAGGTCGTCAGCGACTTTGCAAAGTTCTTTGTGCCGTCGCCGATCACCACGGCGCACACGCCGCCCTCCACCGACGTTCGGAAAAGCTCGGCCCCGAGCGACTGATAGTCCAACCGCCATTCGCTCTTGTAGTCGCGGATGCCGTCGTAAGGAGGGCTAAACACCGTGAGATCGACGCACTCGTCGGGAAACGCGCCGAGCGACGAGATGCAGTCACCCTCGACGATCCGGTCGAGCGGGATCGTTCGCGAGTCCGCCGGTTTGACCAGTTGCGGTGACATGATCGGACGAGTCTATGAAAGTCGAGCGATCAGCACTGTTAACCGTCGTCGCGCGTTCGCTCGATCTCTTCGAGCCGGACCAGCAGGTCCGACGGGAGGGAGCCGCGCACCCTCGGAGGCTCGTGAGTTTCATCCGGACGAGCGCCGGAAGGTCGATGACCCAGAAACCTTCGGGGTCCAGGACCGGCTCTTCGACGCTCGGCGACGGGGTTGAGCAGGACGGGCGGATTCGTTCCGACGCCCAAGCTCGACACGATGCGAAAAGGCACGAAACGCTCTCTGTCCAGCATTTCGCGGATGGTTACAGCGATCAGTCACGATGATAGTGAGGGAAACGGAAGTTGGGCCGCCCACACCCAGCGGGCCCGTGTCCCCCTCACACCACCCGATCTTCCTTGCGTATCCCCAGCGCCGGCCGCACGTCCACCTGCACCAGCGTCGCCGTCTGCACCTGTTTGGCCGTGTCCGGGTCTACATAGTCGCTGTGGCAATCCGCCTTGCCCGCATCGGCCCCCACCGCCTTGCGGGTCTTGCTCGCCAGTTTGTGGATCTCGTCCGGCGAGAGCACGCCGCGCTTCGCCAGAATCTCCTGCTGCTCAGGAGTAAGGGCCGCCGACTTGATCGGGGCTCCAAGTTTCCCGTTGGCGCCCACCCGCTCAAAGCCTTCGGCCTTGCCGCTGATAAACTCGACGATCTCCTTGCTGATCCGCACGCTGCACCAATCGTGCCCGCACATCGCACAAAAGTCGGTATCAACATCCAAATCCTCATCGTGATACGCCCGCGCGGTGTCGGGGTCGAACGAAAGCTCAAAGTGCTTCTCCCAGTTGAGCGCAGCCCGCGCCTTCGTGAGTTCATCGTCCTGATCCCGCGCTCCCGGAATCCCCAGCGCAATATCAGCCGCGTGCGCGGCGATCTTGTACGCAATGCACCCCTGCTTCACATCGTCCTTCTTCGGCAGCCCGAGGTGCTCCTTGGGCGTCACATAGCACAGCATCGCCGCGCCGTGATAGGCCATCGCCGTCGCGCCGATGCAACTCGTGATGTGGTCATAGCCCGGGAACATATCGGTCACCAGCGGCCCCAGCACATAGAACGGAGCCCCATGACACAACGTGCGCTGCACCTTCGCGTTCCACTCGATCTGATCAAACGGCACGTGCCCGGGCCCTTCGATCATCACCTGAACACCGTGCCGCCACGCCCGCTCCGTCAACTCTCCCAGCGTCTCCAATTCCGCGATCTGCGCAGCATCGGTCGCATCCGCCAATCCGCCCGGCCGCAGACCATCGCCAATCGAGAACGTGACGTCATACTGCCGCAGGATCTTGCAGATGTCGTCCCAACGGGTGTACATGATGTTCTCCTGGTTGTGGACGAGCATCCACTTCGCCAGGAGCGATCCGCCCCGCGACACAATCCCGATCAATCGGTTCTTCACATGGTTGAGGTGGGCCCGCCGCACTCCCGCATGAATCGTGAAGTAGTCGACACCCTGCTGCGCCTGGTGGTGCAGGCTGGCCTCAATCGTCGCCCAATCGAGGTCCTCGATCTTCTTCCCGATGATCATCGAATAAATCGGCACCGTCCCGATCGGCACCGTGCTGTGCCGACAGAACGCCTCGCGGCAGGCATCGATATCGCCGCCCGTCGAAAGGTCCATCACGGTGTCCGCACCCCACCGAACCGCCCAATCGAGTTTCTCAATCTCTTCTTCGGTGCCGGATGACACCGGAGAAGCCCCCATGTTCGCGTTGATCTTCGTCTTCGTGCCGCGCCCGATGGCCATGGGGTCAAGCCGGTGCGCCAAGTGGTTGATGTTGGCAGGAATCACAAGGCGGCCCGCAGCGACCTCATCGCGCACCGCCGCGGCACCGTTGCCCGGGAAAAGCGTCTCAAAGTGAGGTTCGCGCTCGGCCACCCGCTGCATCTGGGGCGTGATGATGCCGAGGCGGGCCGATTCAAGTTGGGTGATCGGCTTGAAGTGTGGCGGATACGAGACTTCCAACACTTCGCCCCGGGCGGTGCGGAAGGTGACCGAACCCGTCGGAAGACTCGATGGAGCGGGGGCTTGTGCCGCGTCCGGCCGGCTCACCGACCAGCCTTCGGGCAGAAAATCCCACGCGGTTTGGTCGCTCGGCGCGGGCATCCCGGGGGCATCGGGCGAAGAGAACATGAGAGGGCCGCCGATGTCCGGCGGGTTGGCGAACGAGCCGGGCGTGGTGACGTTGGGGGTGCGGCCGGGGTTGAGCCCGCCGCGGAGAGGGGGGAGAAAGCGGGAGGCGGACACTGAATTGAGTGTGGACGTTGGTGTCGACATGGGTCGCTTCCCTCCGCCGGTACAAGCCGGATCAGGTTCGACGGGTTCATCTCAGTCCCGGTTGGTCGGGACGCCCCGAGCGTTGCGGGATGGTAGGTCGTTTTCGCGGCATTGGGCAGGCATTGCCCAATCCCCAATCCCCGATGCCCGATGCCCAACGACTGAGAACTAAGGACTAACTCTGAAATCTCGAATCTCAAATCTGAAATCCCCGCCCTCCCCTCCAAACAGGCCGGAAGCCTCGACCGTTCATAGCCAGGGCGTCAGAGCCGCCTTGGGCGACACCCCCGGATACGCCCCACAAATCCTCTCCCTC
>CAZJXA010000105.1:0-10913 GCA_964549785.1 uncultured Phycisphaeraceae bacterium | reverse complement strand
GCGGGCCGGCCCGCATCCATTCCCGCCATGGCGCGAGCGGCAACCGACGGGACGATTGAGGCCGCGGCCAGACTCACGAACGCCTTGCGGCGCGAAATCGATCCCAAAACGTGTGCCATTATCTTCCCCTTTTTGCAAACACCCGACCGAAACCACGCCGCTGTGCGACCGATGGCCGCGATGCAGCGATCGGCAGTGCGAGACCTGACAGTGGCCGACGCTCGCCATCATCCGGACATTCGCCGATCTTCACTGTTCCCGATTCGTCGCGTCTGATCCATCACCCGTAACCGCTTGCCCACAAAACCATAGCGACTCAATTTTTCCCGCGCCGGGGTCCGCCCGAGGGGTCTTCAATCTCGCCCAGGAGCCGCGCGGCAAAGGCCCGCAGCAGCGGTTCTTCGACGGTGAGCACATGAAATTGGCCGTCCCTACGGCACGCGATAATCCCCGATTCCGCGAGGGCCTTGATATGGTGCGAGATCGTCGGCTGCGACTTGGGGAAACACTCGCATACATCCCCGCAAGTCATCTCGCCGCGGCTACGAATTTCGTGCAGCATCCTGGCCCGGGTGGGGTCGGCAAGAGCCTTCGCGATCTTCACAAACCCTTCTTCCCGCATCACGCCTGATAGTAGGGACGACCTTTTCCGATCCTTCTCGATTCATTCCGATCCGTTCTTCCAACTGGCGGGATCGGCCCCCATCGTTACTCCCAAAGCCGCAAGACTCTCCATGGTTTTCTTCTTGAATATCCCGGTTTCGGGAGCCCGCCATTCGTCGGGGATGGCAACATACCGGAACTCGACGTCCAAGCCGGCATCGCGCCGGAGCAACTCGCATTGGAGGCTCAAAATTTCGAGCGTGGCGGCGGTGGACGAGCGGATGGAGGTGGCCAGACTGCTGCTCGTGATGCTGAGCCAGGTTGGCTGAACAACTTGGGGAGCACTGCCTAACTGGTTGTTGATGATGACCCAGAATCGGATCGTGGGCAGCGGATCATCGCCGTGCATTTGTCGCCAGGTGTTCAAGAGCGAATAGGGATCGCGCGGGTCGAGATTGATGACAATGTTAGAGGTCGTGCCGCCATCCACGTACAGCGCGTCGTCGATCACCACCGGCGGGAACACCGCGGGAATCGCGGATGACGCGAGCAGAACCTTGTAGAAGCGGTCAAACTCCGGGCCATTGTCGGGGTTGCTCGCGATGCGGGACGCGTCCCACGTCTGCATGACCCCGAGGTCAAGATTCGTGGTCCCGATGATCAAAGCCCGATCGTCGGCGTGTCCTTTCGCGATGTCGGTAAGCATGTCGGCGTCGATCTGTTCACGGATGTCGCGCTCCAGACCGCGGGCCGTGAGGAATGAACTGCGCCCGGGCAGGAAGAACAGCAGCCCGCGCAACTTCACCCAGTCGTCCTTGGGGTCGCGGTAGAGCGCAAGAACCCGTTCATACGCGGGGTCGCTGCCGACGAACGCGAAGGGGGCGATGAGGGCACCCGTGCTGACTCCGGTGACAACGTCGAAGAGCGGGCGGCGCGTGCCGCCCTCGTCGAGCAGTCCCCAACCGGTCAGGAACCCGGCCCCAAACGCCCCGTAATCGCCGCCGCCGGAGAGGATGAGAACGTCCAAGGTGGGGGGAACACGTGTCTTGCCCGCCCCGAAGGCTTCTTGTTCGTTGTAGACGCGGCGACACAGTTTCTCGAGCCCTTGGGCGGTGTCCGCCCTATCGGCCGCTTCGAACGCGTGCAGCCGGGCCTCGAGTTCTGCTTCAGGGAGCGTCGGCCGATTGACGGCGCAGCCCGCGAGCCCGAGCCCAGCCCATAGTGTGCCAAGCGTGCGGGAACTTGCGAAGGCGATGCGCACCATCGGCTATTTGGCCTTCCCTTCCAACTCGGCCCACCGCTCGTAGAGCGCGGCAACGCTCTGTTGGGCGACTCCGGCTTTCGTGCACACCTCCACGTACCGCTTATGGTCCGCGACGACCCCTGGCTCGTTCATATCCCGTTCAAACCGGGCGAGCGCAGCTTCCGCGGCGGCGATGGCGGGTTCCATTCCGTCAAACTCTCTCTGGTCGGCGTAACTCAGTTTTTTCTTGGGCGGTTTGCCGATCGGGAGGGGGGCGGCCACACCGGCGGCCTGAGGTTCGGGCTTCTTTGCGGCGGGTGATCGCAGCGCGGGGCGGCCGACGCGTTCCCACTCGGCGTAGTCGGTGAAAACCCGCGAACCCCCAGCGCCGTCGAGCGCTATGACCTTCGTCGCCAGCCGTCCGAGCATCGCCCGATCATGCGTCACCAGCACGACCGCCCCAGGAAACTCTTCGATGCTGTCCTCAAGGACTTCGAGCGACGGGATGTCAAGATCGTTGGTCGGCTCGTCCAAGATCAGGACGTCGGCGGGTTCGAGCATCAGGCGGGCGATATGCACACGAGCCTGCTCCCCGCCCGAGAGCGCACGGACCGGTTGCTTCAGTTGTTCCGGGGTGAAGAGAAACTTCTTCGCCCACGTGTTGATGTGCAACGTGCGGCCGTTATAGATGACCGAATCGGCGGGGCTCAGTGCTTCCGCGAGCGTTTCAGCGGGATTCAATTCGGTGCGGTGCTGGCTGAACACCACGACGCGCAGCCCGGGTGCCCGCAAGACCACCCCGGGCTCGGGAACCGAACGGCTGCCCGATGCCTGGGCCTCCGCGTACCGGACGATGGACGCGGCGGAGGGTTCGTCGGGCTCGATCGCGCCGGTCAGAACGTTGATGAGCGTGCTCTTGCCGGAACCGTTGGGTCCCAGAAGGCCCAGCACCGTCCCCGGGGAGAGCGAAACGTCGACATCACTGAAGAGTCGCCGGCCGCCCAGTGTCTTTGAAAGGCCCCCCGCCCGGATCAGGTTGCGGGTCTGACGGCCAGTGGCCCCAAACTCGATTTCGGTCGCCCGCTCGACGCTGGTGCGCGTCCGTAACTCGGCGAGTTCATCCATGCGGTCGTAACTCGCGACGATCCGACTCTTGCTCTTGGTCCGGCGGGCCTGGGCGCCACGGCCCAGCCAGCGAATATCGTCTCGGACCTCGTTGGCAAGGGCGGCCTCGGCCTTGACTTGGCCCTCGAGGAACTCGTCCTTCCGCTTTAGAAACTCCGTGTAATTGCCCTGCACCGTGAGCGTTCCGTCGGGGTAGGCGCGCGACAACTCGATAATCCGAACCGCGACATTCTCAAGAAACGTCCGGTCGTGGGTGACGACAATGGAAGCGAAGCCCCCCGTCCGAAGGAGCGTTTCCAGCCACTCAATGCCTTCGACGTCGAGGTGGTTGGTCGGTTCATCGAACAGGATGGCGTCCGGCTCTTTGGCAAGTTCCCGGACGATCGCGAGACGTTTGCGCTGCCCTCCCGAGAGCGATTCGACCGCCTGATCGGGGTTGGTGAACCCGGCCCGGTCAAGAGCCATGTCGGCCGCCATCTCGCTCTCATGCTCATCATGCACGTGGGCGAGGCGCCCGGCCTTGCGTTCGATTTCGAGCGAAGAGATCACGGCGGAGCGCACGGTGGAGCCTTCGGGGAACCGGTCCTGCTGAGAGACATACGCCGCCCGCACGCCCTTCCGGATGACGACCTCCCCGCTGTCCGACGTCTCCAGCCCCGCAAGAATCTTGAGAAGCGTGCTCTTGCCCGACCCGTTCGGGCCGATCAGCGCGAGACGCTCGCGGTCTTCGACGGAAAAAGTGACCCCCGAAAAGAGGGCCCGCGTGCCGTACGACTTGGTGAGTGAGCGGGATGAGAGGATCGCGGCCATCAGCCGGAAGCGTACGGGGTTGGGATCCGGATTATTCAGCCGGAAACGATGACCTCCGGCTTGTGGCTCGGCTCCAAGGTGGTAGCGTTCTGCGATATACGCTTTGCACCCCTCATGCAACCACACCCCTTCTTTCCATCGGCAGGCACTTTCCCGTTGCGGCCGTCGAACCGCTTCGGGCTTGACTATCGCGCGGAAGGAGCGCGACGGCCCGCGGTGTGCCCGATCATCGACTTCCACGCGCATATCAACGGGGATGCCGTAATTCCTATCTGGAAGGAGGCGGCGGACGCCTTCGGCGTCTCGAAGGTGTTCACGCAGGTGCGGCTGGAAGACGCCGACATCGTCAAGAGCTCCTTGGGCGAGCGGGTCGAATTCGTCGCGTTCCCGAATTTCCGCGCTACCGACCGCGGGCGGGCATTCCGCGAAGGCTTTCTCGAAGACATCCCGATTTTTCACGAACGGTTTGGGGCCCGCATTGTAAAGTTCTGGAACGCCCCCCGCCTGCGCGACTTTTTCCCCGGCGACAGCGGCAAGGACGTTATCGAGTTCGACAGCGAGTGGCGCGTGCGGGCGGCCGAACTCGCGCAGTCCCTGGGGATGATGTTCATGGTCCACGTCGCCGACCCGGACACCTGGTTCGCGACCAAGTATTCCGACCCCGAGAAGTACGGACGCAAGATCGACCACTATCGCGGGCTCGAAGTCATGCTCGACCGGTTTCCCGCTCCGTGGATCGCGGCCCATATGGGCGGATGGGCGGAGGACCTGCCGTTCCTGGACGGTCTGCTGTCGCGGCATTCCAATTTGTATCTGGATACTTCGGCCACAAAGTGGGTAATTCGGGCGTTGGGCCAGTCGTCCCCATCCGTCGTTCGAACGTTCTTTCAGAAGTGGCGGGGCCGGATTCTCTTTGGGTCGGACATCGTCACGACCAACGAGCACGTGACCGCAAAAATCGGCCCGGGCGAGCACCCCATGGCGGATTTGGCGAGCAACGCGGACGAGGCATTCGACCTGTATGCGAGTCGCTACTTGTCGCTTCGTACGGTTTTCGAGACCGCGTACGCGGGCGAATCGCCGATCGCCGATCCCGACCTCGCGATGGTGGACCCAAGCCGCTTCGACCGGATGTCGGCCCCGCCGATCGCGGGGATCTCGTTGCCCGCATCTGATCTTCGCATGCTCTACTCCGACGCGGCAACCGGCCTGATGTCGGCCAACCGCGGACCAACCCGGTAGCCCGCGGCGGTGCTACGGCCGGGGAACCGCTGATGCTGGCCGGCCTGGAGAAGTTTTGATGCGGGTCGTCTTCCTTCGCCGACCCGCGATCTACTGGGGCACCGGCCTGCCCCTTGCCGAACCCGAATCGCCGTGCCGGAGCGCGTGCCCGATCATGATCGCGATACCGACGATCAGCAACGCATCCGCGACGTTGGAGACGTAAGGCCACACCTCGCGACCGCCCCACGGCCACGACCACCCGAAAGGCAGCACCATCGCCGGGAGCGGGTGCAAAAAATCTCGGACGCAGCCGAAGACGACGCGATCGTACAGGTTTCCCAGTCCGCCCGCGAGCACCAGCCCGATGGCAAAGTGGGTCCACCGCTGCCGGGCCGTCGTCCACTTGATGAAAAGCGCCAGCGCAAAGACGATCGCCGCGCCGGTGAAGATGATGAAAAACCAACGCTTGCCGGCCCCGATGCCGAAGACCGCGCCCGGGTTCAGGACGAGTGTGAACTCCAATATTCCGTCGAGGACAACAACGGGCTGATGCCTCGGGATCAGCGCACCCAGGCGGCCCGGGCCAACCCGGACCACATCCGCCCGCTCGATCACCACCGGAACATCCGCGATGCGCGCGAACGCGAGGGACTTGGAAACAAGGTCCAGCCCGCAGCCTGCGGCGGCGGTGATCAGCAGGGTGGCCCACGAGCGCGGATCGCGCGACGGGCCCGGAGGCCCCGCGTGGGCACCGACGACCGGTGAAGAAGTCGGTGGCAACGGCGTCAGATCCGGCCCATCGGCCGCTCAAGCGAACGCGCCGCCTCGATGGAAAGCGCGGCCCACGGCAATTCCTCCAGCCGTTCGATGCCGATCGGCCTGCCCGTCAACACACACATGCCGAATGAACCGTCCGCGATGCGGTTCAGGGCGTCGTCGATCTCCTTGATCAACTTCCGGTCGGCGGCCGCCAGGTCGAGCGAGAGGCTTTGGTCGTATGCCTCCGAACCCTGATCGGCCATGTGCTGCGGGAGGTCGGAGAGAGCGCCCGATTGGCCGCGCAGAGCCTCGGATTCCATGGTGGCGACGTCGCCGACCAGTTCGGCCCGCTTCTTCACGAGCTTCACGCGGTAATGTTCGAGTTCCTTCTTGTTGAACGGCGACTTGGGCTTTGGAAGCTCTGGGCCGGCCTCGCGTCCTGATTGTGAACCCAGCGGCCGCACGTTCGCCGCCTTCGGACCCGACGGAATCAGGGGGCGGCGGATCGGATTCTTCGGATCGAGCAACCGTCCGACACTGACGGGGATCAGCGAGTGCGCGGGCACCTTGACGATTGGTTTCTTCGCCGCTTTGGACGGGACGACGGTGATGCCCTTGCGCCCGGTCTTCGGGTCGATCCCGTCGGCAACGCTTTCCGGAGCATCTTCCACCGCCGCAGGCTTCGCAACCGACGATGGCTTGAGCGCTGGCCCCTTGGACTTGGCGTCCGACTTCGCTTCCGGCGGAACGGGCTTGGAGGTTGTCTTCCCGGACGGCGGCGAGGGTGCCTTGGAAGGCTGAGAAGCGACACTTAAGGTCGAGCCTTTCGGAGCCATTTTCGGAGCTGCTTTCGCAGCGGGCGTCGTCACCGCCGCGATCGCGGGTTTACTCGGGGCGGGTGCCACGACGCCCCTCGGCGCTGGCCTCCCCGCCGACTTTGCCGCGGCCTTCGCGACCGGCTTGGCAGCTGATTTGACGGTCGGCTTCGCGACCGGCTTCGTCAAAGGCTTCTTGGCCGCCGCGGTCACGGACTTGGGTTTCGCCTTGGGCGCGGTCTTTTTGGGCACTGAACTCCCCCTTTTCGCGTGAGACGGGCCTTGCAGACAAGGGCGTGCGAAGCAACCATGGCTCCGACCCCATCTCGCCGAGGGGCGGGGAACGTATGCCCGTGCGGGCATGGAGTCAAAGCGTTGCTAGGGACCGGTTCGGGCTTTATCGAGCTAACGGGGCCGGGTCCTCGAGATAAGAGCCCATCCGTCGGTACCGCTCGTACCGGGCGTCCATGAGCGCGTCCAGCGGGGTCTGCCGGAGGTCGGTGAGCGCGGAGACAATCCATGCCTGGACCGACGCCCCGGTCAATTTCGTATCCCGATGAGCACCCCCGATCGGTTCGGGGATGACGTCATCCACAATGCCCAGCGCGATGTTGTCCTTGGCAGTGAGTTTCAGGCTCTTGGCGGCGGCGGTGTTGGTCTGTTCGTTGGCTTCCTTCCACAGAATCGCCGCGCAGCCCTCGGGGCTGATCACCGAATACCAGGAGTTCTGCAGCATCGCGACCCGGTCGGCGACGGCGATGCCCAGTGCGCCCCCCGAACCACCTTCTCCGATGATAATGCTGACAATCGGCGTTCGGAGCCGCGACATCTCAAGCATGTTCACGGCGATGGCCTCGGCCTGGCCGCGTTGCTCGGCGCCCAAGCCGGGGTAGGCACCCGGGGTATCGACGAAGGTGACGATCGGGAGTCCGAACTTTTCGGCCATCTTCATCTTGAGCAGCGCCTTGCGATAGCCCTCGGGGTGCGCACAGCCGAAGTGACAAGCGATTTTCTCGCTCGTTTCCTTCCCCTTCTGATGGCCCACGACCATGACCTTCAGCGGGCCGATTCGCGCGAAACCCGTGACCATCGCGGCGTCGTCGCCGAATCGCCGATCACCATGGAGTTCGTCAAAATCCCGGCAGATCATCGCGATGTAATCGCGGGTCTGCGGACGTCCGGGGTGGCGGGCCACTCGCACCGTCTGCCAAGGGGTCAGTCTCGAATAGATATCAGTGAGGAGCGCGGCCCGCCGGACGCGAAGAGCCTCGAGTTCCGAAAGCATGGACGCCACGTCCGGTGCGACCGCTGCGTCCGGGTCGATCCCCCCCGGAATCACCTGACGAACCCTGCCTTCGATCGCATCGATCTGCGCCTGGACTTCCTGAACCGGCTTTTCAAAGTCAAGTTGGTAATAGACAGACATGGGTGAGAGTGTAGGAATCGCCGGACTTTGGGGTCCCCCTTCGCGGGCATCGCACCCCTTCGCTCCCGGTGCCCAATCCGCGGACTGGCGACCCCGGACCCGAGCCGTTGTGCCGATTACGCTTCCCGAATGGCAAACCCAGACACAATGCCGATCGGGCCGCTGGCGGTGTTCGGTGGGGGCACCATGGGCCGCGCGATCGTCGCTCGCTGTGTTGATCGCGGCGTCATCGAAGCGGCTTGTACTTTCGTGGCCGAGACGGGGCTGGCCAAGCACGCCGAGTTTCACGACTTCGGCGTGCGCCCGTTTGCAACCGCGACCGAGGCGGCGGCCGCTGCCGAAAGCCTGGGAAGAGCGGTCTGGCTCCTGGCCGTCAAGCCGCAGAGTTTCAAGGGGCTGGCGACGGAACTGCGAGCCGGCGGTTTCTCCCCCGACGGACGGATCATCATCTCGATCATGGCCGGGTTGACCGCTCAAACCGTGGCCGAAGAGTTGGGCTGTGCATCCCGCGGGGGTGTGGTGCGCACGATGCCCAACCTGGGCGCCACCACCGGGCAGGGCGTCGCGGCGATCGCCGACAACACGGGCGCCGGCGAACCCGCACTCCGCGCAGCGGAGCGGCTGATGGGGTGTCTGGGTCCGTGCGTGGAGCGGATCGATGAGTCCTTGCTGAATGCGTTTACCGCGGTCGCGGGTTCGGGTCCGGCCTACGTCTTTTTCCTCGCCGAAGCGATGATCGCATCGGCCACCGATCTGGGTTTGCCGCCCTCCATGGCCGACCGCGTCGTCCGCGCCACGATCTCGGGTGCCGCGGCCCTGCTCGCGGATTCCGAGTCTTCCCCGGCGAGTCTGCGGTCGAGCGTGACGAGCAAAGGCGGCACCACCCAGGCGGCGATTGAAGCGATGGAACGTGACAGCGTGGGGTCGGCGATCCGACGGGCCATCGCCGCGGCCGCGGCCCGGGCCGCCGAACTCGCTTCGGACCGAAAATAACTGTTCTTCGCGATAAGTGTCAAGAGGCCCTCGCCGCCCGACCGATACTGCGCGACAGCGCACCGGTCTGGCGCGGTCACTTGCGAACCCTTCCGGCGGAGCCACAGGTCGTTCCATGTCCGACGTTCTTGATCAATCTGAAATTGAAGCCTTGTTGGCAGCCGTGCAGGCGGGCGGCGAGAAGGACGCCGGCAGCGATGCGCCCGTCTTCGGACGTAAACGCGTCAGCACCGAACCCGTCGAGGTCAAGCAGTACGACTTCAAGCGCCCGGAGCGGGTCAGCAAGGACCAGATGCGGGCGCTGCAGACCCTGCACGAGGCGTTCGCCCGCAACTTCGGGGCGTCGCTCTCGAGCTTTCTCCGCACGATTGTTGAGGTCAAAGTCGCGACCTGCGAACAGATGACCTATTCCGAATTCACCAGCGGTCTCCCCAACCCCACAAGCTTCAACCTGGTGGAGGCCGACGGGCTGGAAGGCCAGATGTGCCTCGAAGTATCGCCCCTCATCATCTACCCGATCATCGACCGGCTGCTCGGCGGGAATTCCCAGGACCTGTTCATCCCGCAACGCCCGATGACCCTCATCGAAACGCGTCTTATCGGCAACGTCACCACCCGCGGCTTGGCGGCGCTCTCCGAGGCCTGGGCGGGGGTTCGGGCGCTCGCGTTCCATGTCTCCGCAACCGAGAGCAACCCGCAACTGGTGCAGATCGTACCGCCCAATGAGGTCGTCGTGGTCATCGGGTTTGAACTCAAGATGAGCAACCGCGCCGGCACGATGAACCTCTGCATCCCCTACAACGTCATCGAGCCCGTGATGGAACAACTCTCATCGCAGAGTTGGTTCGCGGCGGCCAAACAACTCAAGAGCAAGGCCAGCGAGCAGCAGATCGCGGGCACGCTCGGGACCGCGGCCCTCGAGATCGCGGGCATTCTCGCCGAAACCACGATGACCCTCAAGGACCTGCTTCACCTGGCGGTCGGCGACGTCATCGTGACGGAAAAGCCGGCCCGCGAGAGCGTGGTCGTCTGCGTCGAAGGCGAGGACAAATTCCGGGCTTCACTGGGCCAGTACCGCGGCGCCAGGGCTCTCCGGATTGTGTAGAAATGCGGGAAGCGGTTGAACGGCCGGCGTTAAAGGGTGAAGCGACTACGGAAGCGGGCTGCGGCGAAGTAGCAGGATTGATTGGTCGTCGAGCGGCGTGCCGTGGGTCCGGGCGGTGCTGAGCAGGGCGCGCCCGATGACTTCCAATGACGATTCCTGCGTCGCCGCGAAGGTGCGCTTGAGGGCTTCGAAACCCAGCTGAACGCCCGCGGCGGACTGCACTTCCAGAAGACCGTCGGTGAGGATGAGGAGCGTGTCGCCGGGGAGTAGAGCCGCCTCCGCGGAGGTGAATTGCTCCCCGGCGTCGATCCCGAGCGGGAGATGATCGTTCGTGATTTCCTCGACCGTGGTGCTTCCCGACCGACGGAGCAGCACGGGGAGGTGGCCGGCGAGAAGAATCTCTCAGCGGCCCTGCGGTGAGGCTCGTACCGCAGCGAAGGTAGCGAACATGTCGTCGCGCGTGAGTTCGGTGAGCACGGCATTAAGGTCGGCCGCGAGGGCTGGCAGCGACCCACCGGCCCGGAGGCGCATTCGGATCGCACCCTTGACCATGCTCATGACGATGCCGGCCCCGACCCCGTGGCCGGAGACGTCGGCAAGGTACACATCGACCGTGTGATCGCCGCAGACGGCGTCGATGATGTCGCCGCCCATGGTGCTCGAGGGGAGGCTGCGGCCGTGAACCGTATAGCCGGCGTGGGCGAGGTCGAGCGCGGGAACGAGAGAGCGGTGAATCTGGGCGGCCAGGTCGAGCTCGGCCCGGGCCGTCGCGGCGTCGTCCTGGACGCCCCGCAGTTAGCGGAAGATAAG
>CAZJXA010000104.1:0-10917 GCA_964549785.1 uncultured Phycisphaeraceae bacterium | reverse complement strand
ACCCCCGAGAAGTCCCGCCCCCGCCCGCGTTCTTCCAGACTCCGTCTTTTTGCTTCCCATGCCCTGAGCTTTCTGGTATGCTGCCCCACCAGCCTCGAACTCTCAAGGCCGAGCCCATTGTCAACCCAAGGCGATTCATGAAGCACCACACCAGTCGTTACTCTCTTGCGTGCCTCGGGCGGGCCCTCGCCAAAGCGTTCGGCGCGAGCGGTCTGGTCCTCCTCGCCGCCGCGGCAGCACTCCCCACGCAAGCCCATGCCCAGTGCTCTGGCTTCACCGTCACCTCCAGTGCCGGCGCATCCATTGTGCCCGGAACGGTCGATATCGGTAACCACTGCGACGACTGCATGACGACCGTGGCTATCCCTTTCCCTGTGGCGATGTACGGCGTCAACTACAACACCATCAACCTGAGCAGCAACGGGAACGCCCAGTTCACCACCAACGACGGTGCCTACTCCAACAACTGCCTCCCCCAAGCCTCGCTCGGCGTGGCCCTCGTCCCCCACTGGGACGACCTCCGCACCGACGGCACCGGCCGGGGCATCTTTACCTCCGTCTCCGGCGTCGCCCCCAATCGCATCTTCAACATCGAGTGGCGAACCGTCTACTACTCCGGCGGCGGCACCGCCGATTTCGAACTCCGCCTCTTCGAAGCCAATACCCACTTTGAAGTGATCTATGGCACCGTTGATCAGGCCGGTATCGGCGCCACAGTGGGTGCCCAGCACACGGTCGTCCCCGCCACGCAATACACCTGCAACGCTGGCGTTCTGGCGACAGGTACCAAACTCACCTTCACCTGCTCCAACGGTTCAATCCCCCCCAGCGGGTCCGCTTCCGCCAACCCATCTTCCGTCTACGCCTGCGGTGCCGGTGGCGAAACGCTCCTCACTGTCAACGTCGCGCCCGGCTTCAACCCCGCCAGCACCGGCCTCACCGTCACCGCCAACCTTTCCTCCATCGCGGGCAGCGCAACCCAAACCCTCTACAACAACGGCACCAACGGCGATGTCGTCGCCAACGACTCGATCTTTAGTTACCGCGTCACCGTCCCCACCTCTGTCTCCAGTGGCACCCGCGCCCTCATCTTCACCATCGCCGATGCCCAGTTCCGCAGTTCCAACGCCACCACCTCACTCTTGGTGAACGGCTGCCCCGTCTCCGGGCCCGATGTCTTCGTCGCCCGCCTGACCGACGTCGGCTACTACGGCTCTGTCGGCAACATCACCGCCTACGCCATCGGCACCGATGCCTGCAACCGGGGCGATCTGCCCGTCCAGTGGATCGCCAGCGGCACCCAGCACCCCGTCATCGCACAAAACTTCTACCGCCTTAAACACGGCCGCTTCGAGCAGATCGGGCAGTCCTGGCTCAAGCACGGTTTTTCCTCAACCAATAGCGCCACCTGCGGCACCTGCATCTCTCCCCCCTTGGGCGGCCAACAACTCGGCGTCAACTGCTCCGATGCCTATGGCGCCGGCCTCAACGGTTCGCAAAGCGGCTTGGGACCGCGCTCGCAAGTGAATCCCACCACCGGTGCCTACGTCTGGCCCTTCACCCGGGGCGATATGTCAACCGCAATCGGCGTCCGCCTCCAAGTCAAGACCACCGACATCGACCCAGTCGCCAACGCTGGCGCCCTCTACTTCGGTGAATGTCACTACGTCACCGCCGACGATGCCCGCTGGAGCGCCGGCGGCGCACCGGCCGTCAATGGCCTCAACAACGCCAGCTACCAGCGGATCCTCATCCCCAGCATCACTTCTACCCCCTCCCTCAACGGCCCCATCTTCCAGATGGTGCCCGGCATCCAAGCATGGCAAGACAACGACCCCTCGGTCCTCTTGGTCCCGGCCGATTACATCGACTACTCCTTGGGTGGTGCAGGCATCGTCTCCCGCTTCTGGGTTGCCGCGAAGGCCACCAACAACGGCAACGGTACTTGGCACTATGAGTACGCCGTCCAGAACCTCAACGCCGACCGCGCCGGCGGCAGCTTCACCGTTCCCACCGCACCCGGCGTCGTGATAACCAACATCGGCTTCACCGGCGTCTTCGCCCACTCCGGCGAGCCCTACCCCAACAGTGCCGCCAACCCCAACAACTGGCCCGGCGTCGCCTCCAACGGCGCAGTCACTTGGACGTGCCCGCAGGCCTACGCCCCGCCCGCAGGCAACAACGCCAATGCGCTCCGCTGGGGCACCATGTACAACTTCCGCTTCGATGCCAACATCGCTCCGGTCGCAGGCAATGCAACCCTCGGCCTCTTCAAGCCCGGCACACCCAACTCCATCCTCGCGGCAGGGCTTCTCACGCCGGGCGAACCCTGCGGCAACTGCCTCGGCGACACCGACTGTGACGGCGACACCGACAGCGACGACATCGTGACCTTCTTCGCGGCGTGGGATCAGGGCAACATCGGCGGTGACGTCGATGGCGACGGCGATACCGATTCCGACGACATCGTGGTCTTCTTCGGAGCCTGGGACAGCGGCTGCTGAGTCGGAGTAAACATTTTCAGCCGACCTCATCGGCCAAGGAGCGCAGGACATGAATCGTGTATGGACATTGCCGGTAGTGTGCTTTGTGAGTTCCGCGTTCGCCCAGTCCCTTCCGCCCGTAACCGGAGGGCCAGCACTACGGGAGTTCTGGCAGGCCGCGAGCGATTCCCGGGTAGACGTTGTTGGGATCGGGGACAGCAACCAGAACTTCGGGGGAGAGGGATGGGACCGGGGCTGGGGCAGGGCTCTTGCGGACAGTTTCGGGCTGTACGCAACGGGCCTCCATTCGATGGGTGAGGGCAACGGAAATTCCGTAGGTGTCGGGTATCTGGCCTCAACGTGGGCTACCGCGAGCGGAGGGCAGTTTCAGTACAGCGGTGCGCCCGAGCCGTTAAACGGGTTTCTGAGCGGGACAAACATCCATCCAAACTACTATCTTTATGCCCCGGCTGGGAGGACCGTAAGCGGTCATTACACGACCGGGCTCATCCTGTCGGCGTCTCATGCGCTGAACATTGCCGGGAACCTGCGATTTCACACCGTATTCGGGCAGTTTGAGGGGTCGGGCGTCGGGTCTTTCCGCCCGGCTGTCCGGATGGACGCGCCGCCGTACGCGAACCTCGTGTGGGATGACGCGGTATCCACGAGAACGGGTGTTGACGGCCAGTGGGGCCTCGCCCGCACAACACTGGACCTCCCTGCCGCGTCTCGACCGTTCCCGCTCGGGTTTCGTCTGGCGCGGGCGGGACAGGACTCCATCGTCGGGCCGTTCCTTGCGTACTACGTCCGATGCGAGAACACTGATAAGACTCAGGGCGCGGCGTACCACTCGCTCTTCGGCATGGGCGGGGGTTCTGTGTACGACATGGCTTCAGCCCTGATCGCGGCGCCCGACTTGACGCTGACGACGTTTTTCTACGAGGTGCGCCTTCTTCAGAGCGGCGTCAAGCGGGTGCTGGTCCGGGTCAACGCCGGACTCAACGATCGCAACGAGCAACAGCCCTCCGTCAATAACGGGTACCTCCCCGGTAATAGTGCGCAGGCCTTCGGCGACAACTGCCAAGCGATTATCGACCGAATTCAGGAAATTTGGACGCTGAATGGGTGGGACACCGGCGAACTCTTCTTCGTTTTCACGGTCTCGCACCCGATAGCGACTCCGGATGACGCCGTCCTGCTGACGTATCGGGCCGCCGCCGAGACGCTGGCATTGACAAACCCCCGCACAGCCACCGCACGTTTCGATGCACTGACGAGCGCAACCGAGATGGCGGCTAACGCCTGGTACCAAAGCCCAACCGATAGCAGTCATCTCCGTGCAGCCGGGTTCGACGCTCTGGCGGCCCGGGAACTCGCGGCACTGATGGCCGCGGCCGTTTGCCCCTCGGACATCGATGCTGACGGTGATGCCGATTCGGACGACATTACAGTGTTCTTTAACGCATGGGACCAGGGCGAAATCACCTCAGACTTCGATGGCGATGGCGATACCGATTCCGACGACATCGTGGTCTTCTTCGGGGCCTGGGACAGCGGCTGCTGATCCACGCCCGCCGTCGATCCAATAAATAGTCCCCAAGGGAGGCCACCAAACCGGTGGCCTCCTTCTTTGGGCAATTGAGTTGCCGTTGCGCGCCTGCCGGTCAATACGTGGGCGTCTACGGGTGCATGGCGGGTACCATCCTGCCACGTGCTATGCCCCTATTGCCAGATCGATAATGACAAGGTCATCGACAGCCGCTCGAGCGAGGGCGGCAAGGTGATCCGTCGGCGGCGCGAGTGCCTGGGGTGCGCCCGCCGGTTCACAACCTACGAACGCGTCGAGCAGACCGCCCGCCTGACGGTCGTGAAGCGCGAGGGCACGCGCCAGCCCTTCAGCCGCGAAAACATCATGAGCGGGGTACAGGCAGCCTGCGGCAAGCGCAAGGTGTCGGAGGAACGCCTCGTCAAAATGGTCGACGAGATCGATGAAGAACTGCACCGGGAGTTTGACCGCGAGGTCTCGACGCGCGAGATCGGTGAGCGGGTGATGCTCAAACTCAAGGACCTCGATGAGGTCGCGTGGGTGCGTTTCGCGAGTGAGTACTACAAGTTCAAAAGCGTCGATGAACTCAAAAAACAGTTGGAGTTGTTGGACGGGCGCGTCAAAGACGTGAAGGACCAGAAGCGGTTGTTCTGAACCGGAGCCGGAGGGGAGAGGGGCGGCTCACCAGATCACCAGGTCACCTACTTCAGGATCGTGCGCTGCTCGATGCGCTTGATGGAAACGGTTCGGACCACCCGGTTGATGTAGTTGCCGGGCGTGTGGATTCCGTCGGCATCGAGTTCGCCAAGGCCCACCGTCTCATCGACTTCGGCGATGACGTGTGCCGCGGCGGTCGCCATCATGGGATTGAAGTTGCGGGCGGTCATGCGATAGACGAGGTTGCCGAAGGGATCGGCCTTGTGGGCCTTGACGAGCGCGAGGTCGGCGAAGAGGCCGGTTTCCATGACGTATTCCCGCGGCTGCACACCGGCGGCGCGTGGGCCCGGGCGGTTGTGAAGGGCGGAGTCTTCTGCGGGTTTAAAGAACGGGCGGGTTTCCTTGCCTTCGGCCACAGGGGTTCCAACGCCGGTGGCGGTGTAGAAGGCCGGGATGCCGGCCCCGCCGGCCCGGATACGTTCAGCGAGTGTGCCTTGGGGGTTGAATTCGACCTCAAGTTCGCCCGAGAGAAACTGCTTCTCGAAGGTGGCGTTCTCGCCAACGTAACTGGAGATCATCTTTCGGATCTGCCGGGTCTGGAGGAGCAGGCCGAGGCCCCAGTCATCGACACCCGCGTTGTTGCTGATGCAGGTGAGGCCTTTGACGCCGCTGTCGCGGAGGGCGACGATCAGGTGTTCCGGGATGCCGCATAGTCCGAAGCCGCCGACCATCACGGTCATGCCGTCACGCAGAACGCCCTGCTCACGCAGACCGTGGAATGCTTCCGTTGCCGTCGCCGCGACCTTGTGTCCCATAGGGCGGAGAGTGTAGGGTTGGGTTACTCGGTGGTGGTGCGGAAGATATCCGGGTTGTCGCCGGGGATGAGGGTTTCGCTGCCGATTTTCACGGTGCGGGGGAAGGCCTGCCCGTAGAAATCGGAATCGCTGAACGCCCCGGTGATCACGATCTTGCGGAACGCGGCGGCCTGTCCGGGGGCAAAGAAAAGGGATTCTCCGGTGAGGCTGTACACACCCGCGGAGATCAGCGAGTCAGTGACAGAGCCCTTCACGCTGAGGCTCGCGATCGAGCCGAAAGCCAGTGAAGCGGGGGCGTTGTCGGCGTCGCGGCCCTCGCCGCCAAAGGCGAGGTCGTCGCCCAGGAAAAATCCGCTGGAAACGCCAGCGCCGAAGAGATCGCCCCGGAAATCGAGTTTTCCGATCGTGAGGGCTGAGATGGCACCTTCAAACGTGCCGAGCGACGTGAAGGCGGTGAGCGTGCCGTTGAAGGAGGACTCGAAATCCTGGGAGGCGGAACCGATGGTGATGCCGGTGGCGTTGCCGTCAACGATCCAGAAGCCGCTGACCGGTCCGCGGATGGACGTCTTGCCGAGCGCGTTGCCCCGGGGCGAGCCGGAGCCGTCGAGGAAGAGGTCGGTTTCGAACCCGTTGGCGACGGTCAGGGTGCCGACAAACGGGGCGGAGAGGTAATCTTCGGACGAGAGGCCCTCATCCTCGGACGGATCGGCCACTGACCAGTTGCCGGCCTTGAAGGACGTCACTGGGCTGTCGGAAAAGAAGGCGAAGTTGTCGATGTCGCGGGCGGCAAACTTGACGCCCGGGCCGCGCGAGCCGACGTCGAGCGACGAAGAGGAGATGTCGCGAACGACAAAGTCGGCGATCGTGCCGTTGATCGTGATGTCGGCGTCGAAGAGATCGATGGCGGGGGCTTTGAAGGATCGCAGCGAGCCGGTAACCTGGATGGGCCCGCTGAAGGTGTTACCGCCCGAGCCCCCCTTGACGGCGACCGCGAAGGCGGAGGAAGAACCGGTTTCCGCCAGGACAAGGGTGGCCGGGTCGGCTGCGTCCTCGGAGTCGTTAAAGACCACCTGGCCGTAGCCGCCGCCGGTCAGGGTGTAGGTGATCGTCTGGAGCGAAATCGCCCCGGTATCGGGGTTCTCTTCCTCGACGACGCTGGCCAACTTCACGTTGCTGCGGTTGGTGCGGGGCGTGCCTCCGTTGAAGGTGCCGAAGCGATACACGAGTTCAACGTCCTGCTCGGAGTAGATCACGTTGTTGTCGAGGTCTTCGTCGTCGATCGGAAGGTCGGAAGAGTCAGAGGGGATCGACGCTTCCGCAAAGAAGTTGTAGAAGCCGGGGTCGAACTCGGAGCCGACCGTGATGGTGATGTTGCGGTAAAGGGCGATCGACCCGGGCAACAGGTCGAGGAAATAGCGGCGCGAACCGAAGACATCGGGGGCCAGCGTTTCATCGACGCTCGCCGCGCCGACCAAAAGATCAAAGTCCCCGAAGGCGGTTTCGTCGCCAACGTTCTCGACGATCACCGAAGCCTTCACCTTGTCGCCGGGAACCAGCCAATCGAACGGAACCGAGAGGCTCTGGAACGAAACTTCCAAGTCCGCGGCCATCAGGCGGCGTGCCTCGAGCGCCTCGAAACGGCCGGAGACAAGTTGATCGAGCGATGCCGAAGACGAGAAAAATGCGCGATTGGACATATGAGTCACGGACTCCTCGGACACCACGGGTGTTTGCGCCCGCGTTGCCGACGAAAAATGGGTTGCTGGCGTGTAATCGGACCCCGGCCGGGCGGCAATGTTCCGTCCGCTTACGTCATCGGACGTCGGGGAGTTCGCCCACGCGATTTCGGATACGCTGAAGCCCATGCGAACCACACTCGGGCTGATACTCGTTGTGATCGGATTGGGCGTCATCCTTTACGGCGGCGGGACGGCCGTTCGGGAATTGGTCGGATTCTACCGGAGTACGGTCGATAACCCGATGGACGACGTCGAAGGGGGATCGCAGGGTGTCAGCGATCGGATGCTCGGGGGAGCGATGATCGGGGGCGTCGGAGCGGTGCCGTTTGTAATCGGATCGATGATCCTCAAGGGCGAAGCGTTCCGCAGGATCCGGCGCGCGGTCCGTGGAAAATGAACTCAGTCGGTGCCGCCCGTTCGGGCAGATCACCCCGCGAGGGGGTGGTCCGCGATCGCGGCGGAATCCTGCGGCGAGGTGATGATCCGTTCGCCTGAGGTGGGGTTGAAGCGCGAGCCGAACATGGGGATCTTGCGGTTGCCCACGCTCTTTGGCAGCAGGGGTGCGACGAGGAGAAGCAAGAGAACGAGCCCGATGTTGGCCGCGATCGAGGGCAGGATGCCGGTCAGGTCGAAGTAGACCAAGCAACTGATGGTGACGACGAGCGCGAGCGCGAGCGGGATCACCAATTGCCACCCGGACATCATCACCTGGTCGTAGCGCAAACGGGGGATCGTCCACCGCACGACCATGGCGAAGCACACCATGAGCGTGACCTTGCCGAAGAAGACGGCGAACTTGACGAGGGGAGCCCACCACATGAGGTCGTCGGGCGAGAGGCCGGGGAGGTCGGGGATGAACGGGAGGAAGCGGAGCGAATAGCCGCCCATGAAGAGGAGCACAAAGAACGCGGAACTGGTGATCAGGTGGGCGTACTCGGCCAAGAAGTACAACGCGAACCGCATCGACGAATACTCGGTGTGATAGCCGCCAACCAGTTCCTGCTCCGCCTCGGCGTTGTCGAAGGGGGCGCGGTTGGCCTCGGCGAGCGCCGAGATGTAAAAGATCGCCGCGGCGAGCGGCTGGCTGATGAGGAGCCAGCCGTGGTTGGCCTGATACCGAATGATCCCCTCGGGCATGAACGTTCCGACGATCAGGAGGACAGCCAGGAGGGCCATGCCCATGGGGATTTCGTACGAGATCATCTGGGCGGTGGCCCGGAGGCCGCCCAGGAACGAGAACTTGTTATTGGAGGCCCAGCCGCCGAGGGTAACGCCGTAGACGCCCAGCGCGGCGACGGCCAACAGGTAGACGATGCCGACGCTGAGATTGGCGCCGGTGACGTGCACCGGGCCGCCGTCGATGACCATATTGATCAGGGGGATTGTGAACGTGGGAACGTCGACCATCCCGCCCCATGGAATGACGATGAAGCCGATGAGCGCGGGAACGACCACGATGGCGGGGGCGAGGGTAAAGAGGACCTTGTCCACCTTGTTGGGAGTAAAGTCTTCCTTGAGCATGAATTTGATGCCGTCCGCCAGCGGCTGGCCGAGGCCGAGCATGCCCTTCAGCCCGGCCAGCGCGGGCAGGCCAAAGTCGAAGCCGACCCGGTTTGGTCCGATGCGGTCCTGGATGTACGCGGAGATTTTTCGCTCGAGATAGACGGCGTAGGCCACGCCGATCAGCACCACATGGACCATGATCAGGAGCATGGCCATCGAGACGAGAAGTTGGGCGGTCAGCCAGGAGGGTGCTTGCATGGGTGTTGAGGGTAGGAAGAGACGGAGAGACGGAGAGACTACCGGACGGAGAGAGGGGGACGCAACAAGGCTTACTTTGCGGGGACGAGCCTGATGACTTTGTCCGGGTCATTCAGGACCACATAGATCGCTCCGTCCAAGCCCGTCGCGACATCGCGCACGCGCCCGATGCCGTGGATGATCTCTTCCCGCTCGGTGACTTTTCCGTCGGCCACGCGCAGCCGCCAGATATTCTCACCCGAAAGTCCGCCCGCGAAAAAATCGCCCGCCCAACCCGGGAACAGGGTTTCGCCATGCTTGCCGATGCTCATACCGCAGACGCCGGTGGACGGCATCCAAACATGCAGGGGCATGGCGATGTCGCCGGTGTTGCCCTCCGCATCCAGCCAAGGCAGGGCGTGCGGGCTGCCGTTGTAGTTCATCCCGAAGCACACGGTGCTCCAGCCGTAGTCTCGTCCGCGCTCGATGAGGTTGAACTCGTCGCCGCCGCGAGTCGAGTGCTCCGTCGACCACAGACCCCCGGCGTCGTCCATGACCAAGGCCTGGGGGTTCCGATGCCCGACGCTCCACACCGAGTCGATGCCCTTGCCGATGAACGGGTTATCGCCGGGGATCGAGCCGTCGTCGAAAACACGATGGATTTTGCCCTGCGGCTCATCGGGTTTGCGGGAACGATCGTTGGTGCCGCGCTCGCCGTGGCTCAGGAAAAGGTATCGTTTTCCATCGGGGTCGGCCGCCGAAAAGGCGAGGCGACTGCCGAAGTGATGGCTCGCGCGGGAGTAGGTTGCCGGGCTGGCCTCGTAGATCGTTTGCTGATCCACCCACGTCAACGATGACCCTTCGGCGCGGACTCGTCCGCGCACCACCTTCGTGTTGGCCGAGGTCTTTTCCCCCTCGACCGCGCGGGGATCGGAGTAGGCGAGATAGATCCACCCCGACCCCGCCGCATTCGCCTCGTCGCGGGCAAAGTCGGGATGGACGGCGACGTCCATCATCCCGCCCTGACCGGAATTGAAGACTTTGGGCGTTCCTTCGATGGCTTGGGAGAGCGTTCCGCCGGCTTCGCCGCCGGAATAGATCTTGACGGCCCCCGGCCGGTTCGTCAGGATCATTCGACCGTCGGGAAAGAAGTCGAGGGCCCACGGCACCTTCAACCCTTCCGTGACCACGTCCTGCGTCTCGAACCGGGCATGATCCGACGTGTACGTGTTGTTTTTCGGTTTCGGACCGCCGCCATTCTTGCGGAAATCCTTCTCGCGGAGTTCGGTGAGGTAGACGACCAGCGCCCAGCACTGGGCATCGGACATCGTTTCGCCGTACGCCGGCATTCCCGAGTCCGTCATCCCATGCTTGACACTCTTGAACAGCGAGAGGTAGTCGCCGCCACCCGCCCACTCATCATCGAGCATTGAGCGCGTGCCCGCGCCGCCCCCCTTGCCGGATTCGTGGTGGCAGGAAGCGCAGTTGGTGTTCCAGATTTCCGCGATCCCGCCGGTGCCGATCGCCAATTGTGCGGATGCGACGCCCGCGGTGAGCGCCACGGCGCAGAGATGGATTTGCATGCACGAACGGTATGGCGGCGACGGAACCGTTTCAGAGGCGGTCCTCGTCGCGACGTGCGATCTCAATCCGCGATCAGTTTCGCCGCGATGTACTTCTTGGCGCGGCTGCTGGTGTCGCGGCTGGATATCCGCGTCCCGTCGGTCCGAAGACGAACCACCTTCTCGACGCGGCAGAGTTTGGCGAGGTTCTGATTGATACTCGACTTCAGCGAGCGATCGTTTGCGGAAGACGTAAAGCCGTTGGCTCGGAGGCCCTCGATGATCTCGTCGGTGCCGAGGTCGCGAGCAAACTGGGGATTGTCCCATACCGCGAAAATCGCGTCCTGGATGTTCTGCTTCCCGCCTCCACCACCC
>CAZJXA010000103.1:0-10927 GCA_964549785.1 uncultured Phycisphaeraceae bacterium | reverse complement strand
CGGCACGCCGTCGTTCCCGAAGACTTCGTTGGTGTTGGCCCGCAAGAAGTAGGACCCGTTGTCGGTCGCGTCCCAGAAGCGCGGGTGAGTCGGCGTGCCGAATCCCTCGCGCGCCAGGAAGCCGTACGTCGCGAGAACCGACCCGTCGACGATCTCCGACTTAAAGAGAAGGTTCCCGGTCGTCGAGAAGTCGAGCAGGCCGGGCGAATACAACTCGAAATCGCCCGAGCCGATGCTGTCGTAACTCAGCCCGCCGGTCGTGTCGGTCAGCCGCACCGTCACCTCGAGCCCGTCGCCGTTCGCGCTCGTGACCACCCGCCCTGATACAACTTCGGCGAGGGGGGTCGAGAAGAAGAGGTAGTAGTTCCGCAGGTTGATCGGGGCGACCGTGAACCCTTGATTCTCGATGACCTCACCGGAGCGGACTCGGACGTCGTACAGCCCGTTGTCGCTGTTGTCCCACGACCCGCCGCGGGCTTCGAACTGGTACGTCGCGGTGAGCGTGCCGTTGCTAATTACACGCGACGCCGGATCGAGCGTCCCGAGAACGTAAAAACCGCCCGGACCAAAGAACTCAAGATCACCGTTGCCGATCGAGTCCCACGAGAAGCCGCGGGCGTCTCCCACGCTGTCCGTATAGCGCACCGTGACGTCGAACGTCGTGCCGCCCTCGGTCACCGACTGGCCGATGATGTTGGCGTGCGGGCTGTTGAAGAAGAGGCCGTAGGTCTGCACCAATTGAATGGGCAGAGCCTGCTGGTTGTTGCCCAGCACCGCGCCCGGAGCGAGTTCCAGGAAGTACTGCCCGTTGTCGCTCGCGTCCCAGAAGCCGGGGTTGATCGACTGGAAGAAATCCTCCTGCGGAGCAGGGAATGAGAACGTGGCCAGCAGTGTCCCGTCCTGCTGCACCGCCGGCGTCCCCAGGAGTGTGCCCGGCGCGAAGTACCCGCCAACATCAAAGAGCCGGAGATCGCCCGCGCCGATCGAAGCCGGATCGATGAACTGCGCGTTCGCGAAGCGGACCGTGGCGTTGAGCGTGGAAGAATTTTCCGCGACGTCGGTAGAGACCAACGACACGATCGCCCGCGGCAACGATTGCAGCACGCTCAGTCCGACGCTGCCCGCGCTCACGCCCACGATCTCCGCGATCAAGTCGCTGTTCCCAAAGAACGTATCGAAATGGCTGGCGGTCAGGGGGTAAGAAGCAAGAGTCGGGAAGTTGAAGGTCCCGTCGTTCGCCAAGATCGCGAGTTCGGTCCGGGTCCCGGCGAGAATGTCGGGCCGCCCGTCGCCATTGATGTCGCGGAGGCGGAGGAATGGGGCTTCCGCCACGACCGTGTTGCTGGTAGGCACAAACGGTGTCTGTGTGAAGAGGAACGTTCCGACCGCGTCCCGAACGTTCGCGAACAATTCGATCGGAGCGTCGTTATCCAGGAAACCGACGACCACCTCCGGCTTGCCGTCATCGTTGAGGTCTGCCGCCGCGACCGTCACCGGCGTGGCGAAGCCCGTGGGATAGCGGCGTGCGTTGAGTGCATCCTGAAATACCCCCAGGCCCAATCCGGAAATGTTGTTGGCGTGAACAGTCAGTGTGCCAGAGTCGGCGTTGGCCACAGCGGCGTCGAGGTCGCCGTCGCCATCAAAGTCGGCGAGGGCAATGGCGGAAGGATTCTCGTCGGTCGCCGTTCGGTTGATAAATTGGAACGTCCCGGACCCGTTGTTTCGGAGCGAGAAGAACGCCCCGCCTTGACCCAGAGTCACCGCGGCGTCCAAACCCGGAACCCCGTCGAAATTGCCGACGGCGAGGGCGGTGAAGGGAGTGTTGGGCAGGTCGGAGGGAGCGGCGAGATAGACGGTCTGAGGGGCCGCAAAGAACGTCCCGGTTCCCGTCCCGGCGAGCAGGACCAGCCGCCGCTGGGTTGCGTCGGCATCCAGCACGAGCAGGTCGGCGAGACCGTCGCCGTTAAAGTCGTCGAAGGCCGCGTCGGTTGCCGCGAGTGTTCCTAGGTCAAGGGATGTGTAGATCTCGTATCCGGAAGCGGTGCCGCGGCTGACGAAGACGCGGTTCGCCCCCGAATTGCTCAGGGAGATAAGGTCGGTTATCCCGTCGCCGGTAATGTCGCCGGCGAAAACGCGGAAGGGTGTGGCGGGCGTCGGCGTGCGCGAGTTGACGCCCGCGAGCCGTCCGTTGCCGGAGTTGAGGGCAACAGCGACGGCTCCGGAAGGATTGAGCGTCACGAGGTCGGGCGGCTGGCCGCCGTCAAATTGGACGAGTGATGCACTCACATTTTCGACGGCGACGTCCTGGACCCCGTTAAAGACGCCGTTGGCGTTGCGGAGCAGTCGTACACCCGTGGCACTGGCGAGCAGGAGGTCCTGATCTCCGTCGGCGTCCACATCGGCGGCCGAGAACCGCTGCGGGGTGAAGCCAGGCAAGACATTGTCCGACAGGGTCGTAAATACCGGGACGCCGATAGTCGACTGATTCACGAGAACCACGACACGTTCGCCCGCGTGGAAGACGACATCCGGGCGAGCGTCCCCGCCAACGTCCGCGAGGAACACTTCGGAGATGTTGTCCGCGTTGGCGCTTAACAGCACGCGCCCTTCGGTGCCGGGGAAGAGGCCGCCACCTTGGTTGCGAAAGACCGAGATCTGATCGAGGGCGAAAGCGACGTCCTCGCCGACCACCACATCGTTGAGCCCGTCGCCGTCGATATCGGCGATCGAGACGCTGGAGACGTCACGCCCCAGGCCAAAATCGCGCGCCACCGGCGCACCGAACGTTCCGTTCCCCACGCCCGGCGCAACGGAAATGCCGGTCAGTTGCGAGCGATACACGAGGTCGGGAACGCCGTCCCCCGTAAGGTCGGCGACGGCGTAGAAATCCCCGAAGCCGTCCACGCCACCCGGCTGATCCAGCGCCAGTAGTTGGGCCCCGAAGGTCGCCCCCGCGGCCCCGAGCCTCACCCGGAAGTCGTCGTTGACCCGATCGGCGCTCAGCAAATCCTGAAACCCGTCGCCGTTAAGGTCAGCCAGCACGAGTCGATGCAGCGTGTTGGTGCCGTTCCCGAACGAATAACCGACGGGTGTGCTGAGATAGCCGCCCAAATTTCGGAAAACCGAAACCGTGGAGCTCGCCGAGGCCGGGTTGAGTGAGACAACGTCCTGATCGCCGTCGCCGTCCAGATCCCCGGTGGCGCCGCTGACAGGCGACAGCGTTCCGCCGAGAGGGGATGAGATCGCCGAGCCGGTGAAAACGCCGCTCCCAAAGCGGTTGAAGGCGAATGTAATTTCCCGCGCGTCGTAGTTCGCGCCCGCCAAGTCGAGGCCGGGGGCGCCATCAAAATTGCCGAGAACAACGTCCCCACCGCCAAACGAATAATCCTCGCGCGAGAGCGTGGCGAAGCCACCGTTGTTCCGAAGCACGGTGGTGCTGTTCTGCGACACCGCGATCACATCCAGATCGAGGTCAAGATCGATGTCGCCGATCGCGATGCCAGACCCCACGACCGTGCTTTGCTCCTGCGCGACCACAAAGTCGAGGGATCCGCCATTCACCGCACTCGTGAGCACTTGGATCGCGCCCGGCGACCCGCTGCTGACGGTCACGATGTCGGTCAGGCCGTCACCGTTGACATCACCTACCGCGACCCGGAAGGGGTCGGTGGAGGTGCCCCGCGTGATCGCGTTCCCAAACGTGCCTCCCCCGATGTTGCGGAGAATCGTGAGATTGCTCGAGTTGCGGTTCGGGACCACAAGGTCAAGAGCGCCGTTTCCGTCGAAGTCCCCCGTCGCGATATCCACCGGGCGCGTTCCCACCGCCACCGCGGTGACCGGACCGAACGTCAGCGGGCCGCCCGCCCGCAGCGCGATCTCCACTTGGTTGTCGTCGCGGTTGGCGAGAGCGATGTCCAGCCCGCCGTCACCGTTGAAATCGCCGTAGGCCGCGGTCCAACTCGACGACGCGGGCGAACCGCTGTTCAGATCGATGACTTGGGGGACGGCGAAGAAGCCGGTGCCATTGCCTGCGAAGAAGTACACATCCCGGTCCGCCCGCCGCGTCGCCAGAAGATCTTGGAAGCCGTCGTCGTTCCAGTCGAGTACGTCCACGTCTCCCAGCGTTTCACCGGGCACCCCGATTGAGTAGGGGCGCGTCATGCTTCCCGCCTCGGCTCCGCTCAGCGAAATTTCGATCATGCCCTGCAGCGTGAGCGCGGCGATGTCGCTTCGACCGTCGGAGTTAAAATCCGCCGCCGCCAGCCGCAGCGGCCCGCCCTCCATTGGGAGACGAAGGACTTCTTCATACGCCGCCAGCAGTCGCCGTTCTTCAAGGGTTTCCATAACCCGAGTGCCGCCGGCGGTGACAAGAATTTCACGAATGCGCGTGCGGAAGTCAATCATCTCTCATCCCTCTGGTGGCGTTCGCTGACCAGGTGATGCTCAGCGACGGCTGAGACGGGTCCGGCGGCCCCAGAGCATATGACGACCTCAGTTATAAAATGAAAGAATCGTGGATGAAATTTGATTCATGCTGGCAACCAACGAAAGCGACGGTGCCGCGGCCGACACGGAGCACAAAGCCGCATTCGTCGCGGTGTCTTCTTTGCCCTGCTCCCCGCACGAGACCGCCGCCGGGCGACGATCGTGGCTCCGGCTCGTCTAGAGGTGGCGTGAAGTGGTTATGAGCGTCGGCGCCGAAGCCCGAGGATGCACCCCGCGAACACCAGCCCCGATGCCGGCGCCGGGACCGTTGAGATCAGATAGAGGCCTGCGGTTCCGTCCGCGAGTTCCGCGTAGAAGGCCAGATCTCCGTCAGACGCGAATCCCTGCGGATCAAAGACGAGGCGGGAGATGGAGGATCCATCGAGTGCATCGCCGACACCGATCAGCGGTCGGAAGGATGTTCGTTCGGCATTGGTCACGAAAATCTCATCTGTGCTGCCGTCCGCCAGTGTTGCTGCAAAGGTCGCATTTCCCCAGTGACTGAGTCCAGGCCTGTAGAGGCGGTCCGCCGATATGGCCGGAAGCGGGAGCACCGAAAAATCGACGAGATTCGTCGTTGCGGAAACGCGGGTGGTCACGAGTGCGGCGGCACCACCGCCGTCAATGACCGTGCCAACTGCCAGCACGTCGCCGTTGGCGTCGCGGCCGAGAGACGCGCCCTGAACCGCTCGGAACGCCGACAGTCCGAAATCCTGGCCGCGGATGGTGATGATCGTGCCGTCCACGTTTGAAGCCAGGAACATGCTCGGCGCGGTGGTTCCATCCGAATAGGTGCCCGTGGCGCGGATGAGCGTGCGGGCGTCGAGATCCGTCTGACCGTCGCAGTCATAGTCACGCGGGTCCGAGATGCCCCGATCCTCCAGCCGTCCGACAATCGTGATGATGTTTCCGCCCGACGCCGCCGAACGATACAACCCGGTGGACGCCGCACCGTTTTCAAGGGTGCGGACGATCGATGTCACGTCGGGCGCGGAACTGTCGCTGAACCGCGGGGTCGCGACGAAGCGACCGTTGGGGACGAAGTTGTTGCCGAAGATCGTGATGATGGATCCGTCTGACGAATTGACGGATCGGAACTGTGATTCGCCCGCCCCGCTTCCCCGTTCGAACACGCCGGTGAATCCGTTTCCAGCACTTGCCCCCACGCCACTGAAGCCCGGCGGCGGGGGCGGGAGGGTTCGCAGCCCGGTACGGGCCGCGCCAGCGATGACCACCCTGAGTGAACCGCTTCTGGGCGTGGCGTAAAAGGCGAGGTCGTCGTTCTCTGAAAGCGCTATGTGGACGTCAAGGTCGGAACTGGGAAGGCCGTATTCAGACATCCTCAACAAGCGTTCGGGCGGGGTTCCTTGGGCGAAAACCACTGGGGCGACGAGCGAAATAAGGAACGCCGCGGCGACGCCACGATTCAGAAGACGCATGTCTGTTCTCTCCTCAACCGAACTGGGAAAAACCGTCGGAAAGTGCCGGACGGTCCGGCAGCCCCTTGCAGATAGATTACTCGACAATGCTCAAAGCGACAAGCCGATTCGTTGGTCATCGTGAAATCTGGCAGCGGGGTCGCTGGTAAAAACAGGGAGATTGCTGCGCATTGCAAAATTGAAACCGGTTTCAGGTCCGAAAACTGGCCGTTTGACTCTTGCGTCCGCGCCAAGGTCCGGTATTCTGGTTTTAAAGCGATGTCGGACATGGCGTCGCCGCACACAACTCAGCCTTAGGGAGGGGACTCTCGATGTTCACCGTTCGAACCGCCCGCGCACTCTGCTTTGCGTTTGTGGCCGTCATCTGTGGATTTGCGGAAGGGCTGCGGGCTCAGGTCGCTTCCACGAGGCCGGGGATCGGGGCGATCCCGTATTCCGGTGGCGTGACCTTCCGCACATGGGCTCCTAACGCCTCGGCGGTTCGAGTGGGCGGAACCTTCAATGCGTTCTCGGCGACGGCCAACCCACTCGCCAATGAGGCCGGGGGTTACTGGTCGGTGGACGTGCCCGGGGCCGTCGAGGGGCAGGAATACAAGTTCGTCATCGTCAACGGTTCCACGCTCTGGAAGAACGACCCGAGGGCCCGCCAGATGACGAGCTCGGTGGGCAACTCCGTCATCCGCGGCAGCACGTACGACTGGACGGTCTACGGGCCCGCGATCACACTCTTTACCGACGGCTTCGAGTCCGGCACGTTCGGCCCCTCGTGGGCCCGCACCGGCGTCAGCACATGGCGAATCCAGACCAGCACGAACTACAAAGCCACGGGAACTCGCGGCTGTACCTTCGATAGCAGCGCCAGCAGCACCTACGCCACGGGTCGCTTGACCCTCACGCTCAACGCCGCATCCCACGGAGCCTTGAACCTTTCATATAAGATTCGGAACGTGGGCGATGAGGCCCACAGCACCGATGGTGTGTACATCTCCAACAACGGGACAACTTGGACCAAGGTCGATTCATTCCCCGCGATCTCCGGCTCGTTCTCGACGCGGACGGTGAACCTCTCCGCCGCCGCCGCGGCCGCGGGGATAGTCCCCGGCGCTGCTTTCCGCGTCCAATGGCAGCAGTACGACAACTCACCGCTGGCGTCCGACGGCGTCGCGATCGACGACGTCACCGTCACGGGCCAGATTTTCGCTCCCAGCTTCACGGCCGCGCCGTGGAACGAGATGGTCATTTATGAGATGCACATCGGCACCTTTGACGACACCGCCGGCGGTGCCCCGGGAACGTTCGCGACGGCGATCAACCGCCTCAACCAGATCCGTGACCTGGGCGTCAATGCTGTCAAAGTGATGCCGGTCTGCGAGTTCGCGGGTGACTTCTCCTGGGGATACAACCCCGCCCACCCCTTCGCTGTGGAGGGCATTTACGGCGGCATGAACGAGTACAAGCGGTTCATCAGCGAGTGCCATGCCCGCGGCATCGCGGTCATCCAGGACGTCGTCCACAACCACTACGGCCCGAGCGATCTCGACATGTGGCGCTATGACGGCTGGTTCAGCGGTTCCTACGGTGGCATCTACTTCTATAACGACTGGCGGGCCCCGACCCCGTGGGGCGACACTCGGCCTGACTACGGCCGGACCGAGGTCCGCCAGTTCATCCGCGAGAACGCCCTGGTCTGGCTCAATGAGTTCCGCTGCGACGGCCTCCGATGGGATTCAACCGTGAACATCCGCACCCAGAACAACGGCTCGGGCGACATCCCCGACGGCTGGCTCGTCATGCAGCAGGCCAACAACGACATCGACGCCGCCTGGCCCGGAAAAATCTCGATCGCCGAAGACCTCCAGAACAACGAATGGATCACCAAGGACAGCGGCGCCGGCGGAGCCGGCTTCGATGCCCAGTGGGACGCCCAGTTCGTCCACCCAATCCGCTCCGCCATCATCACCGGCACCGATGCCGCCCGCGACATGTTCGCTGTGCGCGATGCGATCACGCACCGCTACAACACCGACGCTTTCGAGCGCATCGTCTACACCGAATCTCATGACGAGGTCGCCAACGGCCACGCCCGCGTCCCCGAAGAAATCTGGCCCGGGAACGCTGGCAGTTGGTCGAGCAAGAAACGCTCCACCGCGGGCGCGGCGATCACCATGTCCTCCCCCGGCATCCCCATGATCTTCCAAGGGCAGGAAGTTCTCGAGGACACCTATTTCCAGGACACCGACCCCGTCGATTGGACCAAACGCACCACCTACGCCGGCATCGAGACGATGTACCGCGACCTCATCCGCCTTCGCCGCAACTGGTACGACACCACCCGCGGCCTGCGGGGTCAGAACGTCAACGTCCACCACGTCAACAACACCAACAAACTCGTGGCCTACCACCGCTGGCAGAACGGCGGCGTGCGAGACGACGTCATTGTCCTCGTCAACCTCAGCAACACCTCGTACGCGAGTTACAATATCGGTTTCCCGCGGGCCGGCCTCTGGAAGGTCCGCTTCAACAGCGACTGGAACGGCTACAGCGCTGACTTCGCCAACACCCCCAGTTACGACACCAACGCGGCATCGGGCACCAAAGACGGCATGGCTTGGAATGCCAATGTCGGTGTCGGCCCCTATTCCGTGGTGATCCTGTCGCAGGAATAGAGGTTGCGGGCGAAAGTCTGGTGCCCTCCGCACCTCCGATCTAAGTTTTGTGGCGATCGTTCGTGGCACACCACGCGGTGTCCACGCCGTTCCCGTCGCTTCGCTCACCCCTAACCTTGGCACAGTGCCCCCAGACCTTGGTCCATTCTCGCTCGAACGCATGGCGAACGCGGTCGAAACAGTTGGTGTGCGCCTGCTGAGAGCCGCCGCGGCTCTCGACGCCGCCCGGATTCCCTACGCCATTGCGGGGGGCAACGCCGTCGCGCTGTGGGTTTCGCGGATCCACGAAGCCGCAGTACGGGCCACCCGGGACGTGGACGTCCTCGTACGCCGCGCCGACTTCCCGTTGGTGCCCCAGGCTCTGGAAGGCGCGGGCTTCACCTATCAGCACGCTGCGGGCCCGGACATCTTTCTGGACGGGCCCGACGCCTCCGCCCGAGACGCCGTTCACCTCATTTTCGCGAGCGAGAAAGTCCGCCCGCACGAGTACGCGGCGAACCCTGACGTTACCGAGTCCGAGCCCGCACCAGGGTACATCGTCCTCTCGCTCTCCGCGCTGGTCCGCATCAAACTTACGGCCTTCCGCGACAAAGACCGTACGCACCTGCGCGACCTGATCGACGTCTCTCTGATCGACTCCACCTGGCTCTCCGGCCTCATCCCACCGCTCGCTGTCCGCCTTCGGTCCCTGCTCGATACGCCAGACGGCTGACTCGGGCACCTCCCTTTCTTGCCTGCTTCCGATTTGCTATCTTCTTCCTCTCCCATCCTCATTACCGGCGCCTCCAGCGGCATCGGCCTCGCCACGGCCCTCGCGTGCGCCCGCATCGGAATGCCCGTGGCGCTCGCCGCGCGTCGCAAAGACCGGCTCGACGAGGCTGTCACGAAGATCATGCAGTCCGGCGGCAAGGCCATCGCCATACGCTGCGACGTCGTCTCCAAGGCGGACTGCGACGAGGCCCTCAGGCAAACCGTTGGCACGTTCGGCTCGGTCTACGCCATCTTCGCCAACGCCGGCTACGGCTACGAGGCCCCCGTCGCCACGATGGACGAATCCAAACTACGCGACATCTTCGAGGTCAATTTCTACGGCTCGCTGAACATCATCCGGGCCGCCCTGCCGCACCTGCTGGCCAACCGGGCTGGGCACGTTCTCTGGTGTTCGAGCGGGCTTTCCAAAATCAGCCTGCCAAATTTCGCCGCCTACTCCGCCACCAAAGCCGCGCAGGACCACTTCGGCCGCGCCCTCCGCATCGAGATACTCGGCACCGGCGTCCACTCTTCGACCGTTCACCCGATCACCACCGAAACCGAGTTCTCCACCGGCGTCGAGGCCGCCTCGGGCAAGTCCCGCGGCACCCTCCGTACCCCGCGCTCTGCTCGTCAGTCCGCCGAAACCGTGGCCGATGCGGTGGTCAAGTGTCTGCGATCGCCCAAGGGCGAAGTTTGGACCAGTTTTTCCGCCCGTGCATCCCTTGCGCTCGCCACACTCTTCCCGGAGTTGGCCGATCGCGTGCTCGCGAAGCGCCATCGGGGGCTGATGGAGGCGATCCGGCGCGAAAACCGATCATCCGATAGCCGCCCCTAAAATTCCGCCTGCTTGGGCGCCCTCGGGAACGGGATCACGTCCCGGATGTTCTGCATCCCGGTCACGAACAGAATCAACCGCTCGAAGCCCAGGCCGAAGCCCGCGTGCGGTACCGTCCCGTATTTCCGGAGGTCCCGATACCACCAGTATTCTTTCGCAGGCAGGTTCATCTCGGCGATGCGGGCATCCAGCACGTCCAGCCGTTCTTCTCGCTGACTGCCACCGATGATCTCGCCGATCTTGGGGACCAGGACATCCATCGCCGCGACCGTGTCCCCCGGTGCTCCGTCCGTACCCGGGTCGTTGACCCTCATGTAGAAGGCCTTGATCTGCTTAGGGTAGTTCATCAGGATCACCGGCTGCTTGAAGTGCTCCTCGGTCAGGAACCGCTCGTGCTCCGACTGAAGATCGGTCCCCCATTTGATCGGGTACTCGAACTTCTTCCCGGCCTTGATGGCGCTGTCCAGAATCGCGATCGCCTCGGTGTAGGGCAGGCGGCGGAACGGAGCATCGAGCACATGCTTCAGTCGTGCCAGCAACCCGGGCTCGATCCGCTCATCGAAGAACTTCATGTCGTCGGGCCGCTCGGCCAGCACCGCCCGCACCAGATACTTGATGAACTCTTCCGCGATCTCCGAATCCCGCATCAGGTCGCAGAACGCCATCTCCGGCTCGATCATCCAGAACTCCGCGAGGTGGCGGCTGGTGTTGCTGTTCTCGGCCCGGAAAGTCGGCCCGAAGGTATACAC
>CAZJXA010000102.1:0-10933 GCA_964549785.1 uncultured Phycisphaeraceae bacterium | reverse complement strand
GTCTCGGCGTCGGAACCTATTACCTCGCGATTTCCAACTTCAATTCGTGTAACAACCTCGCGTCCGCGGCCGACGACGATTCCCGGGCGGGCGGCGTGCTGGATTTTCCGGGCACGTTCGCGAACGGTTCCACGCAGGCCGGCGTGAATTTGCGAGTCTCCATCGGCGGCGTTGTGGTCTCGGCGGCTAAGTCGGGCCCCTTTGACGTGGCCTGGGTCCGCTTCGTATGCGCCGGTTCGTGCCCGTGGGAACTCTCGCAGTGCCCCGCCGACGCCGACGGCGATGACGACGTTGATTCCGACGACGTTGTCGCCTTCTTTGCGCTGTTCGAGGAGGGCGAGACCTGCTGCGATCAGGACAATGACGACGATGCGGATTCCGACGACGTCGCCCGGTTTTTCCAATTGTTCGAGTCCGGCGGCTGCTAAGCGATTCAATCAGGTTGCAAACGGCCGATTTTCGTCGAGGCATTTCGCCAAGGCCCGGTAGACCGAATCGATCGACTCGCGGGACGGCGCTGGACCCACGGCCTTGGTGATGCGGGCCGCTAGTGTGCCGTTCATCAGGATTTCGTCGAGGGCATCGGCGGAGCGTGGCGAGAGCGAAAGCGACATCCGCTCCGCGATCTGCTTCCAGAGGTCGCCCGCGGTCGGCGGCTCAGGATCGGTCCATCCAAGTGCGCCAAGAATGTGGTCATCCCGGATGACCGCGGTTTCGCCCTTGCGTATGACGTCGAGCAGCACTGCGTGTAATGATTCGGTCGGGGCCGGCCGCGCCAGTTGGAGGAGTGCGCCAGAGTCGTCAATCAGAGCGCGGAGAGTTTCGGTGATGAGTGTCGTGACGGCCAAGTCTGCGGCGGGACATTCCTGAACATCGAGCACGCGGATCTCGATACTCCCCCGGCTGAAACGGGCAATAGCGCCGCGCGAGTTGGCAAACTCATCGCGGAGAATGCCGTCCGGGTCGTGAGGTGCGAGGGCAGTGTAGATTTTCTGAAGGATCTCGCGGTCGTAGTCGGCTCTGGTGAAGACCGCCTCGGGGATTACCATCCCGGCTGCTTCCGGGATCTTTCTGCTGTTGTTTCGGTAGACCTCGAGCCGGTTGTCGCGCACCCCGTTCAGCAGGCCGTCCAAGATCGGGGACGAAGCCGAGAGCGCCGGCATGATGGGAAGGAGAAGCCGAATCGCCGCGTGCAGCAGCCCGAACTCGCCGGCGGGGTCGCGGTCGGTCCCGAAGGGAAGGTTGAGATGGCAGGATTGAAGGTTGGCCCACCCGTGGCCGCGGCAATCAAAGATGCGGTTGTAGGCCTCGTAGACGGGGCTGTAATCATGCGGCCAGAGTGCCATCTCGCGGATCGGGTCCATGGTGGGGTGCATCCCCGAGGGCAGGAGCATCGCGCTGTGACCGGCCAGAAGCGAATTGGCGACGTTGACGTGGTGGGCGAAGACGCTGTCGAGTCCGGACAGCGACGGCGACGGCGTGGCGGTCTTGAACTCGATCACATGGGCCGTAAGTTCGTTCGACCACGAGACGTCCGGAAAATTCACGGTTCCGGGCCAATTTCGGTTGGCATCGCCGCCGTCGTCGGTGCCGGCGCCGGGGAGCGATGAGGCTGCTTTGAGGAGAAGATCCGCGATGGGCCGAACCGCGAGCGTGGCGCGGTCAACGATCATGTACTCAAGTTCGACGCCGAATCGCTCAAAGAGGTGGAATGCCATAGGAAGGCAACGGTAGAAGGGCGGAGATGCGACGAGCAATAGGGGCGGTAGGGCGGGCGTTGGTACCCGCGCTGCGGACTACGCTCTCGACCCCATCGTGGCACGCCCCTCACGCAAAGGATCAACGCCCGACAGAGTCGCGCAACGTTATCGCGAAGAGGGGTATGGTGCGCAGTCGCTGCGGCCGCTGCATTCCTTGGTGCTGCTGGTCCCGCTGATTTTGATCTACGAGATCGGATCGGTCCGGTACTTGGCGGACCCTTCCACGGGTATCACCGAGACGATCGGAGCGCACAGTATTCTGTTGGGTCTGTTCACCGATCTGGGGCCGCTGGGGCGGTTTATTCCGGCGACGCTTCTTGTCGTGGTGTTGATCGTGTGGCACACGTTCCGCAGAGATTCATGGCGGCCCAGGCTCGGAGTCGTGTTCGCGATGATGCTTGAATCGGCGGTGTGGACACTGCCGCTGTTAGTGTTGAGCCTGATCCTTCCGATGTCGCCCAACGCGTTGGCCGCCACGGGCGCCCTGCCGGGCGGAGTTCCGATCGCCGATCTGTCGTGGCAGGCCCGAGTAGCCCTCTCCGCAGGGGCGGGGCTGTACGAGGAATTGCTGTTCCGGGTGGTGGTGATCACGCTCGTCCACCTGATCGTGGTCGATGTGCTGCGCCAGGCATCGGGCGTGGGGTTCGTGCTGGGAGCGGTTATTTCCGCGATTTCCTTCGCCCTCTACCACAACATTGATATGCCGACCGGGGGAGTCCACTTCGGCTTGCTTTCGTTTTACGCGTTGGCTGGCCTGTTCTTCTCCGGGCTTTTCGTGTGGCGGGGCTTCGGGATTGCAGCTCTTTGCCACACCCTGTACGACGTGATAGTGCTGGTCGTGTTACCGAGGGGCGACTGAGATGACGTCGCTGCGGTTTCCGACGCGATCCCATGAAAACCATTGCTATTGGGTAGTGTTATCGACTGGACTTTGAGTCACAGTCGATGGACAATGAACGGTTCCGGAGAAAGAGTGTTTTGTCCGCCCTCGATTGGTATCGGAGGCGCTGGTCGGGCGATCGGACCTCCCTAGTCCGGTCAGCAAGTCGAAAGGGGTCGGCCATGGGTCTGGACTTCGCGATCGATGAGTTGTACGCGTCAGGGTGGTCGGAACTAGATACCTCTAACTGCGAGTTCCATGCGGACGGGCGATTCATTCCGACCGTGGGTCGTATTGGCAAATGCTTTGAGGACGCCGGGTTTGCATTGACGGTTCGGCACATTCAGTTGTTCGATTGCTTCCGAGCGGAATGGCGCGACGCCGCTGGGAACGGTGGCGCGGTTGTTGGCCAGAGCGAGCGCGAAGCCGCGGTCTATGCCCTTTCGCAGATGCGCCGTCAGTTGGCGCAGTTGATGCCGTGAACGCCGCGTGCGGTTGACCGGCCTGTATTAGTCGCTATTCTCCCGGTCCCTTCCCGACGTCAGACTCGGGGGTGGGGATCGGAGATTGCTCGCAGAAAATCGGCCCCATCGTCTAGCCTGGTCTAGGACACCAGGTTCTCATCCTGGGAACAGGGGTTCAAATCCCCTTGGGGTCATTTTTTCAAGAGTCCGTCCGGTGCCCGAGCGAGTGTTTGGTGGTCGGTCACGGCGGCGTTTTGAGCCCGGCCTGTAAGGTTTCGCCCAGCGTCGCGGCGGTGTGGGCGTCCATTCTGACGATGACAGGCCACATGCCGCGGGCTTTATCGATAATGGTGAACGTCGGTCGAACGTCCTCGAAAGACCCTGCTTCGCCAAACCCCAGGTAGCGGTCCCGGATCGAGAGAGTCAGCCCGTCGGCGAGCGTGGCGAAGGAACTCGCGGACGCGCCATACGCCCTTGACATCAGTGACAGAACCGACGGTCGAATCGCCGGGGCGAGAGCGACATCGGGTGGCGGGGTGGCTGAAATGAGTTCGGCGTTCAACCGTGCTGCGGTTCCATGCGAGATCCACAGATCCATGATTTTGGCGCCGTCGGTGGCGCGTTCCAAGACGATTCCGTGCGACGACTTTGGCACCGACGCGTCGGCGTTTGCCCGCTCGGCGTCGGTCGCGGGCCTCCACAAAAGCAACTCGCCGACGAGTGCGAGACCGTGCTTGTTCTCGGTGCGATCACCCAGAGTGAACCCTCCGACCGCGGATTCCGGGAGGGGTGGAAAGAGGAAATCTTCCACGAGTTTCGCGATGGTGTTGGGGCGGCCGCGCTGGTTCGAGAGGACGGCGATGAAGGTGTTTTCCTCCGGAAGGCGAACGAACCAGCAGGTGAAGCCGCGGGTGCCGCCGCTGTGATGGATGCGGCGTGTGCCGCGGCTGTTGGTTTCGATGAACCAACCCAGACCGTAACCGCCTTTGCCGCGCGTGAACATCGCATCGCGGCTGGCCTCGCTCAGAACGCTGTCGTCCGCGAGGGCGGCGTCCCACCGGGCGAGCTCGGCCATGGTGGTGAGCACTCCGCCAGCGCCTTTGTAACCCCAGCCCCACCCGTCCTGCCGGATCGTCAACCGATGAACTTTGCCGCCCCGCTCCAGCACGCGTGGCGCGGCGTTGGAGTCGTCGAGTTCCTCGGTGTTGAGAAAGCCGGTGTTCGTGAGGCCGGCGGGGTCAAGGACCAGTTCCTTTGCAACATCCTCGAATCGTTGGTTGGTGGCTTTCTCGATGATCGCGGCCAGAACGACGTAACCGGTGTTCGAGTATCTGAATCTTTCACCCGGCCCGGAGAGCGGTGGGGCGGCGAAAGCCCGTTGAACCGCTTCGTCGCGGTCGGGAAAGATGAGCGATTGAATGGCTGTGGAGTCGTCGAGCCCCGCGGTGTGGCCGAGCAGGTGGCGCACGGTGACGACCTTGCCGCGTTCGAGGGCATCGCCGGTGAGATCAGGAAAGAACGTGGCGACGGGGTGGTCGAGCGCGAGGATGTTTGTTTCGGCGAGCCTCAGGATGGTGGCGGCCGTCATGGCCTTCGCGCAGGACGCGATGTCAAAGAGCGTGTTTTCGTCGATGGGCCGAACCTCGTCGTGGATCAATCCGATGCCCGCCGCCACTTTGACGACACCGTTGCGCGATACGAGTATCGCGCCCCACCAGTCTGGCGGAACGTTCCGACGGATCTCCGCTTCGAGCGCGGCAACGTCGATTTCTGCCGGCGGCGCAACTGTGTCAACGGGTTGGGCCGCAGAACACGCGTGTCCGCACGGCGGAACCATGAGGGAAAGGAGCAACAAGAGGCGGAGTGGGTCCAGCAGCGAGTTCAAGGAACACCTCCAAGACGAGGGGCGACCGAACGGAACGGTGGTGGTGGTCGCAATCGCGGATCACCCCGCCTTGAAGTCATACCGGTGAAGACGCAAAGCGTTCCATGACACGCGAGTTTCTTGGCGAGCGTTGGACGGCCCGCGCGGGGTGGAAGCGGACGCACGTTGGTCGAGGGCGGTGGCGGAGGACGTAGCACCACCCCCGGCCGCTCCCCATGTTGGATGGGAGGGGGATGCCGCGCTTACTCGGGGCCCGGCCATCCGGCGCGGAGGAATTTGCCGTCTCTATGGAACTCTTCGCCGTCGGCGAAGATAGAGCCGCCGGAGCGGAGATCGCAGACCATGTCCCAGTGCAGTCCGCTCTCATTGGAACTGCCGGACTCGGGGTATCCGGCACCCACGGCCGCGTGGAATGTGCCCCCGATTTTCTCGTCGAAAAGGGTGTTCTTGGAGAAGTCCTTGATTCCATAGTTGGTGCCGATCGCGATCTCGCCGAGGACACGGGCTCCCGCATCCTGGTCCAGCATTTTGAAGAGATAGTCTTCGCCTTTTCGGGCCGAGGCTTCCACGACACGTCCGCCCTTGAACGCAAGCCGCACGCCCTCGACCTCGCGCCCGTTGTAGACGGCGGGGAAGGTGTAGTTGACATGGCCCTCGACGCCCTTCGGACCGGCGAAGACTTCGCCGTCGGGAAAGTTTGACTCGCCGCAACAGTTGATCCAGGTCGAGCCGTCGACGCTGACGGTCAGGTCGGTGCCGTCGTGGCCGTGGCCGGCGGGGGCTGTCATGCGGACCGACTTTTTAGTGTTCAGGTAGTCGCATACCTGCTTCTGGCGGTCACGGATTTTGCCCCAGGCCGCGGCGGGGTCATCGAGGTGGAGGAGGCCTGCGCGAAAGACAAAGTCCTCGTATTGGGTAAGGCTCATTTCGGCGTCTTGTGCACTGGCGTTGGTTGGGTAGGCGGTGCCAACCCAGCGGAGCGAACCCGCCGCGGAACGGTCCATAAAGGTCTTGAACCACGGGCGGCGACCTTGTTGAAGGAGCGCCGCTTTCGCGGGATCGAAGCGGCTCATGAATCGGGTGTTGAGTTGGCACCAGAACCCGATCTGGCAGTCGATCTTCTGCATCGTTTCGATCAGCAGGGGTGAGCAGAACTGAATCTGCTCATCGCTACCGTGGGTGAGGAGCGTCTCAGTGAACTCTTCGGAGCGCGGCAACCAGAAAGGATTGCCGCCGGCCTTGATGACGGCGGCGGTGACGGCGAGGGTGAGGGGCATCGCGCCGGGCTCGGCGGCGATGGCGACAAGGTCGCCTTTTTTCACGCGGACGGAGTAGTTGACAAGGATGTCGGCGAGCTTGGTGTGACGCGGATCGGGCATGAGGGTTGACCTTTGGAATCGCCGATGGTGGCGCGGGGAGAGTGGAGTGCGGAGAAGTGGAGCGGGGGGACTATACCGAGACGGGCGTTTTGGAAGGTTTGCCGCCGCCACTCTCGGTTTGGCTACGATCCTGTTCGGCTGTTCACACAACGACCACGTTTTCGGAGTTTACCACGATGCGCCAGACCGAACGATTCGTCACCTACACCGCCCTCGCACTCTGTCTCGGCGCCGGCCTGGCGGCCAACACGCTGGGGATGAATGGCGCGAATCGCGCAGCGGCGTCGCCCGCCGCGGCGATTCAGGTCGAGCCCGCGCGCATCGCGAGCGTTGATGTGCTGGGTATCGTGGCCCGATTCCTTGAGTCGGATCGGTACAAGCCCGCGAACATCGAGAACGCGCAGAAGTTTGACACCCAGTTGAAAGCGCTGATCGGCGAGTTGAGTCTGATCGAGAAACAAGGACAGGGGCTCACCCAGCAGAGCCCGGAGTTCGCGCCGCTTCAGCAACAATTCCAGGCCAAGCAACGCGAATTTGAGCAGTCTCGAAATACGGCCCAAGGCGAGATAGAGCAGTTCAACACCAATCAGGTGACCGAGGCTTACCGGTTGACGGTCGATGCCGCGAACTCGCTGGCGGCGGAACTCGGATACACCCATGTCATTGTCAGCCGCGGCGAGGGAGCGAAGATCAACTCGAACAACGTTGCCGGCGCCGTGCAGGAGATTATCGCCCGTCCGCTGCTGAAGAGCGCGGCGGCGGATGACCTGACGGAACGGTTGATCAAGCAGTTTGGGCTTGAGAATGTTGTGCTCGAACCGGTGCCCGCGGTGCAGCCGACCCCGGCCGCGACGGGAACGCCCGATGCGGCGGCACCGACGGCAACCCCGGAAACCGCGCCCGCAACCCCGAAATAACCGCGGCAGGGAAGCGCGGGTGTGAAGGTTTTTTGCCGCAACCAGGCAAACGCGGCGATGAAGCGCTCGGGCTTGGCCCGAGTGCGGCTTCGGAGCAAACGAGCACCGGCTGCCAGACCTTGGAACGCGGCGGTTGAACTACAGTTGAACCCTACGAGACGGGTTCAAGCGTTGGCAGCGGAAAACTTTTGAGAACGGTGCGTCCGAATCAGTGCTGAAATTCGCCGGGCAATTCAGCATCCGGACATGCCCGACCTGCGAGGGCAAGGGGAAACTCGCCGCTGAGGACACCCTTTTGAGGGACGGGCGGTGGGCCAAGGGGTCGGGTTTCGTGCCCTGTCCGACGTGCAAAGGGAAGAAGATCGTGATGGCCGCGCCCGAACTTCCAAGCGAAAACGACGGTCGCTGAACTTCGGGTTCCGGGGACAGAAAAAACGCGGGCGAAGGGAGTCGAACCCCTAACCTCCTGATCCGTAGTCAGGTGCTCTATCCAATTGAGCTACGCCCGCAAGCCTTTAGGCAGCGTCGCCGCCGTCAGGAGGGGGACAATAATCCGCGAAAGGTCTGTCGGCAAGGGTTCGGGGGGTTTGGGACTTGATTTTGTCGGGTGATCGGCGAAGAATCCCGACTCTGCTGGGGGATCGCTCTCCGGTGGTATTCCCAACTCTGTTCTCCCCGATTGAAAGGCGACTGAAACCAGCATGGCTCATTCCCGCACCGCAAAGAAGGCCGTCCGTCAGAACGCCGCACACCGGGCGACCAACCGCTGGCGCTTGGCGACGATGCGCGAAGCACTGAAGGAATTTCAGGAGCAGATTCTGCACGGATCGAACGACACCGCCAAGGAGTCGTTCCGGAAGTTGACGAAGATCATCGACCGCACCGCCCAGAAGGGTGTGATTCACAAGAATCAGGCCTCTCGCCGAAAGAGCCGGTTGAACGCCCGCCTGAAGGCGAAGGTGCTCGGGCTGGCGCATCACGGTCACGCCGCGAAGAAAGCGTGAGTCGTCGGTTGTGTAATCGGATATGACGGCCAAGCCCGGCTCATGCCGGGTTTTTTATGGCCGAACATAGGGAGGACGACACCCGGCTCACGGTGTCGCGGGGGCTTTCGCGGTGAGGGCCTTACGCACTTCGTCGAGCAGGCGCTCGACCTGGAAAGGCTTGAAGAGGACGCTCTGAAGGCCTTCTTGGGAGGCCCGGACGATGCTGTGGTGCGGGTCGTAGCCGAACCCGGTCATGAGGATGACGGGAGAATCGGGGTTGTGCTTGCGCGAGGCGGCAAAGACTTCGTAGCCGTTTTTGTCGGGCATGCGAATGTCGGAAAGCACGAGTTGGTAATAGTGGGGTCCGGCGGCGAGCATGGCCTCGATGGCTTTGGCCCCGTTCTCGCACACGGTGACGTGGCAGCCGCGGTTTTTGAGGACGGAGCCGATGATCTGGCGGATTCGGGGCTCGTCGTCGGAAATGAGAATGCGCTTGCCGGCAAGGATGGGGTCGGTGGATTTATCGGCGAGTGCCTGCTCGACCCCGAGGAGGGTGGACGGGCCGGCCGCGCAGTTTTTGATGCGGCTGCGGATCGATTCGAGGTCGCGTTCGATGCGGTCGAGGTGGCTGCGGGTTTCATCATCGTGCGGGCCGTGGGCCTGGAGAAGGTCCACCTCGTGCGCGATGTCCTGGAGGGGCTCGGCGAGTTCGTCGGTCATGCGACCGCTGACGGACATGTTGGTGGTGCTGCGCTCCACGACGAGCAGGTCGAGCATGTGAAGGGCCAAGGCGATGTAGCGGGCGAAAATCTCTCCGAGTTGGCGGTCCTCTTCATCGAAGGCATCGGGCTGAAGGCTTTCGACGTTCATGATCCCGATGACTTTGTCGTGCAGTCGCAACGGGACGGTGAGCGAGGAACTGGCCCCGGTGACGCCGGGCAGGTAGAGGGCGTCCGTCGTGGTGTCATTCGCGATGTAACTGCGGCCGGAGGCGGCGACGTAGCCGGAGATGCCGTGGCCCTCGAGGGCGGGCCGGATCTCGAAGGAATCGAATTCCGGGGGGAGGCCGTAGCCCATCACGAGTTCGAGTTTGCCGGATCGCTCATCGAGGAGGCGGATCGCGAAATGATCGAAGGAGAGGAGGTCGCGGGCGTAGCGGATGATCTTCTCTTCGATCAACTTCAGGCGTTCGTGCGAGTTGAACTTGCGAACGGCGTCGGCATCGAAGCGGAGGATCTCGCCGCCGGCCTGATCGATCGCGTTCATCTTGTGCTGGAGCCGCTTGGAAACGGTGACGTCGCGCACGGCGATCACCAGCCCGTGGAGGGGCTCGGTGCCGCCGTCCTCGCGCTGCAGCGTCATGAGCGGAGCGGGCATGACGCCGATCTCGAAGAAGCGGTTTTCGTCGGCCATCAGGACATCGGTCCGCGGATCGGCGAGGGCCGCGTGGTCGTCGGCGTCCGGTGGCAAGACGGGGTGCTCGGCGTCGAAGCGGCGGCAGGCGGTGGCGATCCGTTCGCGCAGCGCGCTGCCGAGCCGCTGGAAGAGGTCGTTGGACCACATGATGGTGCCGGAGCGCGTCGAGAGGGCCACGCCCTCGCCGATGGCGTTGAGCAAGGAAACCGCCAGAACGCCGACCGAAGGGACGCTCGGCCCGGCCGCGGTCTGAATGACGGATAGACCTGACTGCATCCGGTTGCCGGCGGATTGGGCCGGACCTCCACACAACTCTAACGGCGTGTCCGTGCGGACATTGACGGTGATCATCCCACGCAAGCATATGAACGCAGAGAGATCGGGCGGGCCTAGAGAGTCGAAATTGCTGAGCACCGGAGCCTGATGAGACGTTGCGCGCATGTGTTGAACTGGGGTTGATCCCCTGATCCTCCTCGCGTACTCGGCGGCAAGTTTGAACAACCCCCTTGCGCGTCAGCGGCCGAACGGCCTTGCGTCGATACGGGAAGACCCGCCTGCTGATGCATTTTCGGCGGCGTTTCGGGCGTATTTCGTGCCGAATCGGACGGTTCGGTGTGGCTTTGCGGGATGAATCCCCGATAACTCGTCGAGATGATCGAGGTTGACCGAATTCACAAGTCGTTCGGACCGGTACGTGCGGTCCAAGGGATTTCATTTGCCGTCGAACCCGGGAAGGTGACCGGGCTCCTCGGGCCCAACGGAGCCGGCAAGACGACGACGATACGGATGATCGCGGGATTTTTGGCCCCGGACCGGGGGAAGGTGACCATTCAAGGGCATGACACAATCGACCAACCGTTGGCGGCCCGCCGGCTGATCGGGTATTTGCCGGAAACGGTCCCGATGTATCCCGAGATGCGGGCCCGGGAGTACTTGACGTACCGGTGTCGGCTTTTCGGGCTGGGCCGTCCGGATCGCAAGAAGGCGGTGGGGTGGGCTCTGGAACGGTGCCGTGTGGCCGACGTCGCGGATCGACGGATCGGTACGCTGAGCAAGGGCTACCGGCAGCGTGTCGGGTTGGCGAGTGTGCTCGTTCATAACCCGCCCGTGCTCATCTTGGACGAGCCGACGAATGGATTGGATCCGACGCAGATCGGCGAGGCCCGGTCGTTGGTGACCGACTTGGCGCGAGACCGCACACTGCTGATTTCTTCGCACATTTTGCCGGAGATCGAGAGGCTTTGCG
>CAZJXA010000101.1:0-10938 GCA_964549785.1 uncultured Phycisphaeraceae bacterium | reverse complement strand
GCCCAATTCCCTCCCCCGTCATCGGCGCTCTCCGACGCATCATCCGGCACGCTCGGGCGCGAACAACTGCTTGCCCGCATCGTCCACCTCAATCCGACGGCGACCACGGCCTTCCTCAGCGGCTTCTCCAGCGACGAACTCCACCGGTACTTCGACCACCTCAGCCAGACCGAACGCGGCCACGTCCGCGGTCGTCCGGCCGACGCTCGCGGCGTCGTCACCCGCGAGTCGTGGCTTTGAGATGCCCAAGTGCCGCAAACTCTCCCCAAAGCCACGCCCGATATCAACCGATGGTGCCTGAGCGGTCCTTTGTCCAGGGTCGCGCAGCCTGCTCCACCCTCGCTCACGCTTGCAGCCATCGGGTAACTCAATGAAACACTTGCTCCGCGCCCTGTCGGCCCTCTTCGCCATGTCTTTAACCGTCGGATGTGCCTCCTCCGGCGACGACCAACCAATGGCTCATTGGCGAACCGGGGTCACTCCCACCGCGCCGGTTGAAGCTCAGGACGAAGCCCCGTCAACGACCGCAAATGCAACTTTTCACGAGACTTACGAGCCATCGAGCGGTGGAGTGGCCGTCGCCGCGACCACTCCCGAAACCGATGGCGTCGTCACCACCGGCCTGGCGCCGGCCACCTTCGGTGAAGAGGGAGATGACTTTGACCCGTGCGTCAGCCGCGACGGTGCCTTCCTGGTCTTCGCGAGCACGCAGCACAGCCAAACCTCCGACATCTTCATCAAGGGCATCGCCGGTCGGATGGTCACCCAGCTGACCAACGACCCCGCCCAGGATGCCATGCCTGCGATCAGCCCGGACGGTTCCACGATTGCCTATGCCAACAACCGTTCCGGGAATTGGAATCTCTTTGTCATGTCCGTCGCGGGTGGCCGTGCCCTGCAACTCACCGACGGGGTCGAGGACGAAGTTTTCCCATCCTTTAGCCCCGACGGTTCCAGACTCGTGTTCTCCCGCCGGAACATCGGTTCAGGCAAGTGGGAGATGTGGACCATTCCGCTGACCTCGTCGGGCAATCCGACCTTCATCGGCCTTGGCTACCGCCCCCGCTGGTGCCCCGTCGGAGGCACCGGTCCCAACGGCACCGACCGCATCCTCTTCCAACTCGGTCGCGAGCGCGGCAGCCGATCCTTCGCCATTTGGTCGATCGACGTGGGCCCCGCCAGCGCAGGGCAGCCCTCGATGCTCGCCTCCAGCGGCAGCAAGGCGTTCATCAATCCTGAATGGAGCCCCGACGGCGAATGGGTCGTCTACGCCCAGGCCGAACCCACCACGGCCCCGTCGCCCGCGGCGACGGCCGAACTATGGATGATGCACAGCAGCGGCGAAGGCCAAGTCCGCCTTACGGGCTCGTCCGCCACCGCGACCAGTCCGGCGTGGGCTTCGCCCGAGCGAGTATTCTTTGTCAGCAACCGTGACGGTCGAAACGGCGTCTGGTCGATGGATATGGCGTCCGCTGTCGCCACCGCTCAACTCGCCATCCGCACGCCCGACCCTGTCGCCGCCGACTCCGAAACCCCGCCCGAAACGCTCGGACAGGCCGATGCCGAATGAACGGCTGGGCCTCCCGCGTGTGTGGAAGGGGCACACCGCAGAATGACGCCCATGCCAGACACGCCGCGAGCAGTCATTCATCAGCCAACCGTGCTCCGCCCGCTTTCATCTGCGATTTGCGTGCTGCTTTCTGCCATTTTCCTCCCCGCCTGCTCGCCACCCAAGCCCGAACTCGTCGCCCCGCGCGTCCTGGTCGCCCCTTATGACGCTGCGCAGGGTGAACGCCTCTGGGCCGTTCTCCCGCTTCGGAACGAGTCTGGCACCACCGTTGTCGATTCCAAAATCCTGACCGACAAACTGATCGCCGCGACCGAGCAAATCCGCGGGGTGCGGGTCGTGCCGCTCAACCGCGTCCTGCAGGCAATGACGTCGCTCAAAATGGCGTCTGTCTCCAACCCTACCGAAGCCCGACAACTGGGTTCTGCGCTGGGCGTCGATGCCGTGGTGGTGGGTTCGATCACGGCCTACGACCCTTACACCCCCACGCTGGGGATGGCCTTGGCCCTCTTCAGCGAGTCGGGGCCGAACGTCAGCGAGTCGCTGGCTCCCCAGTCGCTCGCCACGCAAACCTCCGACCTTCCCCCCAAATCCACCGGCGCCGAACCGATGTCCACGACGTCTGCCGTCTTTGACGGCAAGAGCCACGAGACCCAGATGCAGGTCCGTCAGTTCGCGATCGGCCGCAGCCAGGACACGACCGCCCTTGCGTGGCGACGGTATCTCGCCAGCGCCGAGTTGTTCGGCGAGTTCGCGGCATACCAGATCATGGACGATCTGCTCCGCTCCGAGTGGGTCCGCTCAGGGCGCGCAGGGGCATCCGACGAATAAATCTTGGCACGGGTCGCGAGCTCGCGCAAAATCGGCTTGAATTTTATCGATCCAACAGCCGGTTTCGAGCGAACATTATTGGACGCATCGCCTCCTGCGGCAATGCGTCCACCAAATTCCCTAATACCGGGTATTCGCCCTACCGTACGGGCCGCAAACGGACCTCCGGTTTCTCGGACTTTTCGGAAACCACGCCGACAGGGGTCAAGACGAACGTCGGAAATGCCGACTTGATGAGAGTTATTGCCACGTCCGGTTTGTTCAGATTCGCGCCTTCCGCCCAATACCGCTGCCGCTGCCCGCGGCGGTCGCCGGCGGCTTTCGGAGTGTTGGAAATGTCGACGCTTCCCGTTACCGACGCTTTTACCTCATACCTTGCCGATGAGCGGCACTTCAGCCCCTACACGGCCCGCTGCTACGGTGCCGACCTGCGGCAATACATCGAGTTCCTTCAGACTTCCCTTAAAATCGACCCCGATCTGGCCAAGGAAACCGCTTCCCTTCGCGCCATCGAGAGCGGCGAACGGCCGATCGCGACCGCGCCCGGTGTCGCTGGCAGCATCGGCACACGGACCATCACGGACCATATCTGCGGTGCCACCGCCGAAAGCATCCGCGCGTTTCTGGCTCGCCTCGGCGAGCAGCACTACTCACCCGCGACCATGGCCCGGAAGATCGCGACCCTGCGTTCGTTCTACAAGTGGGCCGACAAGCGTGAACTCTGCAGCAGCAACCCCATGATCATGATCCGCACGCCCCGCCAGGGCAAGCGACTCCCCAAGGCGATCACCATCGATCAGGTCGAGCGATTGCTCTCGGCCCCCAGCGACGCGGACGTGCTCGGCCGCCGCGATCGCGCCATGCTCGAAACCTTGTACTCGACCGGCATCCGCGTCAGCGAACTCGTCGGTCTCGCCGTCCCCGATCTCGACCTCTTGGGTGAAGCCCTTCGCGTCAAGGGCAAGGGTAAGAAAGAGCGGATCGTGCCGCTGGGTTCGCACGCGCTCGCGGCCATCGTCCGTTACGTTGACCTCCTCAAAACCGATCCCAAGTTCGGCCCGGCCGCCCGCGCGAACGCGTCCGACCTCCCCCTGTTCCTTAATAAGCACGGGGGTCGTCTCAGCAGCCGTTCGGTTCGCCGCAAGCTCGATAAATACCTCAAGGGCGTCGGACTCGACCCCACCATCAGCCCGCACACTCTCCGCCACAGTTTCGCCACCCACTTGCTTGATAACGGCGCCGACTTGCGGAGCGTCCAGGAACTCCTGGGCCACCAGTCTCTCTCGACCACGCAGGTCTACACGCACCTCACCACGCAGCGCATGCAGGACACTTACACGAAAGCCCACCCGCGGGCACAGGCGAGCTGATTCCCGCGGCGACACCAGCCCCCACTCCCATCGCGCCGCAGAAACCTATTCGGGCGTTTGCGCGGGATGTTCCGCGTCTGCCTTCTGCTGCTCCTTGAAGAACTTCACGATCAACGCCGGTGCCTCCTTCGGGTACTTGTGGCCCCCTTCATGCACAAGGGTCACGAGCGGTGTCCGGGTCGTCGATGCGTACATCGTGCAGTCCTCCGCCCAGGCCGTCCCGGCTTCGGCGCACCCGTTCACCTTCCGGATCGCCTCGATCGTTCGCTCCTGATTCCGGAACTTTACCAACTCGTCCGCCTTGCCCGCGATATGCAGCGCGGGCTTGGGCGTCAGATTCGGTGCCTCGAGAGTGAATGAGCCCGAGGGCGCGAAAGCGGCAAAGATCTCCGGACGCTCCTTCCAGAGCAGGTAGGTAAACCCACCGCCATTCGAGTGCCCCATCGCGAAGATCCGCGCTGCATCGACCTTGTAATCCGTTCTGAGCGTCGCCAGCACGGCGTCAAAGAACTTCAGATCACGGTCGTCGTGCAGCCCGGAGCGATTCTGCCAGCCGTTCCGCTTCCCCTCGGGGTCGGTGAGCGCGCCGGGCGTCGGCACTCCCTCCATGTACACGACGATCGCCGCCGGCCACAGCGTGTGCAACCGAAACGACCGAGACGCCTGACGGGCCCCGCCGCCATGCCCATGAAACGCAAAGACCACGGGCATCTCTGTCTCCGCGCCGTCCGTCGGCACATGCACCAGTGCGATCCGTTCAAGTCCCTCCACCGACCACGTCCGGCGGTCGAGATCTGATTGAAGGCGGGCCCGCGGCGTTGCCTTGCCCTCGGCCCGCGCTGCCTCGCTGCCCACCCCGCCAGCCTTTTCATCTGGCCCCGTTTGCTGGGCTGTCGCGATCGCCGAAAAAGCCGCCAACACCATCACCCGCATTATGTTCAACATGCCCGACCCTCCACGTTTCGATCCTGATTCTTCGATCTCGCCGCACCGGAGAGAACGGGTCGATCCGATGCCTATTGCGGGGACTCGCCCCCACTACCGAAGGTCGCGGGGGGCATCCGTTCCCACCCGGCGGCACGAACGGTCGTCGGATTCCGCACGCCGGGGCGGCCACGACGGGATGCATCGCACCGCCTGTTCCTCGGCCTGAAACCTATAGTCGGCCACACTTCGTTTTTTCAGATGCAGGAGACTTGAGCATGACCGCTATGGTGGAACACCTCACAAAGTTCAATTGGCAGCCCCAGCCCGCCACCCAGCGGCTTGTCGATTCCTTTTCCGACGAATTGCTGCGGACATGCCCGCCGGCGTCGACCCTCGCCCGTCGGATGAAAGACGAGACCGGAACCCGCTTCAAGGATTGGATCGATCACATCCGCCTCCCCGGCACGCCCGAGACTCGCGCACGGGCCATCGAAGTGGGCTTCGAGGCCCGCCCCGTCGATGGAGAGCCTTACAACTTCGTCTGCGACCTCGGGATCTTCCCATCCCTCGTCCTCGATCCCGGAGCCCGCGGCATCACCGTCGCCCTCAAGGTCGACAGCGTGACGGAGTTCCTTTCGGTCCACAACCTCGCCAAGCCGACGGTGTATGGGGAGCCGTTTTCGCAACTCCGTTTCGCGACCGCCTTTGAGGGTGACAACGGCTCGACGATGGTCATCGAGCGGCACGGCTGGCGGGGCTACGCGCCGCTGCCGTCCAATCCTGCGAAACAGATCGCGGCCGTCCGCCACTTGGAAAGCTTCTGCCGGCGCGAGCGATTCAATACCGGCGACGCCGCCGGCTTTGACGACATGAATTGTCGGGTGGACGCTTCCATCGCCGACATCGGCCGCGACTGGACGTGCGATCTCTTCTTCGAGGCCGAGCGGCGCTATTGGATGCGGCGAAATCGGGCCGCCCAGGTGCAGTATGGCCGGCAGTGCAAACTCGGTCTTGGGTGGGCCAATCACGACCACCACACTTACCGGTGCTCCCGCGACACCTTTACCGACCTCGTCGCCCTTTGGGAAAAACTGGGCTTCCATTGCCGCGAAGCGTTCTATGCCGGGGCCGAGGCGGGCTGGGGAGCACAGGTCATGGAAGCCCCGGTGACCGGCATCACCACCTTCAACGACGTCGACATGAGCCCGGAAGAACTTCTCGGCGATTTCTCGCACCGGGGCTTCACCGAACGCCGCGACAAACTCGGCACCGTGGGCCTCTGGTGCGCGCTCCATGGCGAGGCGTTGTTGCAGGCGGGCATGCACCATCTGGAATGCCAGTTTGATTGGCACGCGTTAGTCGAGCAGCTCGAGCGAACCGCATCCGTCAAGACCATGGCCCCCTTCACGACCTTCCCCTACCTCCGCCAGGCCTTTACCGAGGGCGAACGCTGGACGATCGATCCGAAGCGGATCGACCGCGTCCTCGCCGACGGGTATATCACGAGGGAGCAGGCCGACCTCTTCCGCGCCAGTGGCGCGATCGGCAGCCACATGGAGAACCTCGAACGCAACGACGGTTTCAAGGGCTTCAATCAACAGGGCGTCAGCGACATCATCGCGAGAACCGACCCGCGCCGCGTCGCCGCGATGGGGACCTGAACACCCCCACCCCGATCACCGACGTGAACGCGGTTCACTGATCGGCGTCCGCTTGGGCTCGCCATCCGCGCGCGGATAGATGCGGGGAGTCCGATTCACCTTGTCGATGACAACGACCTTCCCCGTGGGCGTCTCGATCGTCGCCACATGCTCGCCCCCGAGTTCCGCGAGGGCGTGAAGCCCTTCGGCCAGTTCTTCGGTCGCCTTCTCGCCCTTGATGAAGAGCGCGATCCCGCCTTGTTTGACGAACGGCAGGACCAGCTCGGCCAGCACATTCACCCGGCCCACCGCCCGCGCGACCCCGACGTCAAACGCCTCGCGTAAGCCCCCTTCGCGAACGTCGACGCCCCCGGCGGAAACTTTTTCACCTCGTTCGTGCCCCGCGACTTCTGCTCGGGCTGCCACCACCGTCACGTTCGCCAGACCCAGCGCCGCAGAAACCTTCCTCAGGAAATCCGCCTTCTTACCCGTCGCCTCCAGCAGCGTGATCTTGAGCCGGGGACAGCAGATGGCCAGGGGCACTCCGGGCAGCCCGCCTCCCGAACCGACATCGATGAGCGATCCGTCCTCTGGCACCTCCGCCAGAGGCGCCAGCAGCGTCAATGAATCCAGCACGTGCCGCCGCCACGCGAGCCCGGGTTCGATGATGGCCGTGAGATTCGTGGTCTCGTTGAAGGCCAGCATGCAGGCCAGAAACAGCCCGAGTTTCTCAACGTCGCCCGGCTCAAACTCGACCCCCAGTTCCGACGCTGCTGCGAGAAACTCCGCGGGTGCCAACAGCGGCGTCACGCCTGCAAAATCGATCTCGGGGATCGGTGTGGCCTGCGGAGTCTTTCCGACGTAGCGAGGAGTTGGCATATTCGCAACGAGCGTAGGGGACACTTCATTCAGCCCTGAGTTACTCCCGTTTCGGACCCGCACACCCGCTGCACCAGTGATTCCGCATCCGCCGCCGACACGGCCCGAACCGTGAGCCCTTCCGCCGTCAGTTGAATCTCCATCCCGCCCGCGTTCCACTCACAGCGGCAGACACCGCCCGAGTCAATCATCTCCCGAAGTTCTCGTGGCAGGTCGGTGCGGCGCACTGGTAAAGCCCGCACCGCAGTCCCATCGCTGATTTCCAGACCTTTCGCGCCAGCCTCGGCGAGCCAGCCGGCTATTTCGACAACCGCGCTGTTCAGCCCGCCCGAACCAATCGCTCCGGAACGCTCATTCATCGCCCGTTTCCGAGTTTGTGCCCGCAGAACCCCCACCCTCGTCCGGCCGCGCCACCGGCCCCGAGGGGAACCACAATTCCTCCGGCTCCTGGCCATCGCACACCAGCCGCATCAAGAGATACCACACCGAGCCCGCCGAGAACACGAAGCTGAGGAGATACCCCGCGCCCAGAACCGTCGGAACCTTGCCGCAGAATCCGAGCACCCGGCCCGACGCCTTGAGAGACGCCGTCTCGTTGATCGTCATCGTGTAGGCGGCCTCACCGGAGATAAGCCACATCCGCAGATACGCCGCTTTGTCGCCCGGCAACCACACGGTGAGCGACTGCGCTGCGATCTGATTCACCAGTCCGACTGTCGCCCCGATGATCGAGGCCAGCAGAATGCCCAGCACCAGAAGCGTTGCACCGTACAGAAGTGTTCGGCCCGGACGCGACCACGCGTACGCCACCACCCGCTGAACCGCATCGATGGCATCGGTCCCCTCGCAGGCCAGCGCCCCCGGCAGCATCGGGGCGGCGACGACGTACGCCGCCGCGAGGGCGACCATCAACGCCGCGAATCCGATCGCGACCAACGCCAGCACCGACCCCACCACCTGCACCCACGGAATGGATAACGCCGCCCATCCCGCAATCGCGTTGACCAAGTACAGCAACCCAATCACGACCAACGGGGCTAGCAGCACAACACCGAACGATCGGACCCGTCTCAGGGCGAACGCCAACGCGTTCGTGCCCGTCGGTGTGCTCCGGCCGACGAAGGTTTCCGCGGCGGAACGCGCAATCGCCCCCCCGATGATTCCGGCGATCGCCAATCCCGGGACCGCGATCGCCAAAAACGACCACGGGTCGGACTTGAACGCCATCGCCCAGGAATCGACCAGCAGCATGACCGAGCCGCCGATGAATTCGGAGAGATCAAGCCCGCGGAAGGCCTTTTCGAACCGACCCGCGGCGAGCGACGTCCACTCGCCCGCGACCTTGGCGGGGTCGGCGGCGCCGTCCGAAATCCACAGTCGGGGAATCCCGGCGATGAGCCCGAGTACGACCACCAAGAGCGACCCCAACAGAATGCGGGAGGGTGCCGCCGCGATCTTGGCGGTCGACAGGAGACGCGGCCACACCGGGCGGACGGGAAACTCACGCAGGGAGACGCCCGGCGCGGGTGCGGAGCGGGATGGAGGGGCGGGCTCAACCATGGTGGAGAGAAGCGTACCCGAAACCCGGTTTGGAGTTCCGGAATCGGGCATTTGTCTGGACCCCGTGGAGTCCGGCGACGTACACTCTCAACCTACAGGGCGGGCCGCTACTTTGATTGGCGGCGGGTCTGATTGTTCAGGCCTCGCACGAGCCGTGGTGACCGGTGCGCGACAGGGTTCTGTTGCCGGGGTTTGCTGCTGTTTTCCCGCCGCTTTTCCGCACGACGGCATCGCCCCCCTTACGGCGCGCCACGAGAAGGATCTAACGAGCCATGGCCGACAACGACAAGACCGAGAAGACCGAACAACGTCAGATCCAACTCCGCATCGACGAAACCAAGATGGGAACGACCTACGCGAACACGATTCGCACCTCGACCACCCAGGATGAGGTTGTTCTGGATTTCGGCATGAACCTCCCCGTCCCGGGGCAGGATAATCAGCCCACGCTGGTCTTCGCCGTCGGCAGCCGCGTCGTCCTCAACTGGGCGGGCGCGAAGCGTCTGGCGATCAGCCTCGGTCAGGTCGTCCGGCAGTACGAGGAACGCGCGGGTGAGATCAACCTGGGTCAGCGCCCGCAGGGCGGCCCGAAGTTGGCCAACTGACAGGCTGCAATTCGGAAGAATCCACAAACAGTCAGGTCACGGGAAGCGACAAAAGGTCATCGGAAGTTCTTCAACCCCGCCCCTCGGTGGGGTTTTTTCGTAACGGCTGGGCGGCACCAGTGACTTCGAGTGGCTCCCCACCTCATTCTTCTTCGAAACCCCCGTCCACAAGGCTTTTGAGCTTCTTAGCCGCGATTTCCGCGTCGTCGCCCTCGACCGTGATCTCGAGGACGGCGCCCTTGCTGGCCGCCAGCATCATCATCTCCATGATCGACTTCCCGTCGACCGTCGTCTCGTCCTTGCGAACGGTGATCGCCGACGAAAATGTGCCCGCCAAGTCCACAAAGCACATCGCGGGCCGGGCGTGAAGGCCCAGTTTATTGATGATGACGGTGGTGACGGTGAGTTTGGGCAAGGGCGTTAAGGTGAGCGCGGTTCCGGCCCTTCACCCCACGAGGTGAGTGCCGTCGGATTCTTCGAGCAGGGTCCGGATGTCCTCGACGGTGGTCGCCTGACGCAGGAGCCGCCGGAACGAATCTTTACTGAGGTTCTTGAAAATGACTTCCATCGCCTGGAGGTGCTCTTCCGGTCGGTCTTCCGGGCTGAGCAGCAGAACCACCGAAAACACTGGCTGTTTGTCGAGGGCGTTGAATTCGACGCCCCGCGCCGAAACGCCGATCGCGGCCGTCATCCGCGCGACCTGCTTGTGCTTGACGTGCGGAACCGCAACGCCTTTCCCGAAACCCGTGCTGCCCCGTTTCTCCCGTTCCAGCACCCGGCTCAGCAACTCGGCGCGGATTTCTGCGGGGGCCGCCCCCGACGCGACGACCGCGTCGACGAGTTCCCCGATCACGGCGTCCCGATCGACCGATTTAAGTTGCGGGACAATCGCCAGCGGAGCGACAAACGAGGTCAACTTCAGCACAGGGTCCGACTCCGGGAGGTCCGTTCTTGCCGACGTTCTCTTCCGAGAGGATTCGCGGCATGGAAATCGCGATGGTTCAGATGCGGGCGTCGGAACGGCACCTCAGTGATTGCTTTGTTTCAATTGTTCCTTGAATTCCCGGAGGTGGCGTTCCCCCTTCTCCAGGACCAAGTCGATCGCGGCGTACACGTCTTTCCCGGTGGCGTGCGAGACAAAGTCCTTGTGCTTTTCGACGTCGAGAACAAGTTCGGCTTCGAAATCCGAGGTTGCCTGCCCGCTGACGCGACTGAGCGTCACGGTCACCTGCTGGAGGCCGTCGAAGTATTTCGTCAGTTTGTCGGCCTTGGTGGCCGCGTACGCGCGGATGGCGTCGGTGACTTCGATCTTGCGGCCGATGACGTCGATTCTCATTCTCGATCTCCGGCCCCTTCGCCTGTCGCGGGAGCCTGCCTCAAAACAGGTAGACGGATGAGCGGGGGTGGACGCCCCGCAGTTATCGGCGCTTGAATCGCCGCCGAAAGGGACGGTAGGAGGCTCACGGTTGCGGGCGAGAAAAGGTTCGGGGTCGTTCCAGCACGCCCGCCGCGGCGGCTCAGGCCACGAACGCAGAGCAGATGAGGGGTGGACAACAAAA
>CAZJXA010000100.1:0-11080 GCA_964549785.1 uncultured Phycisphaeraceae bacterium | reverse complement strand
CATCTCCCGGTGCTGCCCCGACCAAGGCTCCCCCCGCGCCGGGCGAGGCCAAGCCCGTCATCACGTTCGAGGAATTCGCTAAAATCGACTTGAGAATCGCCACCATCGTCCACGCCGAGTTCCATCCCACCGCCGACCGCCTCTTCAAGCTCAGGCTCGACGACGGCAGCGGAACACCCCGGCAGATATGCGCCGGGATCCGTGAACACTACACGCCCGAGCAATTGATCGGCCGGAGCATCGTGATCGTGGCGAACCTCGCGCCCCGGATCATCCGGGGTGAGGAGTCCCGAGGCATGCTCTTGGCGGCCAGCAACGTGCCCAAAGAGGCTGGCGGGGCCGAGCCACGCCGCGTCGTGTTTCTCACGCCCGAGAAAGACATCGGGCCCGGGGCGATCGTTTCCTGACCACGAGCGGAAACCCGCGCAACGCGTTTTTAAAGCGGCGATTTCCTGTGCCCGCGCTCGCCGCCCTCGGCCGTCATTCGTTCCACGAACGCGTTCACCATCGCCTCGCGCTCCGAGGTTCGACGCGTGAGTTGACCACGAATTTCCTCAACACGGGCCTCGAACGCGAGCAGTTCGCGTCTCTCGGTCGCCAGGCGGGCGTCAAACTGGTTCTCCGCCGCACCCTTCACTGCGGCCAGCGCCCCGCTGATCGCACCGGCGTCGCCGGTGCCCACGGCTTCTCGGTAGGCGCGGCCGGCTTCGAGCACGTCGATCCCCGATCGAATCTCGGCGACTCTCAACTCGTACAACTCCGGATCAGTGGTTCGGGTGCGCGCGGCCTCTCGAAGCCGGGGGGCCATGCGGCCCATCATCCGGTCCGCCGCCTCGGGGTTGGAGGCCCGCACCGATTCAACCCGGGCGGCGAACGCCGGGGCAACCTCCTTGAGTATTTCAAGGGTTGCCGCGTGATCGACCGGGGCTTGCGAATTGCGCGATTCGCGCAGCTCGCCCGACCTCCGGCCTCCATCTCGACCGGGGAAGCGTCTCGTGTCGCGCGCGTCGCCGCCCCGAACCTCATCGGCCAAGCGTTCCATATCGGCGGCCACTTCCTCCGGCGGTGATCCATTCTCAAGTCGCTGGATGGCGTTTTCGACCGCCGTTGCGGCTGCGGCCAATTGGTCCCGTCGCTCCTCCAGACGGGCTTTCAGTCGGGACGGATCAATGCGGTCACGGACCGGGGCCGGCACGGCCTCGCGCTGGACGGTCGGTTCAGACCCCGACGGTTGCCCATTCGCCGCAGGAACCGCGAGGCCAAGAGCCACGGCCCCTCCGGCCACACACGCTACGAACAACAGCCCACGCCTCATAACGATTCCTCCATCCAGTCGCCGTCCGGCGATGTCCCGGACTTCACGCTCTCGCCGAACGCGCCCGCATCGTCCAGAATCATGGGCAGGTCAAAGGCCGAGTCGCCGTCAAACGCGGCGTACACCGCGAGCAGGCGTTCAACGTCCAGTTCCAGATCCGATTCCAGCGTCGTCGCTCCAAGCCCGGTCGCCAACGAAGCCCCCCCGAGTCCGCCGGAAGGGGCGACTCTGCCGGCGAAAATGGTGGCCAGGACCGCGCTCGCCAGCCCGATGGCCGCGGCGATACGAATCGACGAACCGCGCACCGGCCGCTTCGACGGGGCCGGTGCATCACGACCAACCGCCGGGTGAACAAGACGCATCGCAGGAGGCTCGGTTTCGCCGCGGGGCTGTCGAACCGCCCGCGTGTCATGCAGCGCGGCCAGACGACCCTCGAACGCCGCCGGCATCGATTGACGCTCCCGCGTGGCAAGCGAATCCAGCAACCGCGTGACCTCAGCAAATTCTTCCGGAGCCGTTTCAGTCGTGTCTTTCATTTCACTCACCCTTCCTTCGAGCAATCGCGGCCCTCGCCGGCTTCGACTTGTCGTTTCCGAACCCGATCGCCGGCTCAGGCCCCGCCCCTTCGAGCACTTCCTTTAACTTCCGCAACGCCCGGTGATGCCGCGCCAGCAGGGTTCCCAATGGTTCTTCCAGCACGTCCGCCATCTGCTTGAAACTCATCCCACCGTGATGCCGCAACTCGATGACCTCGCGATCCGCGTCAGACAACCCCTGCACAGCCTCGCGGAGCCGTTCCAGCTTGCTTGAATCCGAGACTTCAACCTCCGAACTTCCAAAACTCGTGCCCGCCCCGGCCGCGGCTGCCACCACTTCCGAATCGGCGTACACCGGCTGCCGCCGAACCCGCCGGATGTGGTCCCGAATCCGATTCATCGCCACGCGGAAGAGCCAGCTCTCGAATTTGCCTTCCTCCGCATACTCGCCCGCCGACAACTTGGACACCACGGTGGCAAAGACCGATTGAGTAATGTCCTCCGCAACCTCCGGGTCGTGGCAGCGGCTCTTGGCGAGCGCGAACAACCTTCTCCCGTACCGCTTCACCAACGATCGCCATGCCTCGGCATCGCCCGCAGCCGCCCTCCCCAAAAGCGGGGGCAGATCTTCCTCGGGCATTCCATTCATACCCGATTCGGTGATCAACAGAGACTCCGGATTCGTAAAACAATCGCACCACTCATTCTAACGATCTTTGGAGGAGTCTATTGCCGCCGCGCGAACGACCGAAAACCCTCGGGCAGGCATCCCCGATCGCCCGCGAACGGGTAGGCTTGTCGCCCATGACCGCCGTCGCCTATTCCGTCACCGCTCAGTTAACCGGCACCGAGATGCGCGAGCAGTACATCGCATGGCTCATCGACGGCCATGTTCAAGCGGTGCTGGTGGCCGGAGCCTCTTCGGCCCAAGTGGTCGTTGCCGACGGGTCCGACTGTCGGGTGGAAACCCGATACACGTTTCCGGACGCTGCCGCACTTTCCCGCTATCTTGATCTTCATGCGCCGGCACTCCGGGCCAAAGGCATGCGGCTCTTCAGTACTTCTACCGGTGTAACATTCTCTCGTCAAACGGGCACAATCGTGTGCAATCTCTCGGCGGCTGGCTCATAAATCGCTTCTCGAACGGCGTCGCCGCAGCGCACGACACCTTTGCGGACAGGACCCTACCCGTTGGAATCCCAATCCGATGAAAAAATATTCGAGCGTTATCGGCAGACCGCCGACGCCTCCCTGTTCAGGGTAATCGTCGATCGGCACCATGACGACCTCATCCGGTTCCTGAACAGGCTGATGGGCGATGCCGCCGGGGCCGAAGACGTCTTTCAGGAGGCGTTCCTGCAGGTTCACACCTCCCAGGACAGTTTTGACGCCTCCCGCAAGTTTCGGCCCTGGCTTTTTACAATCGCGGCGAACAAAGCCCGGGACTACATGCGTAAGAATTGCCGGAGGAAGACGCTCGACCTTTCCGCCCCCCTCAACGGGTCGGGCGACGGGTCCGACGGCAACTCCGGGACGTTCATCGATCTGATGGAGATCCGCGTTCCGTCTCCCGATGCACGCCTGAACGACGAGGAAACCAGTGCGGCGGTCCAGAAGGTTCTTGATCAACTTCCCTACGCCCTGCGTGAAATCCTGCTTCTTTCATACTTCCAACGTCTGACGTACGCCCAGATCGCTGACGAACTCGAAATCCCGCTCGGCACCGTCAAATCGCGGCTGCATTCGGCGGTCGCGTCGTTCGCCAAGAAATGGTCCGCGGCACAGCCCACGATCAACTCCTAGTCCATTCATCATTTCGAAACTTCAGCCCACACACCCATGCCCGACGAAATCCCTGACATCTTCCATCACCTCAATGAGCCGAGTCGCGAGGCCCTCGACGCGCTGGCCACGAGCCATTGGAATCCATCCAAAGTTCCTCCGGCCCACGCCGCGCGAGCTTCTTCCGCCCACGCACTCCTCAGCAACCTCATCCCGCCGGTCTCGGCGCACTCGGCCGATGCCCGGTCGACGCTCATCAACGCGGTGATCGCCCGCGTCTTGCTGGCTCCCAAATCGGCCGGCCCCAGCGAGTTTGAGAGCGTGCTTCTGCCCGAAGATGAGGACGCGGTTGATGCCCTCTTCTCCTCGGAATTAACCCCGTCCAAAGTTCCGGCATCGCTCCGCAGCAGGGCCGAGCGGGCCGCGTTCATCGGTCGGCTGGTCGCCGGTGCACCCGCAGCACCAACTTCCGTGTCCACCGATTCCCGCCGGCGAGAACGCATCGACTCAACCGTCGCCGCTGTCCAGGCCGCCCCCCGGCCCGCGGCGCTTCGTCGGGCTCATGGTCCGTATCCCTTCCGTCGGGTGACCTCGGCCCGCCTCCGGGATGTCGCCTCGGCCGCCGCCGCGATACTTCTTGCAGCCGCAGTGGTGTGGCCCATGATGGCTGCAGGCCGCCAACACGCCTCCAAGGCGGTGTGCCGTTCGCGGTTGTCGAACGTCGCGGGCGCGATGGGTTCGTACGGGTCGGACTTTGACGGCTCAATGCCCATGACCGCGGGTTTCAGCGGAGCCGTTCCTTGGTGGGACGTCGGCGTTCCCGGTCGGTCTAACTCCGCCAATTTGTTCACACTCGCGAAATACGAGTATGCCAAACTGGGCGACCTCGCGTGCCCGGGTAACCCCACCGCCACCGGCGGGGATTGCCAGCCGGCCGAGGCCGATTGGAAGTGCCTTTCCGAGGTTTCGTATTCCTATGCGATCCCCACCCAGACCTGCAAAAAGCTATGGGGCTTCAGCCGCCCTTTGGTGATTCTCGCCGACGCATCACCCGTTGTCCGGCGGATCCGCAACAAGGAACTCGCCTTCGCCCTCGAGAACTCGTCGAATCATGCCGGCCAAGGGCAGAGCGCCCTCCGATCCGACGGTTCGGTGATCTGGCTTTCAACGCCGGTGGTCGATGGCGACAACATCTGGTTGCCAGCCCTCATCGAGGCCACCCTCGAACTCGCCGACCGTCATGCCAAATCGGGTCGCCGTCAGCCCCTCATCATCCGCGGCACGGAAGTTCCCACCCGCCCCGATGAGGTCATGCTGGGACCGTGAAGTTCCGCGTTTATGGCACTCGATCGAGTCAGCCCACAACCAGCCGGCCGCCGCGAGAACGCGCCGTATTCATGTACGACTGCAGGTTGGTTCCGGGGCACTCCGAACTCTTCAGTTCCTGGTGAGTGAACAACCGGTTCGTTGACACCCGATACCGCAGCATCTGATCCCGCACAAAGCCGTTCAGCGTCGCAATCTGCGACGCCGTTGGGCGCTGTTGACTGAAATTGCCCATCAGCATGACGCCCAAATTGTGGTCGTTGGTCTGCTTGACGTGCGCCCCCTCGATCGCGAGCGGACGACCCTCCCAGACCCGGCCCTCGGGGTCGATGATGTAGTGGTACCCGATATCAACCCACTCGCTACCCCTCGAGCGATGGTACCGGCGGATGCTTTCAAGACGCCGCGCCACCGCGGCCTGACCGCGAAGCCCCGACGAGTTCGTGGCATCGTGGTGGATCGTGATCCGCTGTACGCCCCGCATCGGCTTGGAAACCGACATCTTGGGTCCGGCCTTGGCCCAGGCGGCCCGAGGGATGACATGCTTGACCGGCCCGGCGGGCGGTGCGGGAGCGTGCGCGGGCCCGCCGGGGACGTGCGAGACGGGCGGCAGCACGTGCTCCGTCGGCCATTGTGGGCCCGGAAGGGCCGCCGAGTTGCCCGCGGGCGCGGCTTGGCAACCCGCAAGAAGCGAGTTGCCCGCCAGCGCAGCGCCCCCGAGCAACAGGCCACGCTGGATCAGGATTCGGCGAGAAAGAAGTTCGTGCACGGGTCGAATCATCGGTCCGCTCGGGGCAAAAGGTTGAAACGTGTCGGGTCGGAAAACGGGTGAGCGGATTCTAAGCCGCCGAGCGGCACCAGATCGCGGTCGAGAGCAGCATAAAGAGTCGCTGCGAGTGGTCCCGGCGGCCCTCCATGTGCTCGTCAACGATCCGCCGCACGGTCGCCATGCTGATCTCAACCCCGAGCCGAGACTCCGGAAACGGATCGGCCGAGCCCAGCGCGTCCGTCAGCAACGCCTTCAACCCGCCATAGTCCGTCCGGAACCACTCCCCGATCGGAATCGCGAAGCCTTGCTTCGGCCGGTCGACGATTCCCGCCGGCAGGTGCCGACGGGCGATCGCCCGCAGAAGACCTTTGCGCTCCCCGCGCGGGCACAGAACCGAGCGGCCCAGCGGCAGCACCGCCGCCGCGAGCCGATGATCCAGAAACGGAGCCCGTGTCTCAACGCCCGCGGCCATCGCGGCATGATCCACCTTGCGGAGCAGCACGTTGGGGAAGTGGTCGGAAACGTCCCACTCGACCGCCTCTGAACTTGTCGCCCGGTCGGTGCCGGCCTGCCGTGCAATCCGCGGGGAGACCAACTCGCACAGCTCCAAGATCGGAAAAATCGCCACCAAATCCGTATAGCCGCGCCCCCGCGCGGCCCCCAGCAGACGTGCAAACTTCGCTGCCCGTGACGTCGGCTCCGTCGCGGCCCCCCGAGACAGCGGGGAGAGAACGAGGAGGGGCCGCAAGATCCGCAGGACGGCCAGCGCGTCGACTGCTTGATACCTCTCATACCCCAAGAAAACTTCGTCACCCCCGTCCCCCGTCAGCACCACCTTCGCATGCTCGCGTGCCGCCCGGCACGCCCAGAACGTCGGCAGAAGCGAACTGTCGCCGAACGGATGCCCCAGCAGATTGATCAGCCGGACCAGGTCCTCAGCGGGCCGCTCACCCGCTTCCACCGTCCGGTGCGGCATCTCAAGATGCTCCGCGACCCGCCGCGCGTGCCCCGACTCGTCGTAGCGATCGTCGGGCATCCGCACACACAACGTCAGCAAGTCAGGACGCGAGCGCTTCGCGAGAGCGCAAACCAACGACGAATCGACCCCTCCCGACAGCAACGCCGCCACCGGCACGTCAGCCTCCAGCCGATCCAGCACCGCCGTTTCCAGCATCCGGGCGATGCCGTCCGTCGCCGTCTCCCTTTCGAATCGCGATGCGCCCCGTCGAAGGCTGCTCGCCCCGTGACGCCGCTCCTGCCGGAGCCCCGCGAACACCGTTTGGTACGCGGTGTCCGTCGCGGCAAGATTGGAATATGTGCCGCCCGGTTCCGCCTGCTCAACACCCCGGAACCGCCCGACCCACCGCACCGCTCCAAAGTAGAGAACATCCGCTGCCTCAACCGCCGCCGCCTCAGGGCCATCAGCCGCCCCTCGGGCAGATTGTGGAAACCCCCCTAACGCCCGCGGCACATTGGCATACGCGCTGACCCGTCCATCCGTGATGCCGTACAGCGGCTTTTCGCCAAAGGCATCCCGCGAAACCACGAACGTCCCATCCCGTCCGTCCCACAGCAGAATGCTGAACATCCCGTTCAGCCGCCGAAAAACTTCAAATCGCCACCTCGCCCAGCCCGCAAGGATGACCTCGGTATCACTGTGCCCCGTGACAAACCGTTCGCCCAGCCCCTCCAACTCCGCTCGCAACGCGCGATGGTTGTAAATGCACCCATTGAACACCACCGCCAACTTCCCTCCGGGGGTCTCCCGCACCATCGGCTGCCCGCCGCCAGCATGATCGATGATCGAAAGCCGCCGGTGAACCAGCGCAATCTCCACGACCGACCCGTCGGGCCGAGTCTGTCGGTCACGGAACCGCCCCGCGCCGTCCGGGCCGCGATGGGCAACGGCGCTATCCATCGCGTCCAGCCAGTGTTCGTGGACCGACTCTTCGCCCGCGGTAGGAGCTCCCCCCGGCTCGAACGCCCGGATCACCGCGCCAAGGCCGCACATCAGCGGGTGCCCGATCGTGCCCGCCGATTCATCCCGACCCGTTCAGCCATCACCTATCTCCCCGCGACATCCGGCCCCACCACGTCGGCGGCGGAGGGCAGTCCCACGCGGCGTTCCTGCCGCAACATCCACAACGTATGCAAGGCCCGCGTACACGCGATCCCGATGGTGAAGCCCCACGCAGTGGCCGCGGAAAGGCTGAACCCTTGGTGCAGCAACGTGTTCTGCAGCCCCAGCGCGACGACGTACAAAATGGGTGAGAGCAGCGCCCGCTCGAACTGAACGAGGGTCGCGTCCCGCATGAACGAGAGATCGGCATAGCCGGGCATCGGCGCGCATTCACGCTTCCGTGGCATGTGATTCGCGAGCCAGTGCAAGGCGTAGTACACCGCGACGTCGGCCAGAAGGTCAACCACCAACGTCACGCCCGTCACGGCGAACGTGTGCCCCTTGAAGTCAAAGCGGTAACCGAAAAACCCCACCGAGAACGACGGGATGTGCTCCGCCAGACGGTCCCAAATCCCGGCCCGTTCGCCCAGGTGCATCACGCCCACCGTGAAGCCCAGTGCCAGCGCACCCGCTAGAACCACATTCACATTGACATTCACGATGCGGCGGTCGTAGACCCGCCTCAGCCAAGTCATAAGGGCAACTCTATCGCACGCACGGGGCCGGAAAGCGTGGGCATTGTGAAGGCCGTCACCGCGAACTCCCAACGGGCCGCGTCCCGTCGCCGTCAATCGCCGCGATTCTCGCTAGGCAGGTCGCCACCGCGGCGGCGTTCAGATCACAGCCTACAGCCAGCCGGCCGGTCCGAAGGGCCGCCACGAGGGTGGTTCCCGATCCGAAGCACGGGTCGAGCACGGTGCCGCCGTCGGGTGAGAAGGCCAGGATGAGCAATTCCAACAGTTCCAGTGGCTTCTGCGTCGGATACCCCGTTCGCTCCGCCGCCATGTTGTTGAGCGACGGGATCGAAAGGACATCCGTCGCTTTCTTCATCTGTCCCTTCAGCCGGGCCGAGGTCGCGGGAACCATCGGAGCCACGAAGTGGTACCGCTCGGAATCGACGGCGTACGCAAAGATGTCGTCGTGCTTGCGGGCGAACCTTCTGGGCGATGATCCTCCAAGTCCGTAGGACCACACGAGGTGGTTGATGAACCCGTCGGCTCCCATCACCTCATCCAGCATCACGCGGATGTGATGGGAGGCGTGCCAGTCGCAGTGGATAAGCACGACGCCGGTGGGTTTGAGTGCGGGCAGCGTGGCACACAGCCGTTCGCGCAACCAGCCGACGTACGCCGGCATATCCGTCCAGCGGTCGTCATAATCGGCGGCGACGAAGCGCCCGGCCCGGGCCGCCCCGACAGGGGTCCGCTGCACCTCGCCCGTAAAAAACGGCGGATCGGCGTACACAAGGTCGATCGATCCCGGGCCCAAGCCTCGGGCAAACTCCAGCCAGTCTGCCTCGAAGGCTCCCGAAGCCTCTCGTTCTGCAATCGGCGACGGGGACGATTCGTTCACGGGATCACAGCATAGCGAAGAAGACGAGCCCCGCCCCCGCCGCGAGCGCGGCGTTGAAGGCGATCGCCGTCACCGTGATCCGCCACATCACGGCACGCCTGCGAATCTTGGGTTCCCGCGCTGCGACCAGGCTCTTGGCCATCCCGATCGGGGCGAACACGCCGAAACTCACAATCGCCGCCACCCACAGAAGACCGAGCGGCCATACGAACCAGTTGCGAACCACGGGGACAGAGTGCGCGACCAGGAGCACAGCCAGAGTCGCCGCGAGAGGACCGCACACCAACACCAACACCCACCGCCGACTCGGCCAGGGCTGCGGCGTCCATAAGCCATCCAGCATCGTGACCCCGCACTCCGGACACCAGGTTTCGGGCCGGACAATCAATCCCTCGAGGGAATAGCCGCACTCTTCGCAGGCCGGGCCGTCGATCGTGGTGCGCTCGTCCGTCGAAAAGAGCAAGTCTGTCTCCGAGAAACGTCCCTAAGCCGGGTCCGGCTTGACACCCGCGGTACGCCCCGCCGAGGCGCGCCGCAACTCCACCCATTATTCAACGCCGCTGGTCCCCTTTTGCGGGCGGTCGGTTCTGTTTGGCGACTGCCGCGCTTGTCGGGGCCCGTGCGCTGGGGAACACGCTCGCGATGGGTCCCGGGTTGACGCCAGCGCTCCGGTACAATGCCAGCATGACGTCCGACGATGCCAAGGCAATCTCGGTGCCGATGTTGCCAGTTCTCCGGCCCGAGCACGACGGGTTCGTCGCGCCGCAGCGCTCGGTCCGCAATGATGCGATAAACGACGCCCGGCGTGTCGTCTGAAACGCAATGCCAACCCTCTACCTCATCGACGGCTACGCCCAATTCTTCCGAGCCTACCACGCCATCCGCACGCCCATGACCAGCCCGGTCACCAAAGAACCCACGAACATGACGTTCGGCTTTGTCGGAATGATGCTGAAACTGTTCAGGGGCGAAGGAGCGGTGGGGGGCCGCCCGGCGTTTGTCGCCGTCGCCCTCGATGTCTCGGGCGATCGCGGCACCTTCCGCAGCCAACTCTTCGCCGATTACAAGGCCAACCGTCCGCCCCCGCCCGAGGATCTTGAGCGCCAGGTCAACCGCTGTCTCGACATGCTCCGCGCCATCGGCGTGCCGCTCTTGGGGGCCGAAGGCTTCGAGGCCGACGACGTGCTCGCGACCGTGGTGAAGCGGATGCGGGCCGAGCGCCCCGACGTCGCCATCCGCATCATCTCGAAGGACAAGGACCTCAAGCAACTCTTGTCCTGCACGCCCCCTCAATCGCCCGTCGAACTCTTCGACATCCACACCGATCTCGTCTTTGGTGAAGCACAACTGCACTCGGACACCGGTCTGCGCCCATCCCAGGTCGTCGACATGCTCACACTCATGGGGGACACGGTCGACAACGTGCCGGGTGTCGAGGGCGTCGGCGAAAAGACCGCCGCGGCCCTTCTCAAAGAGTGGGGGACGCTCGACAACCTGGCCGCCAACGCCGGGCAGATCAAAGGCAAGCGCGGCGAGAAACTGCGGGAGGCTCTTCCGAACCTCGCGCTCTCCAAAGAACTCGTGACGCTCCGGGCCGATGTCCCGGTCGCGTTTGATCTTGCCGAAGCCTCTTCACACCGCTTCGCCCTCGCGAGCATGATGGCCCACCTCAAGGAGTGCGGCTTTAACAGGTATCAGGAGGAACTCCGGACGCTCATCGGAAGCGGCGGCCCCTCCGCCACGCCGGGCACGGCTCGTCCCGCGTCTTCGCCCGCGCCCTCCCCCGCGGCCCCGTCCGATGCTCCGATGCTTGTTCAGCC